>DAOTVV010000070.1:0-8489 GCA_034436255.1 Anaerolineae bacterium
CCAGCGTCCACGTCCCTGCGTTATGTCATTCCCTGGCGCAGCGTGGAGGAGGTTATCGCCTTCCTGCAGGAGAGACGGATGGCTGGCCAGCGGCTCATCGTCTTCGCCGACGATGGGGAGAAATTCGGCGCTTGGCCAGGCACCTATCACCACTGCTACGAGGATGGTTGGCTCGAGCGCTTCTTCAGTTCCCTGGAAGCCAGCAGCGATTGGCTCCAAACGACTACCTTGGCTTCCCACCTGGAGCGCAACCTCGCCGCTGGGCGGGCTTATCTCCCGAGCGCGTCCTATCACGAGATGGAGGACTGGTCGCTGCCGCCACTGGCGTCGCGGCGGCTCGCCGAAGCTCGCGAGGCGGTCGGTCCTGAGCGATCGTCACTCATGCGCATCGGGCATTGGCGGGGTTTCCTGGCGAAATATGAGGAATCGTCCATGCTCCTGCAGCGCGCCAATGGCATCTCCAGGAAGGTGCATGCCATGCCTTCCGGGCCCAGTAAGCAACAGGCTCTCGATCATCTCTGGCGGGCGCAGTGCAATTGCCCATACTGGCACGGCGTGTTCGGCGGCATCTACATGTACCACATCCGCCACGCCATGTATCACCACCTGATCGCGGCCGAGACCCTGGCCGCGCCTCTAGCCGACACTGCAGCCGTGGCGGAGCAGAATGACTTCGATGCCGATGGCTTGCCGGAAGTGAGGCTCGCCACAAGAGAGCAATCGCTCTTCTGGCACAGCAATGGCGCCTGCCTGTACGAGTGGGACCTGAATCCGCTTTGGCTCAACCTTCTCAACACGCTCGCACCGTACCAAGAAGGCTATGCTCTACCCACCAAGCAGACAGGCTCGATCCTGCCCAAGCCATCTCTGCGCCGTGCCTTCCTGGACCATCTCTTGAGTGCGCGGCCAAGCCTGGCTGAAGTCCAGAACGACGCCTGGCCCACTTACGTCACCCTGAGCGGGCTATCCTACCAGCTGAAGCCCAGTTCGGGTGCCGCCGTCGCAAGCCTGCGAATGCGGCTGGACGTGCCCCGGCCGGATGAGAATGCCGCCCTGCACTTGTGCAAGGACGTGGTCATCCATCCCGGACGCTCCTGCCTGCAGGCGCAATATGAACTGCTAGCGGAGGGCCCCTGGCCGGGAACAGACCCGTGGTTCGCTGTGGAGATTTGCTTCGCTCCTCCTGCCGGCTCGCACCAATCCGGTGCCCTGGCCTGTGGTCAGGAGCGCCGGGGACTGATGGAAGCCTGGGAGGTCACGAACGCAAGCTCACTCGAGTTCGCCGGCCCCAGCCTGGCCATGCGCCTCTCCTGGCGGACGCCAACCGTCCTCCTCGCCCACCCGCTGCTCAGTCAGAGCCGGGGTGAACATGGCCCCGAACAGGTCTACCAGGGCACTCGCGTGGTCCTGGCCTGGCCTCTGCCCCCAATGGCTGTGGATGCCTGGCGAGAAGAGATATCCTGGGAATGGAGCACGCTCACTTAGCGCCTTCGCCAGAGGCGCTCCGCACCGGCACACCTTCAGTGCTCTTGCGGGCGAACACCAGGTCGTAGTCCACCTGCCAGCGTGCCACGTTGGCCTTTCGCATGCCCAGAGCCATCAGGGAGGCCTGCAGTGCCTCAGGCGAGGTTACATGCCCAGGCATGTAGAAGCGCGCCCCGCCTTTGCGGTTGGTGATCGTCAGTAAGCCGCCGGGCTTGAGCACGCGGACCATCTCCTTCAAAGCGTCCCTCATGTCGGGCATGAACTCCAATGCCTCAAGACAGGTCACCGCCTCGAAAGCCTCGTCGGCAAAGGGGAGGCGCATGGCGTCTCCCTGGATGAAGGTGACGTACGGACCGAGGCCCTCACTTCTCCTCACACCCTCTTTGAGCATGCGCCGCGACCTATCGAGAGCAATGATCGTGCCGTCGAACTCACCTGTGCTGATCAGGGCGCGCGCCAGGCGCCCGGTGCCCGCGGCCACATCGAGGAGCATAGGGTGGTGGAAATGCTGCAAAGCCGTAGCCAGAGGTTCGCCCAGCAGACGCCGCTCGTAGTAGGGGTCGAACCGCTTGATGGCCTCGTACCTGCCAGCAGTCCAGTCGTAGAGCATGCATACTACGCGCGAGCCGAAGTACACGCCCTCAGCCAATACCAACAGCCAGTAGGCCAGGCCAGCTATCACCAGCAGGCCGCCGGCCAGCGCCAGCCACCAGATGATGCCTAGCCTCCTTCGCCCAGATAGGCGCGCTTGACGTCAGGATTGTTGCGGACGTCTTTGGCCGAACCCTCTAGCACGACCCGTCCCCCTTGCAGGACATAGGCGCGCGAGGCAATCGCGAGAGCGGCTTGTGCGTTCTGTTCCACCAGGAGCACAGTCGTGCCCTGGCGGTTGAGGTTCTGGATGATCTCGAAGATCAACTCACACAGGATCGGGGCCAGGCCCATAGACGGCTCATCCAGGAGCAGGATGCGCGGCTCGGCCATGAGCGCCCTGCCGATGGAAAGCATCTGCTGTTCTCCACCAGATAGCAACCCCCCAGGTTGCTCAAGGCGCTCTCGCAGACGCGGGAACAACTCTAGCACCTTCGCCATTTGCGCCTTGGCAGCGGCTTTGTCCTTGCGAGTGTAGGCGCCGAGCTCCAAGTTCTCGCGCACCGTCAGCCGACCAAAGATGCGCCGGCCCTCTGGGGATTGGCAGACGCCGAGCGCAGCCACCTTGTGCGCCGGCAGGTTGCTGATGTCTCTCCCGTCCAGGAGGATGCTGCCACTGCGAGGATGAAGCAGGCCACTGATCGTGTTCAGCGTCGTCGTTTTGCCGGCACCGTTCGCCCCGATGAGAGTGACGATCTCGCCTGGCCAGACGCGGAGCGACACGCCCTTCAGGGCGTGGATACCGCCGTAGAACGTGTTAATGTCGCGCACATCCAGGACAGGCTGGGCTTCCGTCATGCCGCCGTGCTCACCCCCCTGCCAAGGTAGGCCTCGATCACGCGCCTGTCCGAGCGGACTTGCGATGGCGTCCCTTCCGCCAGCTTGGTGCCATAGTCGAGCACGGTGACGTAATCGGATATGCCCATGACCACATTCATGTCGTGCTCGATGAGCAGCACGGTAATGCCCATTGTGTCCCGCACGCGTCTGATCAGTGCGATGAGAGCCTCGGTTTCCCCTGGGTCCATGCCCGCAGCAGGTTCATCCAGAAGCAGCAGCTTAGGCTGCAGGGCCAGCGCCCGCGCGATCTCTACCCGGCGTTGGGCCCCGTACGGCAGGCTGCGGGACGTCGCGTCCCCTTGTCCCTGAAGGCCAACGAACCTGAGCAGTTCGATAGCACGTTGTCTGGCTTGCTCCTCCTCGCGTCGTTGCTGAGGAGTCCGCACAATCGAACTGAATATGCCTGAGCGCAGCAGAGTATGCTGCCCAACCAGGATATTCTCAAGCACGCTCATGGCATTGAACAAGCGGATATTCTGATAAGTGCGGGCGATACCAAGAGAGGCGACGCGGTCAGGCCCCAACCCCGTTATCTCCCGGTTCCTCAGGATCACCCGACCCTCGTCCGGCTTGTAGAAGCCCGAGATGACATTGAAAAGGGTGGTCTTGCCGGCACCGTTAGGCCCGATCAAGCTGGCAATGCTCCCTTCCTCGACCACCATGTCAACATCGTGCAGAGCCAGTAGCCCGCCGAAGCGCTTGCTTACCTTCTCGACCTTGAGGATAGCGCTCATTCGCGCACCTCGGCCACCTGAGCTGGCTCTTCTACAGCCGGAGGACGGCCAAAGCCCTGGCCCGCCTCCTCAAGCTCCAGCCTCGTCCGTCGAGACGGGATCAGACCTTCGGGCCGCGCGACCATCATCAGTACGAGCAAGGCCCCGAACAAGAGCAGCCGGAAATCCGCGAACTGGCGCAGCACCTCTGGCAGGCCGATCAGTATCACCGACCCGGCGATCACGCCCGGTATGCTTCCCAAGCCGCCGATGATGATCAAGCAGAGAACGTTGATCGAGACCAGCATGACGAAGTCGCTTGGGAAAATGGCGTGCTGACGCGAGGCGAAGATTACCCCACCCATGCCGGCGAAGGCAGCACCAGTGGCGAAGGCCAGGAGGCGAAAGCGCACGATATTGACCCCCGACGCGGCAGCGACGTCCTCGTCCTCGCGCATAGCGACCCACGCTCTCCCTATGCGCGATCGGTTGAGTTGATAGGACACCCAACCTACCAGGAGGCAACCAGCCAGGATCAGGTAATAGTAATGCAGCGGCCGCGTAGCCGAGAGCCCGAACAAGGAAGGGCTCTCGATCTGCAACACGCCCTGCGGCCCGCCCGTCAACGTGGTGAGGTTATTCATGAGAATGCGGATGATCTCACCGAACCCCAGGGTGACGATCGCCAGGTAGTCACCACGCATGCGCAGCACCGGAATGCCCAGCAGAACGCCGAACAGGCATGCCATCGCCATGCCCGCTGGCAGAGCCAGCAAGAAGGGCAGGTGCAACCCATACTTGGGCGATGCCAGGAAAGCATAGGTGTAGGCGCCGATGGCAAAGAAGGCCACGTAACCGAGGTCAAGCAGGCCAGCGAAACCAACCACGATGTTCAGCCCAAGGCCCATCAGCACATAGATGCCGATGGAACCCAGCGTCTGGTCCCAGAACGGCCCGATGAAAGGAGGCGCCGCTATGAGGGCGACCGCAGCGAGGATAGCAAGCACCATGTTCAGGTACGGCACAGCGCCTACCCGCGCCGACACCGACGCCGCACGCCGCACTGTCCTGGCCGGCAGGTAGCTGGCAAGTGCGCCCGCGGCGCCCAGGACGAGGCCGCCGGCCACCGCGACCAGCCAGGCGAATTCAGCGCTCCTGTGCCAGAAGAGGGCCGGCGCTGCATCCCGGCCAACGTTGTCCAGCACTTCCTTGAGGTTGACCGAGTTCGCCAGCGTGGCGAAAGCGGCGTAGATCACGGCAGCGGTAACGCCAGCAACGGCGCCGACCAGCACGCGCCCGAAAGCCGTGCCAGCGCCGCGAGCGCAGCGCGCCGCCATCCAGGCCACAAGAACTGCTAGAACCAGGTCTCCCACCGAAAGAGGGCCAATGTCGAGCGCCCACATGGCGGCCTGCAGTCCAAGGATGATCAGCAGAATGGCGATGCCACCGGCAAGCGCCCCCGCGCGCAAGGCGCTTGCGGCCAGTGCCAGAGGCGGCTTTCTCTCCCGCTCCACGGGAAGGTCAACAGCCATAGCTTACGCCCTCTTGCCCGAAAGCACCTCGCCAAGCAGGCCAG
Source organism: Anaerolineae bacterium (assembly GCA_034436255.1). Lineage (GTDB taxonomy): Bacteria > Chloroflexota > Anaerolineae > DRVO01 > DRVO01 > DAOTVV01. The sequence continues at coordinate 5,266 of DAOTVV010000070.1, forward strand.
TCGGCCGGAAAACCAGGACCAGCACCAGAAGAGCGAAAGCGATCACATCCTTGTACTGCGAAGGAATGTTGAGCACCGTCGGCCCAAGCGATTCCGCCAGGCCAAGGACAAGCCCGCCGAACATGGCGCCAGGGACATTGCCGATGCCGCCGAGCACCGCGGCGGTGAAAGCCTTGATCCCTGGGATGAACCCCATGGTAGCGTTCACCTGGCTGTTGTGAAAGCCGAGCATCACGCCTGCAGCACCGGCCAACAGCGAGCCGATGGCGAACGTGCGCACGATCACCTGATCTACATCTATCCCCATCAGCGCTGCTGTGTCTTTGTCTTCGGCCACGGCTCGCATCGCCCGCCCCAAAGTAGTGCGGCGGACGAGAAGGTAAAGCGCGATCATCAGAACGATGGAAAGGATGACAGAGAGGACGCCGGTACGCGTGACAAAGAGCTGAGTGCCCAGAATGTTCCAGCCCCCCTTCAACAGTGGTGGCTTGACGTAGACACGTATCTTCGGGCCGAAAATACGCAGGGCAGCGTTCTGCAAGAAAATCGAAGCGCCGATGGCACTGATCAGTGGTACGAGCCTTGGCGCGCGCCGCAGAGGGCGATACGCGACCCGTTCGACCGTCACGCCCAGGGCCAGCGAAGCACCCATGCCAGCGGCGAATACAAGAAAGATGCCAAGCAGAGGTAAGCTGTCAATGATGCCGAGCGCCGTCAGGCCGCTGAGCACGAAGTAGCCAACATATGCCCCAGTCATCATCACTTCGCCATGCGCGAAGTTGATCATGAGCAATATACCGTAGACCAGCGTGTAGCCAAGGGCGATCAGGGCGTAGACCCCACCGAGGATGATCCCATTGATAATCTGGAAGCCCCAAAGCGTCGGCGGTACCTTGCCCGAGGCTAGCACTCCGTACAGCCGCCAGGCGATAAGGGACACAGCCAGAATGCCAATGAGATAGAGCACCGCCTGACTTGCCCAATCCCGCCTGCGAAAGGCGAACCGCTGCGTCAACAACTCTAGCACCCCCGAGGCCAGTGGCAGGCAAAGGCGGCGACCCGGCGTAGTCGTGCTACCGTGTCGCCGCCCATGACGCCGACTATCCGATTAGCAACGGAGCGTTGTCAGCCAGTTCACTGGCTCACGCGCTCCCACTTGCCGTCTTTCACCTGATACACGATCACGGCAAGGCCCATGCGCTCACCGCGCTCGTTGAACGTGATCTCGCCCGTCAGGCCCTGGTAGCCCTTCGTCTGGCGGATTGCGTCCACGAGCTTGGCGCGGTCAATGGTGAGGTTGCCGTTGCCGTCATCCACCGCCACCTTATCAATGGCAGCAATCACCAATGACATGGCGTCGTAAGCATGTGCATGGTACGGGCCGATATCGGTGGGGTTGTCACCATACTTGGCCTTGTAGCGATCGCGGAAGGCCTTGAGAGCGTCGCTGTCCTTCGTTTCGGCCATGGTCGCATAGACGCCGTTGGCAGCATCACCAGCAGCCTTGATGAAGGCGTCGCTGAAGCAACCCTCGTCCGTGAAGAAAACAGTATCGCCGAGGCCCACCTCGCTACGCTGGCTAGCCAGCACCGATGCCTCCGCCTGGAAGCCGCCGAAGTAGATACCCTCTGGTTTATCGGCCGCAATCTTGGTGAGGACAGCGCGGAAGTCCTTCTCACCGACGGTAATGCCCTCGAAGGCGGTAACCGTCCCGCCATCCTTGGTGAACTGATCGCGCACTACTTCGGCAATCCCCTGACCATAGGTGCTGCCATCGTGCAAGACCGCGATCTTCTTCAGGCCCAGGGTCTTGAACATGTAGTCCGCGGCGGTAGCACCCTGAGTGGCATCGCTCATGGACACAGTATTGGTCACCCTCAGACCGCGAGCGGTGAAGGCGACGGCTGTGATCGAGGGCGAGACCATCGGTATGCCAGCTTGTTCGTAGATCGTCGAGGCCGGCACACCACCGGAACCGCACATGTCACCGATGAAGGCGACCACTTGCGGGTTGGCGACCATCTTCTGGGCAACTGCCGTGCCGCCCTCGCCGCTGCATAGGTCATCCTCAAAGGCCATCTGCACCTTGTGGCCCCTGATCTCCGGGTGGTCCTCAACAGCGAGTTCAGCGCCGCGCCGTTCGTCAATGCCCAGGTTAGCTACATCACCCGAAGTGCCGGCACCCATCCCGATGATGATCGGCTGGCCAGCCGGGACCTTGACAACGCCCCAGTTGGCGGTGGAGCCGGAAGTGGCAGCTACCGCCTCGGTGGCGGTTGCGGCCGCTGTCGGCGCCACAGCCTCAGTGGCAGTGGCTGCCGTTGTCGGCGCGACGGCCTCGGTCGCGGTTGCGGCCACTGTCGGCGCGACGGCCTCCGTCGCAGTGGCGGCCACCGTCGGGACTGCCTCCGGCGTGTTGGTAGCTTGAGCCGGGGCGACGGTTGGTGCCGAGGTCGGTGTGGCGGCGGAAGAGCCACAACCGGCCATCAGCGAGGCAACGACAAGGACGATGCCAAGAACACGGATGACTTTCATCTCCTCTCCTCCTGATGGGTATGCCTCAGTATGGATGCTCGGCAAGGCCCAGAATAAAGAACGCCGCCTGCAGCCCTTGCGATACCACGATACAAGCCTGTGACGTCGCGCCAAGCGCCCAAGCAGCTCTTCCTATCTGGGTTGGCTCATTATATGGAGGCCGCTGGATCGAGGCAAACGACACGCCACGCACACGACCTCGTTCACCTCGCCTGCCGGCGCCCTATCCGGCCGCGGCACTCAGGCGCAGCACGCGCCCCGAACTGCATCCGTGCACCTTCCCCGGGAAAGCCTGAGCCAGGACCAGGCTTGCCTCGAAGCCGCTGCAATGGCTGAGGTACAACTGGGGGGAGCCAATGTCGCTGAGCATGGCGATGATCTGTCGCCAATACTCGGCGCTCGGATTGCTCATCCCGAGATGGGTGCCACCGATGATGGACGAGATCGGCCGCCCGAAATTCCGCCGCACTTGTGCGATGGTGTTCAGCAGCCCAGCGTGGCAGCAGCCGCACAACAGCACAAGCGACTCGCCCGTGTCGAGTACGAGCGAGAGATCGTCGGCATAGTCATCGGGGACCAGTTGCCCATCAACCTCGGCAAGCAGTCCCTTGCTGCCCCCATCCGGATATGTCCTTTCGGCGATGTAGCCCGTGGTCCATACGCCAGGGACCACTTCAACCGCCTTCTCC
>DAOTVV010000071.1:0-17590 GCA_034436255.1 Anaerolineae bacterium
CAAGCCAAGCAGCCGCAGCCCGGATAGGAAGCCAGCACTGAGCCGCTTGTACGACTCCAGGACGCCACCGGCAACCCGTGGGTCGTCCTCTCGAGCGCACAGGCAGTACGTGAGTTCAGCCTTGTGAAGCACCGCCCTGCCGCCGCTCGGACGCCTCACGAAGCCCATGCCCCTTGCCTCGAGAAGAGCCAGATCGAAGTCCTTGCACTTCTGAGCGTAGCCGATGCTCAGGCACGCCGGCTCCCAAGAGTAAATGCGCAGAGTGGCCGGTGACCGCCCCGCCGCAACAGCGCGAGACACGGCTTCGTCGAGAGCCATGTTCCAGGCGCCAGTGCGAGCATCATCAATCACCAAGCGCCAGCGCCCATCGTTCTGCAATGACTCACTCCTCGCCCTGGCTCGAGAACCCTGGGAGGCCCGTCTCCGCGAGTGCTTGCTCTGCCTCTGATTGGTGCAGCGGCCGCGCGTAGTTGTACTGCGGGCCACTCGGGCGCTCGTTGTAGAAAGGACGGTTGCACCCCGGGCAACCGGATGTGCGAAAAGCCTCCGTGAGCGACAGCCCCTTAATGTCAGCCTGGCCGAAGCCAGCAAGCGCTCCCCGCTCTGTAAAGCGAAACTGCTCAATCCGCGCCACGTTGTTAACGATCAGATAACGGGCCAACTGCAGACGACGGTAACTCGCCAGGGCGGGTGGCGAGGCATTCCCCAAACGCGTGCCCGGCACAGGCGTGAAAGCGAAGAGCGCGGTCACGGCGCCCAAGTCATGGTACTCCTGCAGTGCTCGGCACATCTCCGCCTCCGACTCACCGAGGCCCACAATCAGGTGCACAGCGACCCGGTCTGGGTAGTCACGGATGGCGGCCATGATCAGTGACCGGTACTTCGACCAACCATCGCCCTTTGTCGCCTTGAACACGGCTTCTGTCGCCGCGTCAACCCCGAAACCCAGGTGGTCTATACCAGTGCCGAACAGTGCCTCCATCGCCGCATGGCTGGGAGGCAGCGCTGAAACGTCAACCGGGAGAGCCAGTTGCGCACGCAGCCTGGCGACCAGGCTCAAAATCTTGCCGAAGTCACTGGGCCTGCTCGTCGCCTGTATGCAGACCCGCTGGAAGGCGGGAGCGCACTCAGCCAGGGCCCGAAGGACATCCTCAACCCGGAACTCCGGCCAATCTACACGGGACAGGCGAGTGGGCGCAGCGACGCTTGAGCGAGCCTGGGCACAGAACCCACAGTCGCGGAGACAACGCCCACCCAGCATCAGGTAAGCGGTGGTCGGGGCCACCTGGCTTGGTGCCTGGCTCAAGCCCAAAACCGCCGCCGTGCCCAGCGACACGCCCAGGCGCTCCACGGGCTGCGCTCGAAAGGCCTGGCCGCCTTCAGACATTCCGGTAATGGATCGCCTCACCGAAGGTGGCTGCCTGGGCGACCTCCATTATCGCCTCAGAGAGTGTCGGATGTTGGTGCATGAGTTCCGCGAGATCACTCACCGTCAGGCCTGATCGAATGGCTACCTGACCTTCGGCGATCAGTTCGCTAGCGTGTGGCCCCATTATGTGCACGCCCAGGATGCGCCCCGAGCCCTTCTCATAAACCATCCGCACAAGTCCCTCTTCCTCGCCCATGGTCAGTGCCCTGCCATTGGCGGAGAAAGGAAAGCGTGACACGGCGATGTCGGCGCCCTGTGCCTTTGCGCTCGCCTCGTCGAGCCCGACGCTGGCGATCTCGGGATATGTGAACACACAGTTGGGCACGAGGCTGTAGTCTAGAGCCCGGGCCCCTCCCAGGGCATTTTCCGCCGCGGCCGCCCCTTCGTGAGCGGCGACATGGGCGAGCATCGCTCCACCAGTCACGTCACCAGCGGCGAAAACGCCCGGCACGCTCGTGCGCATGAAGCGATCGGTTCGCACGAAACCTCTCTCGGTGGCAATGCCGGCCTCGGCCAGGCCAAGGCCGTCGGTAAGAGGGCGCCGGCCCGTCGCAATCAGAACGACGCTGCCATCGGCGAAGTGCTCCCTGCCAGCCATCGTGTAGCCAACCCGCATCATGCCGTTCTTGAGGCGCTCAATGCCTCGTAACTCCAAACCGGTCTCAATCTTCATCCCTCGGCGGGCGAATAGGGCCCTGGCCCGGCGCGCTAACTGCTGGTCAACCGCTTGCAGGAAACTGCGCCTACCCAGGACCGTCACTCTGGTGCCCAAGAGATTGAAGATGCTCGCCAACTCCATGCCCACGACGCTGGCGCCGATAACGACCATGCTTTCCGGAAGCCGTTGCAGAGAGAGAACTGCCCGCGAGTCCAGCACGCCCTCGCCATCGCAGCCTGGCAGGGCCGGGTCGGCACAGTCGGAGCCGGTGGCCAGCAATACGTTACGGCATTGAATCTCCAGCGTGGCGCCATCATTGCTGCGCACGAGCAGCCTTTGCGGCGAAAGGAGAGAGGCCTCTCCAGAAACAATCTCGACGCGATGGGCCAGCAGCAAGTCCGTCACCGACTGCACCAGGCGCTGGACGACAGCCTGCTTGCGCGCCATGACTGCGGGGAAGTCTACAGATGCAGTGCCGGGCAAAGCGATGCCGAACTCGGCCGCTTTGGCGACCTGCCGGAACAGCTGGCCACTCTCGAGTAGTGTCTTCGTAGGAATGCAGCCCCGGTTGAGGCATGTGCCGCCGATGCTCTCTCGTTCAACGAGCAGCACCCGCCCGCCAAGCTGCGCCTCCCGTATCGCCGCCACATACCCGGCCGGCCCACCGCCAATTATCCCCAGGTCGTAGGTCGCTAAAGCCAAGTAGCCCACCTCGTAGTGCTTGTGAGGCGCGATTATAGCCGGCGGGCAGCGTGGCCGCCAAAGCCAGGCCCTGCTCGAACTCCGGCCGGCCTCATTTCCGTTCCAGCGGCGCTATGCTGGCCAGCAGACGCTTCACTCCTTTGTTGGCAAAGGCCACGGTCACATCCGCGTCGTTACGTGTGGGCTTGTACTCGATGACCACGCCTTCGCCGAACCGGGCATGGACCACCGTCTCGCCCACGCGATATTCTGGCACGCGGACGTCTTTGACCGCATCACCGGCCGGTTCAGGCGCCGTCCCAGGACGGCCCACAGGCGTACTGAGAGCGCTCGCCTGCCTGCTGGCTCGGGCGCGCTGGCGGCGATCTGCCGTCGCTAGAACCTCGGGCGGCAGGTCCTTCAGGAAGCGCGACGGTTGGTTGCGGCTGTCCTGGCCGTACACTCCGCCCGACAGAGAGTGCAGAAGGTATAGGCGGCGCATCGCTCGCGTGATGCCCACATAGCAGAGGCGGCGCTCTTCTTCCAGTTCCCGCAGTCCCTCACTCGGGTTGTCGTTGAGGCGCTCGACAGCGCGGCTGTGCGGCAGGATGCCTTCCTGCATCCCGACTATGAACACCACCGGAAACTCCAGGCCCTTGGCCGTGTGCAGCGTCATCAACACAGGCGCTTCGACGCCCTCCTCCAGTTGATCAACCTCGGCAACGAGTGCCACTCCGTCCAGGAAACTCGCCAGCGATTCTATGCCGGGCACCGGGTAACGATCGACAGCGACAGCGCGTAGCTCGCGTATGTTTTGCAGGCGCTCTTCGGCCTCGGCGCTGTCGGGCCCCAGATGCTGGCTATATTCGAAGGAGATGAGTACCGCATCTATCAGGTCGGCGACCGTGGCAGATTGAGCAAGGGCCCGCACCCTATCCCACACTTCGAGGAAACCCACTAGCGCCACGACTGCCCGCTTCGTCAACCCATGTTGCCATGTGTGGTCATCGCGCAGACGACACAAGGCTTCGTATGGCCCAAGGCCGAGGGATCCGGCGGCCTGGCGCAAGGTACGCAGAGACACTTCTCCGATGCCCCGGCTGGGGGCATTTACCACTCTTTCAAAGCTAACCCAATCGCCGTCGGCAACCAGCAGTCTCAGGTAGGACAAGACGTCCTTGATCTCGCGCCGCTGATAGAAGCGCACGCCGCCCACGAGACGATACGGCAGCCGGTGGCGCAGAAAGGCCTCTTCGACAGCGCGCGACTGAGCGTTCATGCGGTACATGACAGCAAAATCACCCAGCCGGAACTCGCCGGCGGCCACCAGCCGCTCAATCTCGCTGACGACGAATTCAGCCTCGTCATCTCTGGAGTACGCCTCACGCACGACGACTGGCTCGCCTGTCCCTCCGGCAGCCCGGAGGTTCTTGGGCGTGCGTATGAGGTTATGCGAGATGATCCCTTTGGCCGCGTCCACGATCATCTGCGTGGAGCGGTAGTTCGTTTCGAGCAGAAGCGTGTGTAGTTCGGGGAAGGCGCGCCGCAGGCGATCCACGTTGCGGTAGTCCGCCCCGCGCCAACCATAGATGGACTGGTCTTCATCTCCTACAACAAAGAGGCTACCATCGGTGGAGGCCAGCAGTTGAATCAGTTCATATTGGGGCATATTGGTGTCCTGAAACTCGTCCACCAGAAGATGCTTGTAGCGCGCTTGATAGCGGCGTCGCAGCTCCTCATCCCTCTGCAGCCCCTTGACCGTCACCAGCAGCAGGTCATCGAAATCGAGCCCATCATTCCGCTGTAGCAGTTGCTGGTAGCGTTGGTAAGCACGGGCCACGATCTCGTGCCAGTAGTCACGCGGCCGATATTCGTCGGCTCCGATCATCTCGCTCTTGGCTCTCGATATGTCGGCCAACACGGCACCAGGCCGATAGCGCCTGTCATCAACGTTGAGTTCCTCGAGCACGGTCTTCATGAGGGCGGTCTGGTCATCTGTGTCATAGATGACGAACTTCCGGCTGACGCCGAAGCGGTCGGCATCTCGACGCAGCCAGCGGGCGCACACCGCATGGAAAGTGCCCAGCGTGACTTCGCCAGCCTCCTCGCCAAGCATGCGCTGCAACCGGCTGCGCATCTCATTGGCGGCCTTGTTCGTGAAGGTGACAGCCAGGATGTGCCACGGTTCGATGCCGTAATGCCGGATCAGGTAGGCTATCCGGTGCGTGAGCACACGCGTCTTGCCGCTACCCGGGCCCGCAAGGACTAGGCATGGGCCCAACGGGGCAGTCACCGCCTGCAGTTGTTGCTCGTTAAGTTCGCCAAGAAGATCAGTTAAGTCAGCCAATTCCTGGACCCCAAACATCCATTCCGCATGCCACAGCGCGACAGGGCCGCCAACGTACCATCTGCAGCATGCCGAGGCAAGCGCCGCTGCTTCTACCCGCGGCCTTGCCTCCATGCCTGAACTCGGCTAGAATCTGAGTGTTTCTCGCCCCCATCGTCTAGTGGCCTAGGACACAGCCCTTTCAAGGCTGCGACACCGATTCGAATTCGGTTGGGGGCATGCACGACGGCCGGACCGGAGGCTCATACCGGTCCGGCCGTTTCTGGTTACTCTGACGGGAATTGTTCTCCTGCTAAGATAGGGCGACACGGACGAACGCAGCTTGACGCGCACTCCCACTGACATGACGGAGAGTATCCGCTCCTGATCCGCGTTCGTTCATGCTGCCTTGCTCAACCTGAAAAGGCCCTCGCCAACCCGCCACGGCAAGAAGTGCGCCGAAGGAGGCGCGTTGTCCTCCCTGTGCTACCGATAAGGCATGGGACCCCCGACGGCTCGGTGGCTAGCCCGCCTTTCACCCGCATTCGCCTTGAACCCGAACCCCCTCTTGGCAACGGCACGCGGCAGCCGCTAGCCGGCTTCGGATCGCGTCGGCCGCCGTGCCAGGACCAGCATCCTGGGCGCCTCGCTTGTGTAATCGCGGTAGTCGTAATCGCCGAGCACCGCCTCTACTTCCAGACCGGCGCATCGCAGCAGCAGTTCGAGCTCATAGCGGTAGAACAGGCGCAAACGCAGGCTATACCATTCGCGGCGGATCATGCCGTCTCGTCCGATGCAGTCATACAGGCTTGTGATCCGCAGTGTCTGTTCGGCCGGGTCGGACTCGCACACCGACCATTCCTGTACCCAGCCATCCCCCATATCATACGTCCCTTCGAGCAGGCAGGCACCATCTGGCCGCGCTTCCAGTTCGACATGAGGGTTAGGCAGGTCCATGGCAAGCAAGCCACCTGGTGCCAGCGCACTGTATATGGCACCGAGAACGCGCTCCTGCTTCTCTTGGCTGGCGAAATGGCAGAAAGTGTTCAGGGCGAGGATGGCCAGGCCAGCGCCCCGCGCCGGGATCGCCTCGAGTTCGGCGAGCGCCAGGTAGACCCGGGGTTGCCCTCGGATGCGCTCGGCCGCCGCCGTCAACATATCCCGGTTGTTGTCCAGGCCAAGCACTGTCGCGCCAGCGGCAGCGAGAGGTTCGAGCAGCCGGCCATCACCGCATCCCAGTTCCAGGACAAGCGGCCCCGCCCTGGCCACGAGCCCCTGGTAGAACGGGATGTCCTGTTCGTACCGGCCATGGCGCAGGCGGTAGTAGCGGGCGATAAGGTGCGCACCTTGGTCGGCCGTAGGCTCCGGACCTAGCAGGGGCACCAGGCCTCCTCATCCGCAACCCCACCCAGCTTGGAAGGCAGAAGCGAGCAGGCCCAGCCGCAAGATGCCCAACTGCAGCCTTCAGCGGTCATCGGTTGGCCGGCGTTCATCGGGTTGTCTGTCCAGGCCAAGACATCACCGCAGCCCACCGCAACCGTCTCAGTCGTCCAAGAGAAGGGACATGAAGCTCTGTCCGGCATCTAGCGGCCCCACCGACAGCATCTCGGCCACGGTGGCACCAAGATCGGCGAAACTGCTGCGAACGCCGAGGTCTACACCTCGACGCAGGCGGGAGCCATAGCAGAGGAGAGGCACATACTCGCGAGAGTGATCCGTGCTCGGCGTGGTCGGGTCGCAGCCGTGGTCAGCAGTGATGAACAGGGCATCACCCGGCGCCAGCGCAGCCAAGAGTGGAGCCAGGTCCATGTCAAACTGGACGAGCGCTCGCGCATAGCCAGCCACATCATTCCTGTGGCCATAGAGCATGTCGAAATCCACCAGGTTGACCATCACCAGGCCGCTCACGACAGATGACAGGGAATCAACGAGAGCGCGCATTCCCTCCGAGTTGCCGGAAGTGTGGATCTCCTGGGTTAGGCCACGATGAGCGTAGATGTCGCCGATCTTGCCTATACCAACTACTTCCTGACCTGCCGCCTTGACATGGTCAAGCAGGGTGGGAGCCGGCGGCTCAAGGCCGAAATCCTTGCGCCTTTCAGTGCGGTAGAAGTGCCCTGGCTCGCCGGCAAACGGACGGGCGATGACCCTGTCTACGGCATACTCACCTGTCAGCATTGTCCTGGCCGTACGACACATCTCGTAGAGTTGCTCAACAGGAACAACCTGTTCGTGTGCTGCCACCTGGAACACGCTGTCGGCGCTCGTGTACACAATGGGGTAGCCGGTCCTCAGATGTTCCTCTCCCAGCTCCTGGATGATCGCCGTGCCGGACGCCACCTTGTTGCCCAGCACTCGCCTGCCTATGCGTCGCTCGTATTCGGCAATCAAGTCGGGCGGGAAACCATCGGGAAAGGTCGGGAATGGCCGCCGGGTGATAATGCCGGCAATTTCCCAATGGCCCACCGTCGTGTCCTTACCAGCGCTCATCTCGGCCATGCGGCCATAGGACCCTTCGGCTAAAGCGGGGCAACTGACACCGGCAACACTATGCAGACAGCCAAGCCCCAGCCTCTCCAGGTTCGGCAGATGCAACCCGCCCATCGCCTGGGCAATGTGACCCAGCGTGTCGGATCCGTCGTCCCCATAAGCCGAAGCGTCCGGCAGTGCTCCGACTCCCACACTATCGAGCACTATGACGATGGCTCGCATGCCGCGCCCACATCCACCTACAGGACAGCCAACACAGAGTCAATCGCTGCTTTGGCGGCACGGGCAGCTTCCACGGGGCCCAGGGCTTTCAGATCAACGCTGAACGTCTCGACCGAAACCGTCCAATCATAGCCCGTGTTGGCCAGCGCCCGGAGCATTGGAACCAGGGGGATTGCTCCCTCGCCCGGGAGCAGGCGCTTCAGATCCTCGAGTTCGGCAGCGGGAACGCCAACATAAGCATCGTTGACGTGCATCTGCACGACCAGGCGGCCGGGCAGGGAGCTGATCTCGGCGAGCGTCGCTCCGCTCGCGTAAAGGTGGTATGAGTCCAGCAGCAGGCCTACGTTATCGCGCCCGATGGCTGCAATGAGGTGCAGCATCTCGGCAAGAGTAGTCGTGAACTTGTACTTCTGTCGAGCAAATCCGCCCTGAGGGCCGACGAACTCGAGACCCAGCCTCATGCTGTAGGGAGCGATCGCATCGGCGATGGCCGCGAAACGCTCTCTGGCAAAAGCGAATGCCTCGTCATAGCGCACGTCCCATCGCGGCGGCACCCACGTGCACATGCGCGTGATCCCTAGAGCCTGGCATAGCTGCATGGACTCCGGCAGAGCCTCAAGTTGTGATCTGAACTTCGCTTCGTCGCCTCTCCAGTCCACAGGCAAGGACGTGGAGCCTATCTGGAGTTGCCTTTCGCCTAGCAGGCGCCGCAGACCGTCAAGACCATGAACCTCTGCGTAGTGGCTCATGTCTCCTAGCCCGGCTTCGATCGCTGGAAACCCAGCTACATAAGCCGCCTGGACAAACCCCTCGAAGCTTGCGGCACCACTCGTGGCATTGTTGAGACAAGCAATCATGTATTACCCCCTCACCACGTTCTTTGCGAAGCTCAGCACTCGCAAGATCCATCGCTGCCTGCTGCGCTCACATCGAGAAAGAGACCGCCACGCTCTCTCGCCAGGCACACCAGCGCCCGCGTCCGCCCACGCTGGCAACTGCCTGGCTGCGACTTCCCCTACAGGCGCCGATCGGCGCGACTGGCCAACCGGTTAAAGGCTCGGCGGTGCTGACGCTAACTCGACCCGAATACCGTTTGCAGAAGAGCACTCACGAGCATGCCGGCAGGTGCGCTGACCAGAATGGCAGTGCTGACGATAATCGCCGCCTGGATCAGGCCTACCGCCACGTTTCCCTGCTCAAGCTGCAAGCGCTCTTCTATGCGCCGTGTAAGCAACCCATAGAGCCAGGCCGCGAAAACGACTACCAGCACGGCAACTATCACTCCCAGGCAGACGCGCACAACTTCCAGCAGAAGGGCGACAGCGATCACGCTCGCTCCAAGATCCAGGCGCTGGAGAGGGAAAGTGATAATTGGCTGCAGGACTATGGCGACGGCTACGGCCACCCCCGCCATGACCAGGCCCGCCGCTACATTGCCTGCCGCAACTTCTTTCCATTCATCAATTCCCGGGGTCATGAACTGGAAGAGCACCATCGAAGCGTAGACCGCAGCAACGGCGGCCACCAACACAACCGCAAGGCGGGCAATGGCGAGGACTACGTCCATTCCTTTGCTCCTGTCGAAGATAGGCTCTACGGATTCATCCGCCGGCGGAGGACGGGCGCTCAGCCAGGACGACGGGCACGTCAAGCGATTGCCCGTCGCGCAGAATGGTGAGTTGTACCGTGTCCCCCACGTTGTAGTCCTCGAGGTAAGTGATCAACTCGTCCATCGTCGTGATCTTGCGCCCGTCTATCGCGGTAATGATATCGCCGCCGAGGATCACCGGGTCGCGGAAACCGGGCACTTGCTTCCTCTCTGTGCCCGCCCGGATTCCCGCCCTGTCAGCCGGTCCGCCAGGCATCACTTGCTCGACCAGTGCCCCGCGTACGACAGGTAAGTCGAACAGGCTGGCCATCATCGGGCCAATGCTCGTCCCGGAGATGCCAAGGTATGGGTGCCGATAGTGGCCGGTGCGGATCAGTTCCGGCACGACCTTGCGCACGGTGTTCACCGGAACTGCCAAACCAATGCCCGAGAACTCGCCTGTCTGCGAGTAGATCATCGTGGTAACTCCAATCACGCGGCCTCGCACGTCCAACAGTGGGCCGCCCGAGTTGCCCGGGTTGATAGGTGTATCGGTCTGGATCAGGTTTGGCAACGAGAAACCGCTCGATTGCCGGCTCACACGCCCGATGGCGCTCACGATGCCCGAGGTCATCGTCCGTTCGAAGCCAAAGGGATTGCCAATGGCGATGGCCGTCTGCCCCACCTGAAGCTGCGAAGAGTCGCCCAACGGCAGTGGTGTGAGTGCCTGGCCCGGGAGGTCCACCTTCACTACTGCCAGGTCACTATCAGGGTCAGTGCCGACCACAGTGGCCTCCACTTCCACGTCGCTTGCGAAGCGAACGAAGATGCTACTCGCTCCTTCCACGACGTGGTTGTTGGTGACCAGGTGCCCCTGCTCGTCCCACACCCAGCAGGAACCAGAAGCCTCACCAGGGCCGAACGCGCTCGGCTTGACTACGGCAATGAAAGCAACCGAGTCCTTAGTGCGGGCGTAGACGTTGGCAAGTGCCTGGTCAATCGCCAACAGCCCCCCGAACGCTTCTGGCGGCACGCTGGTGGGCGTGGCCGATGCCGCAACCGTTGCGCTGCTCGAGCCGACACGTGGCGTGGCCACAGCAGTAGCGCCCAGGCGGGAGACCAGGGAAAACTGCGACAGCGGCGCGCAGGCAAGCAGAGAGACGAGCATCAGGAGAGAGGCAGCCAAGGTAAGCTTCGTACCCAATTCAGCTTCTCCACGCATGGGCATCGCCAAGTCAACACAAGCGATCTGCCGGAAGCACCCGTGCCCGGGTCGCCAGGGCTCAAGAGGCGCTGCGGCCCGCGACAAGGCCGCTTCGCCGGTCCGCACGGCCCGCGCCAGCGACGTGGAACAGCCACAGAAGACGATCGACCCAAGCAGCAACGCCTTCAGGCCACCATCCCCTGACGGACCGCCAGGCGCCATGCCAGCGACAGTAGTACCCTGGCTGCCTTGATCCTTGCAGAGCCAGGTGTCAAGGCGCTAACATCGCTCGTTGACTCCACGCGAGGTGAATTTACGGTGGGTCCGAGCACCTGTCAAGGGCAGCCCGGTGACGATACGGGGACGGGCGCCCCGTTAGGCCTGGCTGTGCGCCCGGAGGCCCCGCCTAGCTGCGACAACTATGAGACTGCCCCCCTCCGGGACAAACTGATCCTCATCCATGACCGCCTTGCCCGCTGCTACGGCCTGCCTGTCAATGACAGCCCTATGGATCCAACCTCCGAGTTGATTCACACGATCCTGTCCCAGAACACTAACGACAAGAACCGAGACCGCGCTTTTGCGCGCCTCCGCTCCCGTTTTCCTACCTGGCAGGAAGTTGTAGATGCCCCCGAGGCGGCGATCAGCGAGGCGATTCGGCCGGGCGGTCTGGCTGCCATCAAAGCACCACGGATTCAGGCAGCGCTGCGCTCAGTGCACGAGGTAGCCGGCACCTACGACCTCTCCTTCGTCTGCGAGATGGAAGTCGAAGCCGCGAGGCGCTGGCTGCTCGCCATAAGGGGAGTTGGCCCGAAGACTGCTGCCTGTGTCCTCCTGTTTTCCTGCGGCAAGCCGGTCATGCCGGTTGACACACACATCCTCAGGCTCAGTCGCAGGCTCGCCCTTATCCCGGCAAGCGCCAGCGCCGAACAAGCGCACGACATCTTGGGAGCGGCTGCCCGCCCGGATCAAGTGTTCAGCCTGCACATCAACCTGATCCGCCATGGCCGCGCCGTCTGCCATGCCAGGCAACCGCAATGCCCCGGCTGCGTGCTGAACGACATCTGCTCCTATCCGTACAAGACGCTGCCCGCTCAGAGCGAAAAGGGGCAGGGCCAACCCGTGTGCCCCGCCCCCGGAAATGCCTCCGCCAGCCCGGACTCTAGCGAATGCGCTTCGGCACCACGCCCCGGTTCACCTGGGTAGGAAGAGGCTCGCCCTTCAGCCCAGCGATCAGATTGTCCGCCGCCATCTCAGCCATCAGGCCGCGAGTCTCGACGGACGCGCTGGCGATATGTGGACACACGATAACGTTCGGAAGGGTCAACAATGGGTGGTCCTTTGGCAGTGGTTCTGGCTCCGTGACGTCGAGGCCAGCGTAGGCAATCTCGCCATCGCGCAGGGCCTCATATAGAGCCATCGTGTCCACGATCGGTCCGCGGGCCGAGTTGATGAGCACCGCCGTCCGCTTCATCTTCTTGAAAGCTTCGGCGTTCATGAGGTGATGCGTCTCAGGCAGTAATGGCGTGTGGATGCTGATAAAGTCGCTTTCCCTCAGCAGCGTATCCAGGTCCACATAGGTGATGTTAAGTTCCTTCTCGAGGTCCTCACGGCGGAAAGGATCGTAATAGAGGACCTTCATGTCGAACCCCCGGGCGCGCTTTGCCATGGCCGAACCGATACGGCCCAGGCCCAGCAGTCCCAGCGTCGCTCCGTGCACGTCACAGCCGAGGAGCAGCATGGGCCCCCAGGTCTTCCACTTGCCAGCGCGCACATAGTCCATGCCCTCGACCACGCGCCGCGCCGCCGCCATCATCAGAGTCCAGGCGAAGTCAGCCGTCGTATCGGTCAGGACGCCCGGTGTGTTGCCGACAGCCACACCACGCTGCGTTGCCGCGTCCACGTCAATGTTATCGAAACCGACGGCATAGTTGGACACTACTCTCAGCTTAGGAGCATGATCCAGCAATTCGCCATCGATCTTGTCGGTCAGCAGTGAAAGCAAGCCCTCGCAATCCTTCACCTTCTCAAGCAGGATTTCGCGCGAGGGAGGCAACTCGTCCTCCCACACTTCTGCGTCGGCGAAATCCAGCACTTTCTTGAGGCCGCGATCAGGAATGCGACGCGTAACGAAGACCCTCGGCTTCATGACCCAACTCCCGTTCGTAGCATATCGGCACGCTCCGAATCCACGGCGATTCTATGCCGAGCGAACTATAGGGTCTCTCGCCTTTCTCGTCAACCGCACCGCCGAAAAGCAACGGTCAGTTTGCTGGGCGCGCGAATCTGAAGGTCCTTGTCTCGGGGCAAATGGGCAGGCTGATCTCGTGAGCACCTGAGCGCTCGCTTACGGTGACACTGGCCCCATTGCGCTCAAGCAACGACACCAGGCCGCCACGCCGCTCCAGCGTCTGCTTGAGGACGGCCGGGTCACCGATCGCTTCAATCGTTGCCATGCCAACCACCACCTGGCCGCTGACGACGACGCCGTTCTCGTCCTCATAGATCGGGGACCACAGGTTCAGGCGCTCGCCATTGACACCGATCGCCTCTGCCCCTGCGTTCTTCAGCTCGTTTATCAGGTCACGCAGAGAGGCAGCGCTAAACTGGCCTCGGACGACCGCCTCTACTCCGGGGCCGACCACCGCGGCGCTGCCGTTGGCGATCCGCAGGGAGTTGAGTTCGGCAGCCATCGCTTCCAGGCGGCTGGTGCCGTCGGCTGTCTGGAAGCTCTGTAGCTGTCTGTCAAGACGCTGCAATTCCAGGCGCAGGCTGTCATTGGTGCTTAGCAGGGAACTCACTACCTCAGTATCACCTTCTGAGTTGACGGCAGCCGCGACCGGCCGAGCAGGGCTCGGCTTCGTCGCCAGGACCGCCAGCATTCCCACGAGAAAAGCGAGAGGCAGAGAGAGGAGACAGACGCGGGCAGGCCTCTCCATTGTCAGTCGCCAGCCCGGGCGAACTGCTGGGTGAGGATGCCAGAGAAAGCCGGGATGGTCAGGTTGGAGCGAGCCTCAGTGGTGAGAATGATGGCACCGTCTTGCGCTCTCGACCGTAGCTGAGCCAATTCCGGGTCCTGGCTGAGCATGCGAGACATTGACGCCGCATCGCCGATAGCCAGGATGGTCAGTGGCGGGCTGACCCGGCTGTCACCTACCACTATGGTAGGCCCGACGCAGGTTACAGAGGTTGAGAAGACAATGCGTTGGCCGTTGATGGCGACAGCCTCAGCGCCGCCTGCCCAGAGTGCGTTCATGACATCACGCACATCGTAGTCGTGCACGATTACGGCTTCGGCTTTCTCGCCCGCCCTGAGGGCACGGGTGCCGTCAGCAAGACTTATAATGATGCCCGGCCCCTGGATGTCAGTCAGACCAGCCAGCGCCCGGTTGACCGCGAGTTCCTTGCTGAGCTGCGAGAGCATCGCGCCGCGAGACGCCTCCTCGCTCTCAATCTCGGAGAGCGCCTTGCGCCTGGCGTCTACGCCCTGGCGCAGGACGGACTGCTCTTGTTCCAGACGCGCGATCAGATCCTCACTGCTGTCCCTTTGTGCCGAAGACCGCCCCACAACGATAGGCTGGGTCTGACCTGGCCGCAGGGAAACAGCAAGGCCGACGGCCAGCCCCAGCGCTAACCAGGCAGCGGCTGGCAGTACGCGCAAAAGGGTTCGCGTCATGGGAGCACCAAGTCCTGAAGAAGGCCACAATGGCCGAGCCAAAAAGCTAACGCCTGATCTTGCCTGTCTAGAAGGATGGCAATCCTACGCTGATCTCATACTGGCTGGTATTGTTACCCAAATTGGCCTCGAACAGCACCGGTCGCACCGATACCACCAAAACATACGCTGGCAGTATCGGCACTACGCCCGTTGCCGTGAGTTTCGCCACTTTGACTTCCCCAGGCGCTATGTACGGGACGATAGCACGTTGGCTCATCAACACGCTGCTATCATCAGCACCGGGAGCCTTTAGCCAGCCCTCCACAATAACGTCTTTCTCAGCACTCATGCCGCGATTCTCGACGGCAACCTGGAGTTCGAAGTTGGTCGTGCCATCAGTGAGGCTGATGGCCCCATCCAGTGGTGGATTAATCTCGGCACCGAGAATGGCCAGGTCATGCTGTGGCCTAGCGCTGGCGGAGGCGAGCGGAGTGCCAACCGCCTGAGATATGGAGATCTGGCCACACCCAGACAGAAGGAGCCCCGCGAACACCAGCCCGGCCAGCAGCGCCCGGACCCTTGCCTTCATTGCTCCCTCCTGGAGCCGGAAATGCCAACTCGGCACACGGTCCAGTTCTCTGTCGCTCATTTTTCACATTCTATTATGGCGATGCCAGCCCTGCAAGGGCGATATGCAGGGCAACCCGAACGCCCGAGCGGCCAGTCCTGGTGCCCGGCAGTCCACAGCCTCTGGATCAGCTGAGGACGGCACTCAGTGGCTAACTCACGGCCCCTCAACGGTCGGGCAGCATGGGCCGGCCGCAGCATGTCTGACTTGCCGACAGCACCGGCGGCCCCGCAGAACAAGGTTGGCAGCGCCAGGGCCATGCTATAAACTCGCGCCCATGGCTGGCAAGCACCTCACCGTTCGAACATCAGGGCGCGACAGGCCGGCTTTCGCTGCTAAGCGCTCGACGGTTCTCGTGAAGCCAATCTCAGCACGCTGCAACCTGGCTTGCCGCTACTGCTTCTATCGCGATCGCCTTGGCGACCCCTACGCTGGCGAGCCCCAGCGCCTTATGACCAGTCCCGTATTGGCCTCTCTCATTGCACAGCATATGCGGCAGGCGGGGCCTGTAGCCACCTTTGCCTGGCAGGGCGGCGAGCCGACGCTCGCTGGGCTTGCCTTCTTCCGCCAGGCAGTTGCCTTCCAGAGTCGCTACGGCCGCCAGGGCCAGGCGGTAGCGAATGCCCTGCAGACGAACGCCACCCTGTTGGACAGGGAGTGGGCGCGTCTTCTCGAACGCTACCGCTTCCTCGTCGGCGTCAGCCTTGATGGACCGCGCCAGTTCCACGACCCGTGGCGCCCTACATCCCAGGGTGCGCCCAGTTACGACGATGTCATGCGCGGTATTACGTTGCTGCGGACGTTTGGCGTGGCCATCAACGTCCTTGCTGTCGTACATGCTGGCAATTGCTCACGCCCGGAGGAGCGGCTGGCGTTCTTCGCCGAGAACCGTCTGCTTCACCTGCAGTTCATACCGGCTGTGGACTGGCTT
The DNA here is from genome assembly GCA_034436255.1 of Anaerolineae bacterium. GTDB lineage: Bacteria > Chloroflexota > Anaerolineae > DRVO01 > DRVO01 > DAOTVV01. The sequence goes on from DAOTVV010000071.1 coordinate 15,816, forward strand.
GAGGACGGAAGCCTGGCGCCGCACTCACTTCATCCGCAGGCCTGGGCGGAGTTCCTCTGTGGCCTGTTCGACGCCTGGTATAACGATGGCCGTCCCATGCTCTCGATCAGGCTGTTCGACAACCTCGTCTCTCTGGCAGCCGGTCTGCCGGCAGAGACCTGTGAGATGCTGCCGTTGTGCGACCAGTACTACGTCGTCGAATACAACGGGGACGTCTACCCGTGCGATTTCTTTGTGAGCGCACCGAACCGCCTGGGCAACCTGGTATCGCAACCACTGTCTGACATCTTGAACAGCGATCAGGCAAGGCGCTTCGCTTCGGCTAAGGGAGACCTGCCAGCCGCTTGCAGCGGCTGCCGCTGGCTGCCGATCTGCCAGGGTGGCTGCCCGCGCTTCCGCCGGCCTGCTCCAGTGCCCGGCTCCCCCGAGATGGCGCCACCCTCCCCGGAACCACTCGCCTGCGCGAGAGCCAGTGGGCCTATCAGTGCATCACCCAAGACCATGTACCTGTGCGGTGCAATGCAACTGTTTCTCGACCATGCTTGGGACAGGATCCAGCGTCTGGCCAGGAACGCCATCCCTATGGCCGGTCGCGGTGTTCGTGGAGGCGAATGATGCGCATAGTTTTCTTCTCGTACCGGGGCAGCATAGGTGCTCGTTGCCTGCAATGGCTGTTGCAGCGTCCGGATGCCGAGGTGGTAGCCGTGGTCACCTGGCCCGACTATGTCCATCCCGACGTACGCATCGCGGTGAAGGAGGTGCTGTACGATACCTACATTCCTCTTTACCAGCCGCGGAACGTGAACGACGCCGCTTTTGCCTCCGCTTTGCGCCGTCTTGAGCCCGATCTCTTCGTCTCTATGTACTTTGGCAAGGTCTTCCAGCCCGAGCTCCTGGCCATACCCCGTTATGGCTGCGTAAACGTCCACAACTCGTTGTTGCCGCGCTATCGAGGCCAGGCACCGGACCTCTGGGCCGTTGCCAACGGGGACAGCGAGGCAGGCCAGACGATGCACTATTTGGATGAGGGCGTTGATTCGGGCGACATAATCGCCAGTCTCGCCATACCAATCGCGCCGGATGACACTGGGTACAGCCTTGGCGTCAAGCTTGAAGACCTCGGTGTTCGCCTCTTCAAGGAAGCCTTTCCTGCAGTTCTGAGTGGCACCGCCAAGCGCACCCCCCAGGACCACTCCCTTGCTACACGTTGCCGCGCCCCTCGGCCAGAGGACGCGCGTATTGACTGGCAACTACCAGCGCGCTCGATCGCTAATTTCGTAAGAGCTTTCACCCGTCCCTACATGGGCGCTTACTCCCTGTTGGGGGGCAGGAAAGTGCGCATCTGGCGTGTCGCGGTAGTCACCGAGCCCGTCTCTCCTCTGGCCGATGGCATCCCAGGGCAGCTTGTTGCCACCCTGCCTCACGGACCAGCCGTGCGGTGCCAGGATGGGTTGGTAGAACTGCTTGACTTCAGCGTCGATGGCATGGACGAACAATCGGGCCGGCTGTGGCTGGGGAGTTCCACAAGCCCGCAGCTGGGCTAGCTACTTAGGAGGTTCGAATGGACAAACTGCGTTTCGCTATCGCTGGCTGCGGCGAGATTGCCGTGGCGACTGCGGAGGGCATGGCTCACGCCCCGCATGCTCAGATCGTCATGGCCATGGACGCAAAGAGCGAACTCGCGGAGGACATGGCGAATCGCCATCAGGCCAGGGCCACCACTAGCTTTGAGGAAGTGCTCTCAAGCCAGGATGTAGACGCCATTTACATAGCCA
>DAOTVV010000072.1:0-8727 GCA_034436255.1 Anaerolineae bacterium
CCACGAGCCGGGCTGCGCGGCAAGCTGTGGGCGTCGGCATAGGCGCGGTCCACCCAGAGTTCCGCCCAGGTCTGGAGATCGCGACTGCTGTGGAGGCGGGCGCGGATGTCATCGAAGCGAGCGCGTGCCTCTCGTAGCTGCTCGAGGAGCCGGAGCTTGTCCCGTTCCTCGGTGCTCGACTTGGCTACCTGGCGCATCGCCCAGGCGAGAGTGGCCTGCATGGATCGCAGAACCTCCTGTGGCTCGGAATAGACGTCGAAGGAGAGCAAGCGGACGCCCTGAGCTTGGCAGAGCCGTTCTCGTTCTCTGTCTCGCTCCAGTTGCTGCTGGCGCTCAAACTCATCTGGTCCCAGGCGCTGGTTCCGGCCACGCAAGCCTTCCAGGCGGACAGCGACTTTGATCTCGGGGTAATAGTAGTTGAGCTTCAGCGGCCGGCCCGTCTGGGTGCTTACCAGCCAGTCCGGTGTGACATCACGCTCAACCGCGAAGCCATCAAAGACGCGGGCAATCACTTCCCGCCAGGCGTACTGTTCGTTATCCATCCGCAGTCCTCTATCGGGGCTCGACTGGAGCCGGCAACGGCTGTGATGCAAGAGGCCCGGGCATGGGGCTTGGTCCAGGCCTGGTGCGGCTGCCGCGGGCCCTGCCGCCCAGTCCGGCTGACGGCAGCGGTTGTAGCCGGTCAAGCCCAAAGTGGCCCCCTGCATCGCCAGGCCGACACGACTTCGAATGTCCAGTGACTTGACGCCTAGCTTACCAGCATGACCTTCCCCGGACAAGGGCGCCCCTGGTAACTAGCGAGGCGCTGATCCGCCAGCATGCTCACGTTGAGCTATGCATATCCTGGCGCGCCATGCGGCCATATGCTAACATCGCGTGCGGCCGCTGTAGGGGACGCTCTCTCCAAGGGCTATTGTCAGTCCTGGATGATGAGCGGCAGCACGAACGTGGCGATGCCAGGCAAGCGCAACCAGCCGTAAGGCGGAAGGAGAGTTCAGTTGGAAACCAGGTTGATGGGCAAGGGCATCGAAGTCATCATCGCGCCGGATAGGCCTACGGTCATCATCGGTGAGCGCATCAACCCGACCGGCAAGAAACGGTTGGCTGCTTCGCTCATTGCTGGCGATATGGCGCTTGTCCGCCGCTACGCTAAGGAGCAGGTGGAGGCCGGGGCGGACGTGATTGATGTGAACGTCGGTGCCGCTGGTGCCGATGAGGTCGTTTTGTTGCCCGAGGCAGTTCAGGCTGTCGCCGAAGTTGTGGACGTGCCGATCAGCGTGGACTCCGCCAGGCCGAAGGCACTGGAGGCCGCCCTCAAGCTCGCTCCCGGCCGCCCTCTCGTCAACTCAGTAAACGGCGAAGAGGCGTCTCTGAAAGAGATTCTGCCCCTTGTGAAGGAGTTCAACGCCGCGGCCGTGGCCCTGGCAATGGACGACGCTGGCATCCCGCCCACGGCCGAGGGGCGCCTGGCAGTGGCGGTCAAAATCGCGCAGGCTGCCGAGGCACTGGGGATAAAGCCTGAGGATCTTCTGGTAGATTGCCTGGCTCTCACCTGTTCATCGGACCAGACGGCGCCATCGGTTACCCTGGCCGCCATGCGCCTGGTGCGCCGCGAACTCGGCGTCAACCTCACATTGGGTGCCAGTAACATATCGTTCGGCATGCCGGATCGCGAGCTCTTGAACGGAGTATTCATTGGCCTGGCGATCGAAGCGGGGTTGAACGCCCCGATCGTGGATGCCGCCAAGGTTCGTCCCTACGTGTTAGCGGCAGACCTGCTGCTCGGTAAGGATGAGTGGGGAATGCGTTACATCACCGCCTATCGCCAGCGCCAGGCAGCAGCGCAGCAGGAACAGAAGTAGATGCAGACCAGAATGGTACAGGTGGACTTCGAGCCGATCGGGCGGCGTATCTCCTGCGCCGCCGGCACTGATCTGCTTACCGCGGCTCGCCAGGCGGGTATTAGCCTGATCGCTATCTGTGGTGGTAAGGGCACTTGCGGCCGCGACCGGGTGAAGGTGCTTGAGGGTGAGGTCTCACCCCTTTCCGATACGGAGCGCCGAGCGCTGCATGCACAGGCGGATGAGGGTATGCGCCTTGCTTGCCAGACTCTGGTGTACAGCGACGCCAAGGTGCACGTTCCGGCCAGTTCGCTCACGGCGAAGCAGCGCACTCAGGTCGAGGGCGAGTCCGTGGCTTTCGCTCTCGACCCAATCACGCGGGCGGTCGAGATCGCCCTCAGCGATCCCTCGCTCACTGACCTGCGCTCGGATGCCCTGCGCTTGCGGGACCACTTGCGCGAACGGTCGGGCATAGAGGCTACCTACGACTTCCAGATCCTGCGGCAGCTGTCGGACAGGCTGCGCAGCGAGAGTTGGCACCTCCGTGCTGCCGTTCACGACGAGGAAGTAGTGGCCCTGCGGGAGAAAAGCAGGCCTATCCTGGGCCTCGCTGTTGACCTTGGGACGACCAAGGTGGCTGGCTACCTGGTGAACCTGGAGAACGGCCGCACGTTGGCGTCCGAAGGGGTCATGAACCCGCAGATATCGTATGGCGAAGACGTCATGGCGCGCATCGCCTATGCACTGGAAGGGCCGGAGCAGGCGGACACCATCCGCGACGCCGCGGTTGGTGGCATTGCCGACCTGGCTCGATCTTTGTGCGAGACGGCTGGCTACGAGACAAGCGACATTTGTGATGCCGTGGTTGTGGGCAACACTGCCATGCATCACCTGCTCCTCGGCTTGCCGGTACGGCAGCTGGGCAACGCTCCCTACCTGGCGGCCGTCAGCGATGCGATGGACGTCAAGGCGAGGGATGTCGGCCTGCCTTTGGCAGAAGGCGCCTATGTGCACCTGCTACCGAACATCGCCGGTTTTGTCGGCGCCGATCACGTCGCCATGATCCTGGCTACCGGCCTGTACCAGGCCAAAGAGACGACGCTCGCTCTGGACATTGGCACCAACACGGAAATCGCTCTCTACCACAAGGGTCGTCTGGTAAGCTGCTCCTGTGCCTCAGGCCCGGCGTTCGAGGGCGCTCACATCTCCCACGGCATGCGCGCTGCAGAGGGTGCGGTCGAACGAGTGCGCATAAATGATGGCCAGGTGGAATACCAAACGATCAATGACGCTCCCGCCGTTGGCATCTGCGGCTCGGGCATCCTTGACGCTGTGGCCCAGCTGTACGCAGCCGGTGTGATTGACATAAAGGGGGGCATGCACAACGGCCACCCGCGTGTGCGTGAGACGGATACGGGGCGAGAGTTCGTGCTCGTGCCGGCCCAGGAATCGGCAACGGGGGAGGCCATCGTCGTCAGTCGCAACGATGTCGGCCAGATTCAGTTGGCGAAAGCCGCCATCCGCGCCGGGATCAACGTCCTCCTCGATGAGGTCGGAATCACGGCGGCTGAGATCGAGCGGTTCATAGTGGCCGGTGCCTTCGGCACCTATATAGATGTGCAGAGCGCCATGGACATTGCCATGTTCCCCGTGCTGCCCCTGGAGCGTTTCGAGCAGGTCGGCAATGCCGCTGGGGCGGGCGCGCGCATGGCCCTGCTATCCAGAGCGGCGAGGGCGAGGGCGGTCGAGATTGCAAACGCGGCGCAATACATCGAACTCACGAACGACCCGCGCTTTGTGGAGCAGTACACGCTTTCGATGTTCCTCACCGACATGGTGTGAATGGCTTGAGTGACGGGCCAGCAGCAGGATCACGGAGACTCGCCGATGCGCGCCTGGCCGTGGCGCTGGCCGTTGCCTTGTTCGTCGTCTATGTTGCAGTACCGCCGTACGATTTCGTGGCTAAGGTCAACCTCATTGGCTACGGAATCTGCAGCCAGGACCCAAACCATTCGTTCTTCGTGGGAGGCACGCAGTTGCCTCTCTGCGCCCGCTGTACGGGCACCTATCTCGGCGGGCTGACCAGCCTGCTGTTCCTGCTGGCGCGCCGACAGCGGCGAAACTCGGGAATGCCGACCCCAGTTGCGTTGAGTGTGTTCGTCTTCGGTTTCGTCTTCTTCGCAGTTGACGGCATCAACTCCTATGCTGGCCTGATCGCCTGGCTGCCACGCTTCTACACGCCCGATAACCGCCTGCGGCTCATCAGCGGCTTGTTGTGCGGCGCCGCGATGATGGGAGTGCTGGTGCCGCTCTTCAACTACACGGTCTGGCGCACTGCCAGCAGCGCCGCCATTCTGGATGGCCGGGGCCTGCTTGCGATGCTTGCCGGCCTGGGCCTGGTCTATGTGGCCGTGACCAGGGCTGAGGGCTGGATGTACTATCCCCTGGCACTACTGAGCGTTCTGGGCGTCGTGCTCGTGCTGATGACCGTCAATGGCCTCTTGGCCTTGCTCCTTCTGCGTCGGGAGCGGCGTGCTGAAGGCTGGGGCGACGCTGCATTTGTGCTTGGTGCCGGTTTGCTGCTCACCGCGGCGGAGTTGGGGGGCATGAGCAGCCTGAGGTACATAGTGGAACGCTCCGCCGGTCTGTGGCCTCGCTGAAAGCCGGCCCCACACTCCCAGACCCTCATGGAGGGCGTCCAGTTCAGATTCACCACCGGGAGGAGGAGTATGCCATCACTGACCACGGCACGCCATACGCTTAAGAACGGGCTGACCGTGATTCTCCGCGAGGTACACACGGCGCCAGTTGTCTCCTCATGGCTCTGGTACAAGGTTGGCAGCCGTAACGAATCTACCGGCATGACCGGCGCGGCGCATTTCGTCGAGCACATGATGTTCAAGGGCACACCCTCGTACCCCAAAGGACAGGCCGACAAGCTGATCGCGCGCAACGGCGGCATGTTCAACGCTTTCACGAGCGCCGACTACACCTGCTACTTCGAGACGCTGCCTGCGGACAAACTCGACCTTGGTTTGAGCATCGAGGCTGACCGCATGGCCAACTCCATCTTCGACCCGCAGGAGTTTGAGGCCGAGCGCACGGTGATCATTTCCGAACGGGAAGGCCTGGAGAACGAACCCGAGTTCTTGCTGATGGAGGAACTCGGTGCAGCTGCTTTCAAGGTGCACCCCTACCATCATGAGACTATCGGCTGGAAGAGCGATATCCAGTCGCTCACGCGCGATCAGCTTTACAGGCTGTATCGCACCTACTACGCGCCGAACAACGCTGTGCTCGTCCTTGTCGGCGACTTCGAGAGCGACAAAGCCCTGGAGCGGATCACGGAGCTGTTCGGTCACATCCCGTCATCGGGCGAGGTGCCGCCCGTGCATGCGGTCGAACCGGTGCAGAAGGGCGAGCGGCGGGTGAAAGTGCGACAGGCCGGCCCGACCTCCTACGTTCAGGTGGCCTATCACGTCCCGGAGGGGACTCATCAGGATGCGGCCGCGCTCATGGTGCTGGACGCCATCTTCTCGGGAGCGAAGCCGATGAGCCTGTCACGGCCGTCGGCTGGCAATCGCAGCGCCCGCCTTTATCGGGCCCTGGTGGAGACTGAGCTGGCGACGGACGCCACTTCGAGCTACGGCCTTACGATTGACCCGGGGCTGTTTCGCTTTGAGATCACGGCTCGCCCGGAGCGCACGGCGGCCGAGGTAGAGGCGGCGCTGTTCGCCGAAGTTGATCGTCTGGTGAGAGACGGCGTTACTGAGGCGGAGCTCGCCAAGGCCCGCAAGCAGACACGTGCTCAGCTTGCCTTTGCGCTCGAGAGCGTCGCCAACCAGGCCTACTGGCTCGGCTATTTCGAGGTGCTGGGTGGCTACGAGCGCTTCGACAGCTTCGCCGATGATCTGGCTGCAGTGACGCCCGAGCAGGTGCAGGCGGTAGCACGTGCTTACCTTCACGAAGACAACCGTACTGTAGGCACATTCCTGCCCACGGCTGGCTCGACGCCAGGCCAGAGCCCAGCTGGGGCGCCCTTCGCCGGCTTGCAGCGACACATTTGGCCGCTGCCGGTCTTCTACCGGGACCCAGCGGGGGCCGGTGCAGGCATCCGGCCTGAGACCGTCCTGCGCGAAGTCCTGCCGAATGGGGTTACGGTGCTCGCTTATCGCAACGCCAGCGCTCCATCGTTGGTCGTGGCTGGAGATGTGAAGGCTGGGGCTGTTCTCGACCCAGAAGGGCTCTGGGGCCTCGCCGCCTTTACGGGCGAGATGCTGGAGAGGGGGACTGCCAGGCGCACTTTCCAGCAGCTGAACGAGGAATTGGACTCGGTAGGGGCTTCCATTCGGGTGGGGGCAGGAGGCCACACCGCTGGCTTCGTCGGCAAGGCACTGACTGAGGACGCCGACCTGCTGATGGATATAGTCAGCGACGTGCTGTTGGCCCCGTCTTTTCCCGAAGACGAGATGCGCAAACTGCGTGGGGAAGTGCTAGCCGACCTGCGCGAGATGGAAGACGACACCGGGCACGTCGCCTCGCGCCTCTTCCGTGAACTCCTCTATCCACCCAGCCATCCGTACCATTATCGGACAACGGGCTATACGGCCTCAGTCGAGAGCCTGACGCGCGGCCACATCGAGGCGTTCTACCGGCGCTACTACGACCCACGCAATCTGACGGTGGTGGTCGTCGGTGACATGGAGCCGAGCGCGGCTGTGGACATGATACGGCGGTATTTCGGTGACTGGAAGCCATCTGGAGAAGTGGTGGAGTGGCGGCTGCCACCGGTGTCCAGGCCGGAGGCAGCGCGTCGCAGCGCCGTAGCGATGGCGGACAAGGCCCAGGCTGACCTGGTCTGGGGCTTCGTCGGCCTGGAGCGTTCCAATCCTGACTATTACGCCGCTCATCTCACCGACCTGATTTGGGGGCAACTGGGCATGTTCGGCCGGCTGGGCGAGCATGTGCGCGACGAACTGGGCCTGGCCTATTACGTCTATAGTCGCCTGGACGCGGGCTTCGGCCCGGGTCCGTGGTCGGTGCGGGCCGGCGTCAATCCTGTGAACATAGACCGCTGCCTGGAGGCGATCGCGACCGTTTCGCGCCGTTTGCTCAGAGAGCCGGTGTCGGAGCAAGAGCTGGGCGACGCCAAGAGTTTCCTGGTCGGTTCCATGCCGCTGCGGCTAGAGACGAATGAAGGACTGGCGGCCACCATAATAAGCATTGAGAGTTTCGGTCTCGGCCTTGACTATGTTCAGCGCTACCCGCAGATCATCGCCGCCGTGCAGGCCGATGACATGCTCGATGTCGCCCGCCGTTACATTGACCCGGAGCACGCCGTGTTGGCCATCGCCGGGCCGGATTCTAGCCAGGGCGCCGGCGGCAGTGTTGCCAGGGCGATGCGGCGGTGAGGCTCGCTCGGTGCGCCCCGCTGCCAGCGAGGGCTGCGCAACCTTGAGCCACTGCTTTCTTGACAGTGGCTGGCGGCTATGGTAGGTTTAGCTTCACGCGCTCGGAGACGTGGTGCAGCGGCCTAGCACACTGGCCTGTCAAGCCTGAGATCGCGGGTTCGAATCCCGTCGTCTCCGCCAGCAACAAGGGAGCCCGGCCAACACCGGGCTCCCTTGCGTTATGCTGCGGCATGAATGGCAGCGCTCACGCTGGCCTGCCGGCTAGGCTCAGTCCGAATGCGGGAAGATTGCCTCCAGGCCCTCACTGCGCCGCTTCAGTTCCTGCTCCTCGGCCGGAGTCAACGGCGCCAGGCTGCCGGCTGCGTCGCAGGCCCACCAGAGTAGTTCGGCGTGGCTGGGGCTAACGGCAGCCGTGACTGGCTTGGAGAGCGTGAAACGCAGAGCGAGTGCCGCTTCCTCCTTGCTCTCGACCGGGCAGTACCAGCACTTCGGCCAGGCCCGGGGCTCGCCTTCGCGCCAGGCCCGCTTCGCCAGGGCCTTGAGGGCCAGGATCCCCATCCCCTTGTCATGTGCCCGCTCCACGACCTTGGGCCCAAAGCCAGTCTGGAACCAGCAAGTCCAGTTGATAGGGAAGAGGATAGTGTCGAAACTGAAGCGGTCCATCAAAGCGAGCGCTGCTTCCTCCGAGTGGGCTGAGAATCCGAGGAACCGCGTCTGTCCCTTGTCGCGAGCCTCGAGAAGAGCCTCAATGGCGCCACCAGGAGCGAAGATCTGCTCCACCTCTGCCATGGTGGTGACGCCGTGTAGTTGGTACAGGTCGAAGTGATCCGTGCGCAGCAACTCAAGCGACTGCTTGAGTTCGGCCTGCGCGCCGGCCCGCGAACGCTCGCCCGTCTTGCAGGCGAGAAACACGTCCTTGCGGTACGGCTCCAGGGCAGGACCAAGGCGCTCCTGGGCGTTGCCGTAACTGGGTGCGACGTCGAAGTAGTTGACGCCGCGACGGACGGCTTCCGCAACGAGTTGGCTCGCCTCCTCCGGTGTTGTGTCCTTGACAACGATGCCACCGAACCCGACAACCGACAGCCGACGACCAGTCTGCCCCAATACGCGCGTTTCCATAGCTACAGCCTCCAATGATATCGGCCCCGAAAACCTGCGGCCAAGGTCCATGATGCCCGGCAATGCAGCGGTAGTCAAGTCAGCGTTCGTAGGGCCGCATGCGCTTGGCGGGCGTGATCAGCCCGCGGTAGGTCTGGCTGTCGTGTGGGCCGCGAGCCCTGGCGCCACGCCGCCAGACGCGGTTGCCGGCGGGCCGAGCCGGCGCTACAGTAGCAGGCACTGATTGCCAAGGAGTGGTGCCTTGTTGTCTATCGAGCAGCGCATTGGCATCTCGACCCACTTTCTGCCCGCTACCTATGGAGAGAGCATTCATGATGCCATCCGCATGGTAGCGGAGGCGGGCTTCGCCGGCTTTG
>DAOTVV010000073.1:0-18377 GCA_034436255.1 Anaerolineae bacterium
ACCGGCAAGAGGCCGAGCGTGAGGCTCAGAGGCTGAGGGAGAGGGATACGGGCAGGGCGGCGGGCGAGCACCAGCCAGGCCGTGGCCAGGAGCAAGGGAAAGAGCACACGTGCCGGCGGCGCTGCAACGCCGAAGACTGGATCGAGCTCAACCCAAGCCACGGCGACGCCCAGTTGCCGCGTGTCCGGCGGGGCGACGAAAGGCGTTGCCCTCAGGCTGATCTGCAATCCACCGTTCCAGCCGAACTGAGAAGGGTCAAGGGTGAGGTCGTGCTCGGCGAAAGCGCCTCCGGCCGGAAAACGGTCGACTTCGCGGCCGTTGATGCCCACAATCACCGTGGCTATCCCTTGCGGCCGCAGGGCGTGGGCGTAGAGGCGCAGGCGAAGCGGCCGGACGCCGACGTGGCCGAACGTGATGACGCCCTGGGCCTGGCTCCAGCGGAAGGCGGTGCCGTCGGGGGCGAGTTCTGGCTGGTAGAAACCGTCCAGAGCCGGGGCTGATGATATGCTCCCCAGCGACAATCTCGTTGCACCGCCCTGGTAGGGCAGGGCCACACACAACGCCGCCAGAATCAGGCCGGCGGCCAGGCAAGCCACGGTTCTCGGCAGGGTCGGGCGACTACCGGAAAGCAGGCGCATCGGCGGCGACAACTTGGCCCCGCATGGACCACGGGCCAGCCCATTCCACCTTGACCATGGCCAGGCGGCCGGCCAGAGGGATGTCGCTATTCACGAAGGTGAGCTTGTTGGTGCGAGTGCGGCCCCGCCACTTGCCGCGCACCTGATCCTCGAACAGGACCTCTACCTCCTTGCCGACCAGCGCGCGGTTGATCTCCCCGACCACTCTTTCCTGTAGGCGCTCGATGAGCTGGCGCCGGCGCTCTTTCTCCTCCGCAGGGACATCATCCGCCAATTGAGCAGCGGCCGTTCCCGGCCTCGGTGAGTAGCAGGCTACGTGCACGGCATCGAAGCGGACCTGCTCGAGAAGGCGGTAGGTGTCCAGGAATTGCTGCTCGTTTTCGCCGGGAAAGCCGACTATGACATCGGTCGCCAGGGCGACGCCCGGCAGGCTGTGGCGGATGCGCTGGATCAGGTCCAGGTACTGCTCGGCGGTGTAGTGCCTGTTCATCCGCCGCAGTATCTCGTCATTGCCGGATTGCAGGGGCAACTCGATGTGCTCGCACACCTTGGGCAGGCCAGCCACAGTCTCAATCAACTCCTGGCTCATATCCTTGGGGTGATTGGTCAGGAAGCGAATGCGCCGCAGCGCCTCGATCTCGTGCACTGCCCTTAGGAGAGCCGCCAGGCTCGGCTGGCCTGGCAGATCGGCTCCATAAGAGTCTACGTTCTGGCCGAGCAGCGTAACCTCGCGAGCCCCTAGCCTGGCAACGCGCTGACACTCGCCAAGCACCTCATGTACCGGCCGGCTGCGCTCGCGGCCACGGCGATAGGGTACGATGCAGTAGCTGCAGAAGTTATTGCAGCCGGTCATGATCGTCACGTAACGCGCTACAGGCGAGGCCGGACTTAGCGGCGAGGCTGGAGCACACCCCATGGCATTGGCGGTAGCCTGGGTATCGAGACGCTCGAGCAGGGCTTCAAAGCGCGAAGGCGGCAGCCACATGTCAACAAAGGGGTAGCGGGCCGCGAGTCCGGCTTCATCGCCGGAGACGCCCACCAGGCAACCCATCACGGCGATGAGCATATCGGGGTGGCGCCGTTTGAGCGGCTTGAGTGAGTTTAGGCGGCCATAGGCGCGGTTCTCAGCGCTCTGGCGGACGACGCAAGTGTTCAGCACCACTACCGTGGCATCGTCGGGCGTGTCCACCTGGCGGAAGCCGCGTGCCGACAGCTCCTCAGCGAGGCGGAGCGAGTCCCCATCGTTCATCTGGCAGCCGGCGGTCCAGATGTAGAAGGTGCTGCCTGACTGACTCACCGGAGCCTAGCCTCGATTCCCTCGGCGGCCAGCAGGCCGGAAGCGGCGGCTTGGACCAGGCCGCGCGTGATGCCGGCCCCATCTCCAGCTGCGAACAGGTTGTGCACCTCAGTCTCCAGGTGCTCGCTTAGGCGGAGGCGGGAGGAATAGAACTTGGCCTCAACGCCGTACAGCAACGTATGCCGCGAGGCGACCCCAGGCGTAAGCCGGTCAAGGGCGTAGATCAGCTCCAATATGTCCACAAGGTGGCGGTAGGGGAAAACCAGCCCCAGGTCGCCCGGCGTTGCCTCGCGAAGCGTCGGTTCCACGATACCATGCGAGAGGCGCTCGCGCGTGGAACGCCGTCCCTGTTCCAGGTCGCCCAGGCGCTGGACGAGCACGCCGTTGCCGAGCAAGTTCGCCAGCCGAGCGACGGATTGGCCGTAGGCCAGCGGGTCATCGAACGGGTCCGTAAAGGTCTTGCTGACCAATATGGCGAAGTTGGTGTTGGCAGTGCGACGCTCGGCGTAGCTATGCCCGTTCACGGTGGTGACGCCTGCGGCCCGTTCTGTGACGACCTCGCCATAGGGGCAGACGCAGAAGGTACGGACCTTGTCGTCGAAGCGTTCCGAGTAATAGACCAGCTTCGGCTCGTACAGCACGCTTGTGAGCGGCTCCATCACGGGTGCTGGTAGCTCTACCCGCACGCCCAGGTCTACGGGGTTCCGCGCCAGGCTAAGGCCGATCTGGCCTGCCAGGCGACGGAGCCAGTCGGCGCCACTTCGCCCAGGTGCGACCAGCACCGTCTTGGCGGCTACCTGGGTTCCGTTGGCCAGAACCAGGCCAGCTACGGAGCCATTGTCGGTGAGCACCGACGTGACCGGCGAGTTGGTGCGGATCTCGACCCCCCGTTCGTCCAGGGCGGCGCGCATCGCTGCCAGAATGCCCCGCGTGCGCTCCGTGCCGATGTGACGCACGGGTGAGTCCACCAGTCGCAGGCCCGCCAGAGCGGCGCGTTTCTGCCAGTCCTCCGTGGCGTCAGAACGCATCCCATATACCGGCCCGGTGTCCCCATACTGCTGGAAGAGCTCGTCTACCTGTTCAATCAGGGCCGCGGTCCGCTCCTCGCCGACCAGCTCTGCCAGGTGGCCGCCGACGGCCGAGGACAGCGTGAGCTTGCCGTCGCTGAAAGCGCCCGACCCACCCCAACCAGAGGTGAGGCGGCACGGGTTGCAGTGGATGCACGGTATATGACGGTCGCGGGCGGGGCATGTGCGTTGCTCGAGGCCGGGGCCAGCCTCCAGGAGCAGGATGCGTCTTCCTGAGGTCTGGCTGAGCGCCAGAGCCGCGAAAATGCCCGCCGGCCCGGCACCGACTATGGCTACGTCGTAAAGGTCAGGCATGCTGCACCTCGTCGGCTCCTGTCGCCAGGCCGAGGGCTTGGCGCAGGTATTGCCCGGTGTAAGAGGACTCGACCTCGGCAACCTGCTCGGGTGTGCCCTCGGCGATGATGGTGCCACCACGGCTGCCGCCCTCCGGCCCCATGTCTATCACCCAGTCCGAAGCTTTGATGACATCGAGATTGTGCTCGATGACGATGACAGTATTGCCCTGGTCCACCAGACGGTTGAGCACCTCGAGCAGCTTAGCCACATCGGAGAAGTGCAACCCGGTGGTTGGTTCATCCAGGATGTAGAGCGTCCTGCCAGTATCACGGCGAGCCAGTTCCTTCGCCAGTTTCACTCGCTGCGCCTCACCGCCGGAGAGTGTGGTCGCTGACTGGCCCAGGCGCACATATCCCAGGCCGACATCGGAAAGGACCTTGAGGCGGTTGCGGATCTTGGGCTGGTTGGCGAAGAACTCCATCGCCTCGTCCACGGTCATGTCGAGCACGTCAGCGATGCTCTGGCCACGGTACTTGATTTCCAGCACTTCACGGTTGTAGCGGCGCCCACCGCAGGTCTCACAGGTTACGTAGATGTCGGGCAGGAACTGCATTTCAATGCGGATGAGGCCCTCTCCCTGGCAGGCTTCGCAGCGCCCGCCCTTGACGTTGAAGGAGAATCGCCCCGGCTTGTAGCCGCGCGCCTTGGCCTCGGGCAAGGTGGCGTAGAGATCGCGGATGGCGGTGAAGATGTTTGCGTAGGTAGCCGGATTGGACCGGGGTGTGCGACCGATGGGCGACTGGTCCACATTGACGACCTTATTGAGATACTCAAGCCCTTCAATGCCGTCGTGGGGGCCCGGCCGTGCTTTGGCACCGTACAACCGTTGTGCCAGGCTGTTGTAGAGGATGTCAATCACGAGTGTGCTCTTGCCTGAGCCAGAGACACCTGTCACTGACAGTAGCATTCTCAGGGGCAGGCGAACGCTCACATTCTTGAGGTTATGCTCGCGGGCACCACGCACGAACAGGCAGCTGCCGTCGCCCTGCCGTCGCTTGCTGAGCAGGGGGACGCGCAACTCGCCGGAGAGGTATCTCCCCGTGAGTGAAGCAGGGTTGGCGGCGATCTCCTCCGGCGTGCCGGTAGCCATGATTCTGCCCCCGTGCTCGCCGGCGCCGGGGCCAAGGTCAACGACGTAGTCAGCGGCACGGATGATGCCCTCGTCGTGTTCCACCACGATCACGGTGTTGCCCAGGTCGCGCAGCGACTTCAGCGTCTCAACCAGGCGCTGGTTGTCGCGTGGATGCAGGCCGATGCTTGGCTCGTCCAGGATGTAGAGGACTCCCATGAGGCGCGAGCCCAACTGCGTAGCCAACCGCACCCGCTGAGCTTCGCCGCCCGAAAGTGTATCGGTGGGCCGGTCCAGGGTGAGGTAATCCAGCCCCACGTTGTCGAGGAAATCGAGGCGGGAGGACACCTCCCGCAAGACCTGCTGAGCGATGGTCGTCTCGCGCTTGCCGAACCAGCGTCGCCCCTCCTCCCCTTGGAGGCTTGCCACCCAGGCGTGCAGGTCTTCTATGGTCATCGCCGCCACGGAAGCAATATCCAGGCCGGCGACGGTGACAGCCAGGCTCTCTGGCCGCAAGCGCTTCCCACCGCACACCGGGCAGGTGGCGCTGCTCATGTAGCGCTCGAGCCGGGCCTTTTCCTGATCGTCCTCGCTCTCGCGATAGTGACGGCGCAGATAGGGCAGCACTCCCTCAAAGGGCATGCTCAAGCGCCGCACTTCGCCATCCTTGCCGGTGTAGGTGACGTCTATCGGCTTCGAGCGCGGACCACCGTGCAAGACGATGTCAAGCTGGCTTGCCGGCAAGTGCTGCACCGGAGTGTCGAGGCTGATGCCAAACCGCTCTGCCATTGCCCGCAGGAGCGATTCAAAATACGGGAGGTTGCGCTTGCCCCGGGCCCACGGTCTGATGGCTCCCTGTAGAAGTGAGAGGGTGCCGTCCGGGATCACCAGACGGGGGTCGAAATCCATTTGCACACCGAGACCGGAACAGGCGGGGCAGGCGCCGCGTGGGTTGTTGAAACTGAAGGAGCGCGTCTCGATAGGTGGCAGAGTGATTCCGCAGTGGAGACAGGCGAAACGTTCGGAGAACATAGCGTCATGCTCGCCAGTCCCATCCACCCGCGAGACCGTGATGAAACCATTACCCAGGCGCAGTGCCGCCTCCACGGAATCGGTGAGGCGGGCTGTATCAACGTCCTGCCCCCTGGCGATCAGGCGGTCAACTACTACCTCGATTGTGTGTGAGGCCTCGGGATCCAGGCTGATCTCAGCGTCGAGCGGCATGACCACGCCATCAATGCGGGCACGGACGAAGCCGGAACGGCGTAACTCGTTGAGAACGGCCTTCAGGTCGCCGCTACGGCCGCTGACCAATGGCGCCATGATCATGATGCGGCTGCCAGGCTCGAACTCCAGGATCGCATCAACGATGTCCTGCACCGTCTGGCGTTGGATCTCACGGCCGCACTGAGGGCAATGTGGAATGCCGACGCGTGCGTAGAGCAGCCTGAGGTAGTCGTACACTTCGGTGGCGGTGCCCACAGTGGAACGGGGGTTATGGGTGGCACTGTGCTGGTCAATGCTGATGGAGGGCGAGAGCCCATCTATGAAGTCCACGTCAGGCCGGTCCATCTGCCCCAGAAATTGGCGCGCATATGCCGAGAGAGATTCGACGTAGCGCCGCTGCCCTTCGGCGTAAATGGTGTCGAAGGCCAGGCTGGACTTGCCCGACCCCGATGGGCCAGTGATCACGACCAGTTGATCGCGTGGCAGCACGACGTCAATGTTCTTGAGGTTGTGTTGCCGCGCGCCCCGTATGACTATGTCCTTGCTAGCCATCCGCCCTCTTACGCGAGCAAAGCCTACATTCTGCCGTCATAGGAATGAGGTAACTCATCATTGTAATCGTCCCTGGGGAAAGCCAGCAAAGAGTGGTCTGGCACGTATCGTGCTATCTATGTCAACGATCGTTGGCCAACGCCGCTGACGATTACCTATAATGTGTGTGCTCGCATGGTTGCACTGAGGAGGGCAGGCTTGACGAAGCAGCAGGCCGTGGCGCTGCTGACAATCAACGCCATCGTCTCAATTATCATCAGCCTGACGGTGGTCATGATCTTCGACCGATACCGCGGCGGCGTCTCTGCCGCTGCAACAGCTACCCCGGGAAGTGGGACGGCCCTTGCCGTCGCGTCGCTGCCATCGGCGACGGCGACGCCGGGCACCTCAGAGGTCAGGGCGGTAGCCACATATGTCGTGAAGGCCGGGGATAGCCTTTCCTCCATCGCTTTCCGCTACCAGGTCCCGCTCGATGCGCTGATGAAAGCCAACGGCATTGACAACGCGAACTATATCACAGTGGGCGAGTCCCTGCTGATCCCCGAAGGCGGTGTAGTGCCAGAGAGCAGCCCCACGCCCAAGCAGGCTCCCACTCTGGCACCAGTGCTGACTCCGGAAGGCGCCGCAGTGCCCGTGGTCATCGAGTCGGTGACCACGGCCGAGAAGGCTGATGGTGAATACGTTACCATCAGTAACAAGGGTTCCAAGGGCGTCGGCCTTGAGGGCTGGACGTTGGAGGATGGACACGGACATGCCTTCACGTTCCCCAATCTTTTCCTCTGGCGCTCGGGCACTGTGCTTGTCCATACTGGCCAGGGAACTGATTCCGCCACCGATCTGTACTGGGGCCTCGCCGACCCGGTATGGCAGCAAGGAGCGAAGGCGACGCTGCGCGATGCCGATGGCAAGGTGGTAAGCGAGCTGGTGGTCGGGAGCAGTGCCAACGGTGGCTGAGGGTGACAAGGCTCGCGAACGGAACAGCGATTCGGAGCGGCAGCAAGAGCTTCGCGAAGCCATCAAGGCGATAATCGTTACACGTGAGCGCACGCCACGAAGCCCTCGTTGGGCCGCCGCCTGGCGGCGCAGCCTCTTCCGCTACGTGGAGGAACTTAACTCTCTGTCCGGGCCCAAGGCTAGCGATGCTGGCGAAGCGAAAGGCGATGAACAGGCGGGGAGAGGGGAGGGCGGGTGCTAGGAGCATGGGCGAACCTCTCCACCGACAAGGGGCTCAGGCTCTTCAACCCTTTCCGGGACCTGCCGGCAGTGGCGGTCCTGCAGCTGCAGGCGTTCGGCGACGAGATGGCTCTCGAGTCGGCCGCGTCGGCGCGTGCCCTGCGCTTGGTCAGCCGCTTCCCGTTCTTAAGCTGGATGTGGCTTGGGGCTGACGCCTGGTTTGACAGCGACCTCGTCGGCTTCGTCTGGCTCGAGGACGGTCGTATCGTCGGCAATGCCGATATCGCGCCGGCGGCAAGCGGCCGCCAATGGATCCTGAGCAACGTAGCTGTAGAACCGCAGTACCGCGGCCGTGGCATCGCGACTGCGCTTGTGCGCGCTTGCATCGGCTATGCCAGCCGAGAAGGCGCCTCCACCGTGCTGCTTCAGGTGTGGACGCGGAACGAGGCGGCGCGACGGCTATACGAAAAGGAAGGCTTCAGGCCGCTGAGCAGTGTTGCCCGCCTCGTGCGGCAAGCAGAGCCAGCATTAGCGCTGCCAGCGGCACAATGCCCGGAAGGCTGGCAGTGGCGGGACTGCCAGGCCAGCGATGTGCACCGACTCTCTCGCGTCGCTGGCGCTATGCTGCCGTATGAAGCTCAGGCAGTGCGACCTCTGTCGGTGGCGGCTTTTGGCATTACCCTTGGGGAGCGATGGCGGAGGCTTGGTCGGATCGCGGGGCGGCCATGGCAGGCTCGCCAACGCGTGCTCATCCAGGGCGAGGCGGTCCTGGGCGGTCTTGCTTTGCAGCGTACGGCCGGTACCTGGCGGCTGGTGGCGGTCCTGCCCCAAGTCGAGGCACCCTTAGCGGCGGAATGTCTGGCGGTGGAGGCTGTCAGGCTGAGTGAGCTGGCCGGGGGCTCCGCGGTGATTTGCGATGTGCCGGATCACCTCGGCGGCTATCGGCGCGCCTTGGAGGCAGCGGGCTTTGCGTATCAGGATAGCTTGATGCAGATGTCGCTGACACTCTCATAGAACCGGGTAGGGGCATGTTCAAGATTAGCGTCGAAGAGTACGCGCGCCGGCTGGATAGGCCATTCCTGGTGGCGGAGCTGGCGCAGGTTGACAATTATCTGGTGAGCGTCTACTCCTGCCAGGGAGTGATGGCGTGGCATCGCCACCTTGACGAAGACGAACTGTTCATGGGCTATGACGGCGCCGCCACGCTGGAGACGCCGTGGGGTGCGACTTCTCTTTCCTTTGCCGAGCTGGTTACGGTGCCCAAGGGGCTGCCTCACCGCTCTCTGTCGGTGGCGCCGGCGACACTGCTCCTGGTCCAGACGCGCGGTCTGCCCTGGAGGCGCAACGGGCACCAACCGGGTATCCCGGGCGTGGGGCGGATAGAGAAGGTGTCTATTGCCGCCGAGGCCGCCCAACTGAGCGGTTTCTATGCTCCGAGGCGCATAGCCACGAGCGATTCGTTGGCTGTCAGCGTCGAGATCTGCTTCGGCCCGGAACAATGGCACACGCATCCTGTGGACGAGTTGGTATTCTGCCAGTACGGACAGTTGCTCTTGGAGACGGAGGAGGCCATCGCGCCGCTCATGCGTGGCGAGTTCGCCGTAGTCCGTGCGGGGGAGCGCCATTGCCTGGAGGCCGGGCAGCCGGCCACGGTCGTCCTCTTCAGCAAGGAGGGGCCATAGGCGACGACTCTTTGCCCGGCCGGCGTATCGTGCTTATACTTGCGTTGATTGGTCGCCACCCTAGCTCAATCGGCAGAGCGAGCGCTTCGTAAGCGCTAGGTTGTCGGTTCGATTCCGACGGGTGGCTCCTGTAGGGGCCCATAGCTCAGCGGTAGAGCGGCCGGCTCATAACCGGTTGGTCCTTGGTTCGAATCCAGGTGGGCCCACCACGTGAAGCTATGTCGGTCAGGCAAAAGGCAGGCGGGCTCCCTCCCCGGGTGGCCCGCCTCAGTCGTTTTCCAAGGATGTTTGCCCGGGTTACTGCGAACGGCCTCTGGCATCCACCGTCCAGGTGCCGATCACGCGCTCGCCTTGCACAAGCTGGTAACGGTCGTAAAGGTTGATGGTCGTGCAGCCGTGCGAAGGGAGAAGCTCAACCTTGTCCCCCAAGTGGAGCTTTGCCGTTCCTTCCCCTTCAAGGATGCCGTGCTCCTCGGAAAGCTTCACCGTTTGCAGGCCCTCGGGCTGCAGCACCGGCGGCATGCCGAACTCGGGCGTGATGGACTTCATGCCGGCGTCCGTGATTGCTCGCCCAGGCACCGGCAGGCTGATCACGGTGGCCAGGACAGTGAGGGCCGGCTTGAATTCGGGCACAATGGTGCTGTAACGGCCATCCATCGTCGCATAGGAGCCGGCCTGGATTTCCGTGACGCCTGGGTACGTGCCCGTGGTACGATAGGTACCGGTGCCGCCACCGCTGACGATCCCGACCTGCAGGCCGTGCTCCTCGATGTAGGCCTTGGCTGCCAGCAGTTGCGCCATGGCGGCAGCGGCGGTTGCCTGACGCTGTTCCGGGTCGGGCAGCATGACGGCGTGCCCCTCGTAGCCCATGATGCCGGCAAAGCGCAAGGCTTTCGCTTTATCCACCTGCTGTGCCAGGGCGAGAGCGGCTTCGGGTGTGGTCACTCCGCAGCGGCCCATGCCGACAGCCACCTCTACGAGGATGCGCACGGTGACTCCGGCTGAGGCAGCCGCCTCGGCCAACTCTGCCACGTTCTCGGCATTGTCCACGGCGACCATCACGTCGCTGCGCCGGCGCAGTTCCATGAGGCGAGCGATTTTGGTCGCGCCCACTATCTGGTTGGCGATGAGAATGTCCGGCGCGACGCTCGCCATGGCTTCTGCTTCGCCCACCTTGGCGCAGGTGATACCGATCGCGCCAGCGGCCAGTTGCAGCCTTGCGATCTCGGCGCACTTATGCGTCTTGCTATGGGGGCGGAGCCGCGCCTCCTTGCCGGCGAGGAAGCTGGCCATGCGCTCGATATTGTCCTGCAGTACATCAACATCCAGCACCAGTGCGGGCGTGTCCAGGTCCCACTTCGATATGCTTCTGCTTGCGTGCATGCTCCTCTTCTCCTGTCCTGATCTAGGGCTCGGCCCAGCCGCGAGCGAGGCCGACGGCACGCTGCCATTGGGCGTAACGGGTGCGACGCTGCTCCTCGGAGCTTGTCGGCTCGAAGACTCGGTCCACCCGGCGCAGGCGGCGCAACTCATTCAGGTTCGGCCAGACGCCGACCGCCAAGCCGGCAAAGTATGCTGCTCCCAGGGCGGTGCTCTCCGTGAAAGCTGGCCGCTCCACCGAAGCGCCGAGGATGTCGGCCTGCAATTGCAGCAGCAGGTTGTTGCGGGAGGCGCCGCCGTCAACACGCAAGAGCCCGAGCCCGATGCCGGCCTGCTCAGCCATCGCTTCGAGGACGTCGCGGGTCTGGAAGCAGATAGCCTCCAAAGCCGCCCTTGTGAGGTGCGCTTTGGTGACGCCGCGCGTGATGCCGACAATGGTACCGCGGGCGTGCGGGTCCCAGTAGGGGGCACCGAGGCCGACGAATGCGGGGACGAAGTAGACGCCAGCTGTGTCGGGAACGGACGCCGCCAGGGCCTCGCTTTCCTCGGCTGAAGCTATGACGCCAAGGCCGTCGCGCAGCCACTGTATCGCTGCACCGGCGACGAAGACGCTGCCTTCGGTGGCGTACACGGGGCCGGCGCCCAGGTCCCAGGCGATAGTGGCCAGCAAGCCGTGTTCGGGAAAGCGCAACTCGCTGCCCGTGTTCATCAACAGGAAACAGCCTGTGCCGTAGGTATTCTTGGCCTCCCCCGGCTCGAGGCACATCTGGCCGAACAGAGCCGCTTGCTGATCGCCGGCAGCGCCGGCGATCGGGATGGCAGCCCCGAGGATGCCGGGGTCTGCGTGGCCATAGACATTGGCGGACGGCATTACTCGGGGCAGCATGGCCTCTGGAATGCCGAGGCGGCCAAGCATGAAAGAGTCCCAGCAACTGTCACCGATGTTATAGAGCATAGTGCGCGAGGCGTTGCTGGCGTCGGTGACGTGCAGCCGGCCCCCACTGAGGCGCCAGATGAGAAAGGAGTCAACCGTTCCAAACAGGGCCCGACCTGTTTCCGCCTTTCGGCGCAGGCCCGGCACATTCTCGAGAAGCCAGGCCAGTTTGGTGCCGGAGAAATACGGGTCGAGCACGAGCCCGGTGCGCCGTGCGACCTCCTCCCCCAGGCCTTCGGCGCGCATCTGGGCACACAGCGGCGCCGTGCGACGGCACTGCCAGACGATGGCGTTGTGGAGAGGCTCGCCCGTCTCGGCATCCCAGACGAGCGTCGTCTCGCGTTGGTTGGCGATGCCGATCGCGGCGATTTGCGCCGGCTGGATGCCGGCCCTTGCGATGCATTCCTTGGCTGCTCGCATCTGGCTGGACCAGATGGCCTCAGGGTCGTGCTCGACGTAACCCGGCTGAGGGTAGATCTGGGGGAACTCGAACTGGGCCGATGCCAAGGCTGCACCCGCTTCATCGAAAAGGATGGCGCGCGAACTGGTCGTACCCTGGTCAAGAGCCAATATGTAGGCCATCGTCCGCTCCCGAGGTCGAAGCTTGCGCCCGGCGCTGGTGCGCCGCCGACAACACTGTACGATTGCAGCGGGAGGCCGTCAACGCCGCATGCCGAGGTGGCACCTCAGGATGCGCCCCCGGCGACAGGCGTTTGCCGCGCCTCTTTGCCTGGCTCGGCGAGAAGGGCCAGGTGCAGTTCTCTCAGCTGCTCCTCGGAGATAGGCGAGGGGGCGCCGAACATGAGGTCTACGGCACTCTGTGTCTTGGGGAAAGCGATAACCTGGCGGATGTTGCTCTCGCCCGCCATGAGCATCACCAACCGGTCTATGCCGGGGGCGATGCCACCATGTGGCGGTGCACCGTACTCGAAGGCGCGCAGCAGGTGGCCGAAGCGTTCTTCGATGGCCTCCGGCGTGTGCGCGAGCAAAGCGAAGACTTTCTCCTGAATGTCCCGCCGGTGGATGCGGATGGAGCCACTGGCCAGTTCGTAGCCATTGCAGACGAGGTCGTAGCACTTGGCACGGACGCGCGCCGGGTCAGTGTCCAGCAGGGGGATGTCTTCTTCATGGGGCATGGTGAACGGATGGTGAGCTGGGGCCCAGCGCTGTTCCTCCTCGCTCCAGTCGAACAGCGGGAAATCGGTGATGAAAGCGAAGGCGAGGAGGTCGCTTTGAGCTAAGCCGAGCCGTGCGCCCAATTGGCGGCGCAATTCACCGAGGACAGCACTGGCGGTAGCGGCCTTGTCGGCCACCGCGAGGATCAGGTCTCCATCCTGAGCCCCTGTCCGCTCGACTATCGCTGCCAGTTCATCGTCGGACAGGAACTTGGCGACAGGCGAGCGCACTTGAGAGTGTTCCACGGCGAAGGTCACAAGTCCCTTCGCTCCAAGGCTCTTGGCTGTGGCCGTGAGATCGTCGATCTGGCTCCGGCTGTAATTCGAGCATCCGGGGGCGACAATCGCCCGCACCGCTCCGCCGGTGGCGGCCGTCTCGCGGAAGACGCGGAAACCGCTGGCAACGGCGCTATCCGTCAGGTCAGTAATGGTCATGCCAAAGCGTAGGTCGGGCTTGTCGGTGCCATAAAGGGCGATCGTGTCGTCGTAGCGCAATCTCGGGAAGGGGGATAGCACGCGCCACTCGGGAGTGACACTGGCAACCATCTTCGTGTAGAGGTCCTCGATGAGGTCGAGGATATCGTTCTGGTCAACGAAGGACATCTCCAGGTCGAGCTGAGTGAACTCCGGCTGGCGATCGGCACGCAGGTCCTCATCTCGGAAGCAACGGGCGATCTGGAAATAGCGTTCGTAGCCGGCCACCATGAGCAGTTGCTTCAACTGCTGTGGGGATTGGGGCAAGGCGTAGAACTCGCCGGGGTGGATGCGGCTGGGCACGACGTAATCGCGCGCTCCCTCAGGGGTGCTCTTGATGAGCATTGGCGTCTCGATCTCAAGGAAGCCGCGGGCGTCCAGGTAATCGCGCATGAACTTGATCACGCGGTGCCTGAGGGTGAGGTTGCGCTGCATCCGCGGCCGGCGCAAATCCAGA
Organism: Anaerolineae bacterium; assembly: GCA_034436255.1. Taxonomy (GTDB): domain Bacteria; phylum Chloroflexota; class Anaerolineae; order DRVO01; family DRVO01; genus DAOTVV01. Next base: position 13,483 of record DAOTVV010000073.1, read on the forward strand.
TAGCGGTACTTCAGGCGCAACGTTTCCTCGGCCGGCTGCTCATCGGCGATCTCGAAGGGCAAAGGCTTGGACTCATTGAGGACGCTCGCTTCCAGGGCGTGGACCTCGATATCACCCGTGCTGAGGTTCGGGTTCGCCATGCCAGCCGGGCGCGGTGCTACCAGCCCGCGAACCTGTATGACCCACTCAGCCTTGAGCGAAGCGGCGATTTCGTACGCTTGTTGAGAGCGTGACGGATCGAAGACGCACTGCGTGATCCCGAACCGGTCCCGGAGGTCCACGAAGATTATGTTGCCGTGATCGCGGCGGCGATGCACCCAGCCGGCCAGGGTGACTTCCTGGCCAGAGTGTTCTAGCCGCAATTCGCCACAGGTGTGGGACTTCAGCATACCTGCCCTCCGGAGTGCCCGCGCAAACGTGGACGCCATTATAGGCAGCAGATGCCGGCCGGACAACCCCCGCTTGACTGAGGCGCGCCCCTCTCTGGCACCGACATTGCAGGTCCAGATGAGTGCTGCAGGCGGGCCAGGCCCGCAATAGCGTTTGCCCGGACCGGCAGACGGCCCCTATAATCGCTCAGTTATTTAGCCTCGCGGGAATGCCTGCCTCGAACAACTGCTGTTCTGGAGGTCTTGTGCAGAGACGGGACTGGCGGCTACTTGCCTTCATCGTCGTGCTTATCATCGTGGCGGCCTGGATGGACTGGCCGAGCACGCAGGGCTTCAACCTGGACCTGGGGCCGATCCATATCCACCGGGTGATCAAGCTGCAGCAGGGGCTGGACCTGCGCGGTGGCTTGGAGATGCTGCTGGTAGCGGACGTCCCCGCAGGCCAGACGGTGAGCGCCGACTCGATGGCCGCCGCCAAGGTCATAGTCGAGAACCGCGTCAATGGCCTGGGAGTGACCGAGCCCCTGGTACAACTGCAAGGCCAGAACGCGATCGTCGTAGAACTGCCAGGCATCAGCGACCCCGAGCAGGCGATCAGCCTGCTCAAGACCACAGGCTCTCTGGAATTCGTGGATGCCGGAACCACAGTCATCCCCCAGGGCGCTCTGATACACACCACAGGCACGGCAAAGCAGCAGGCGAGCAGTGGCAGTTCGGAGCAGTACTTCGAGCCCGACAAGGTCTTCGAGACCAAGTTCAGCGGCGCCGACCTCGCCAACGCTGCCCCGGGGCGCAGCCAGACCGGTGCTTACGAAGTGAACATAGAGTTCAAGCCGGAAGCGGCAACCCGATTTGCCACCTACACCAGCCAGAACGTCGGCAAGATCCTGGCGATCGTGCTCGATGGGCGGGTGCTCAGTTCACCCAGGATCGAGAACGCTATCCCGGAGGGCCGGGCCAGTATCACTGGCAACTTCACCCTTGAAGAGGCACGCAGCCTGGCGCTGCAGCTCAAGTACGGCGCCCTCCCCGTGCCCCTGAAAGTCGAGGAGTCTCGCAATGTAGGGCCGACTTTGGGCCAGGACTCAGTGCGCAAAAGCGTCACGGCAGGGATCGTGGGGCTTTCCATGATCCTGCTGTTCATGCTGGTCTACTATCGCGTGCCCGGCCTGCTGGCCAGCATCGCCCTGGTGACCTATGCCCTGATCAACCTGGCGCTCTACAAGTTCATCCCGGTCACCATGACCTTGCCTGGGATCACGGGTTTCCTCCTCTCTACCGGCATGGCCGTGGACGCCAACATTCTGATCTTCGAGCGCATGAAAGAGGAACTGCGCTGGGGGCGAGGTGTGGAGGCAGCAATTGACGCCGGCTTTCATCGCGCCTGGACGAGCATTCGGGATTCGAACCTGTCCACCTTGATCACCTGCGTGATCCTCTACTGGTTTGGCTCGAGCTTTGGCGCCAGCCAGGTGCGCGGCTTTGCCATCACTCTCTTCTTGGGCGTGCTGATCAGCATGTTCACGGCCATCGTGGTGACCCGCACACTGGTGCGGCTGGTCTTCCACTACTGGGGACAATGGCTGCGGGCCAGGCGGTGGGCCCTGGGAATGAACGTTGGGGGATAGGCTCAAGTGATAGACATCATCGGCAAGCGCAAGTGGTATTTCCTCATCTCCGCCCTGGTGATCCTACCGGGAATAGCGGCGATGGTCTACTCTCTGATCACCTATGGCACGCCGCTGCGGCTCAGCGTGGACTTCACCAGCGGTACGATCATCGAGCTGCAATTTCAGAAACCTGTGCCGCCGGCGGAGGTGCGTGCAGTCTACCTTGAGCATGGCTACGCTGACACGGCGGTGCAATCGGTGGGCGATGGCAGCACGGTGCTGATCCGATCCAAGCAACTGGATGATGCCACCAAGCAAGCGATTGAGGCAGAGCTCCAGCAGAAGCTTGGCCCGGCAACAGAACTGCGCTACCAGTCCGTCGGCCCGGCAGTGGGGAGGGAAGTGACACGGGCGGCGACGATCGCCGTAGTGGTTGGCTCCCTGGCTATCCTGGCCTTCATCGTTATCGCTTTCCGTGGCGTCCCTAACGCCCTGCGCTACGGCGTATGCGCCATCATTGCCATGGTCCACGACATCCTGGTGACGGTTGGCGTGTTTGCAATCTTCAGCCTGTTCCTAGGCTGGGAGGCCGATGCGCTTTTCCTCACCGCCCTCTTGACCATGATCGGCTTCTCTGTCCAAGATACCATCGTGGTCTTTGACCGTATTCGCGAGAACGTCCCCAAGATGCGGGGCGAACCCTTCGAGGTCGTCGTCAACCGCAGCCTATCGCAAACGCTGCACCGATCGCTGGCCATCGAGCTTTCGTCGCTAACCGTGCTGACTGCCATACTGCTTCTGGGCGGCGCCACGATGAAGCAGTTCGTGGCAGTGCTCATCGTGGGCATGATCACTGGTGCCTACTCATCTATCTTCAACGCAGTCCCCCTGTTGGTCGTCTGGGAGAAGGGCGAGGTGCGGGGGTTGTTCCGACGCCTGCGTGGCAAGCCTGCCGCCGCCTAGCCGATTATGTGGGACTAACGAATAATGTCAATCCCTCCGGAGGCCGGCCCGCCAGCCCTCGATGCATGCGATGATAGCGGCTTGGTCGTAGCCCGGTTCGGCGAAATCGCACTCAAGGGACGGAACCGCCCGCGCTTCACCGAGCAACTGCGCCTGAACATCGCCGAGCGTCTGCGCACCTGTGGCATCGCGGCACAAGTCGAGAAGGTGGAGCAGCGCTTTTACGTGCACACGGCAGATCCTGAGAGTGCCGCTGAAGCGCTCACACGCGTGTTCGGGGTGACGTCGGTCAGCCCGGCGATGCGTGCGCCCAGGGATATCGCCTCCATCCAGCAAGTGGCGCTGTCCGAGTTGGTCCGAGGTGGCTTTTCGGAGCGCTCCAGCCTGCGCGTGGAGGCGCGGCGTACCTACAAGGACTTTCCGCTTACGTCGCCTGAGATCAACCAAGTGGTTGGGGCATTCCTGCATGGCGCGCTTGGTGGACGTGTGGATCTCTCGAGGGCGGCGGATTTCACCGTCGGCATCGAGATCATGCGCGACCATGCTCTGGTGTACGCGCGCTCGCTTGCCGGCGCCGGCGGCATGCCAGTACCGCTGAGCGGGCGAGTGGTCTGCCTCATGTCGGGCGGGCTGGATTCGCCCGTGGCGGCCTGGATGATGATGAAGCGCGGCTGCGCCATCATTCCGCTGCACCTGGCGCAGAGCGAAGAAAGCAAAGAGCGCTTCCTGGCTCTGTGCGAAGTGCTGCAGCAATGGTCGCAGGGGTGGCGCCTGCGGCCGATCGTGCTTTCCCACGCTGAGATCATGGGAGACATACGCCAACGCTTGCTTGAGAACAACGCCGGCCGGTGGACCTGCCTGTTCTGCAAGCGTGCCATGCTGCGAGCTGCCTCAGAAATCGCTGGGCGTTACAAGGGCCAGGGCATCGTGCTGGGGGACTCTCTGGGCCAGGTGGCCAGCCAGACCCTTGAGAGCATGCGCATCATCTCCTCAGGGTGCGAACTGCCCATCTATCGGCCGCTAATCGGCCTGGACAAGGTAGAGGTCATGGCGCTGGCGCGCAAGGCGGGGACCTATGAGTTGAGCGCTCGTCACTCGGCGGCGTGCCCGTACCTGCCCGAGAACCCGGTCACGCAGGCGTCGTTCGCGAAATTCCAGGCATTGCTGCCATTGCTGGGCGAGGACTGAAGGCTGCCAGGCCGACAGCGCGTCGGGCCCTACCCGGCGACCTCGACGCCCCACTCGCCGGCGATCACCTCGCCGACGCGCCAGGCACTTATGCCCTGCCTCTGGCACTCCGCAACGTAGTCGCGTGCCTCAGCCTCTGGCATCACTAGCATCAGGCCCCCCGACGTTTCGGGCGTGAACAGAAGCAGGCGCATCTCCTCAGGGATGGTATCGGCGAAGGTCACTCTGCTGGAGAAGGCGGACTCGTTGTTGCTGGTGCCCGCCGGGAAAAGCCAGCCGTTCGCGTAGTCCACTGCGCCATCTACCAGAGGCAAGTCCGCGAAGTGAAAGCGCAGGCGAGCGCTGCTCCGCTCAGCCACTTCACTGGCGTGCCCGACCAGGGAGAAGCCGGTGATGTCGGTGCCGGCGTGGATCGGGAAGCGGCGTGCCAGTTCCGAGGCGGCTCGGTTCAGTGTTGCCATTACTCTGACCGAAGCTTCCAGGTGAGCCAGTTCCGCCTCGCCGGACTTGGCAGCGGTGGTGACCAGGCCGACGCCGAGTGGTTTGGTAATGACGATGGCGTCGCCGGGCTGAGCGCCGCCCTTGGTCCATACCTTATCTCGCGGAGCCATGCCGATGACGGCCATGCCGTAGAGCGGCTCAGGCCCGTCTATGGTGTGCCCGCCGGCCAGGGCACCGCCGGTCTCGCGCATTTTGTCGGCCCCACCGCGCAGGATCGCCGACGCCGCCTCGTCCGGCAGGCACT
>DAOTVV010000074.1:0-11326 GCA_034436255.1 Anaerolineae bacterium
TAGCGCCGGATGTGGCGCAGTACCTCACCGCGTGGCATGAGGTGATCCTGCGCCCGGGCGACCAATATACTCTCTACCCCAACACGCCGCACTGGTTCCAGGCGGGTGAGGACGGCGCTATCGTCTCGGAGTTCTCGACGCGCAGCCGCGACGAGTCGGACATCTTCACCGACCCTCGCATCGAGCGTATACCCAAGATTGTGGATTAGCGTGGGCTGAAGGGCAGTTCGCCCAGTATCGCTCAACCCCTCTTCCCGGGTATGGCCGCGATCGCCCTGATGGTGGTCGCGGCCATAGCTACTGAACGAGCGCAGGCGCCGCGGAACGCGATTGCCTCATCAGCGGCGAAGGCACGCGGCGCCTGTTTCTGGGCAGCGCCTGCGGCCACAGCCCGCCCAGACAGTGCCGCCTTGACTTCGCTGCTTCCGCATCTCGTTGCCAGCATATTGCTGCCAGCATCTTGTCGCCAGCATATTGCTACAGCCTCGCCCTCCATGACCATGGTGGATGGTGATGTCCACATGTTCGGCTGGTTTGACCCTCGGGCCGAGCCGGACTACTATGACGGCGGCTCAGTTCTAGCCTGTCTCCGTGTGCGCCTTTGGCGCCGAATGGGACAAACCTCTGGGAGGTACTGATCGTGGCCGCCGATCTGCGCCGGGAGTTGTACGAGGGCCTGGATGCCCTCCCCATTTACGACATTCACACTCATATTGACGCTCGCAACGCCTTCGCTGGCTCCCTGGCGGACATCATCGGCTACCACTACTACACCGAATTGGCGAATTCGGCCGAGTACCGTCCCGACTTCGCTGCAGAGATGGACCCAGACCAGATAGTGCGCCAGGTGCTCGAGCGGCTGCCGTTGTTCGCCAACACCGTCCAGAGCGATTGGCTCATGGTCATCGGCGAGACATTCCTTGGTATCAAGAGGAGCGAGTGGACCAGCCTGGCGTGGCAGGAAGTCGCGGCCAAGGCACAGAAGGCGATTGATGCCCCTGGATACCGGCAGGAAGTCCTTCGCCGCTCAGGCGTCCAGAGCATCTACATGACGAATTCCTGCGATGAGGACCTGGAGGGAATAGACAGGCGGCTGTTCGTGCCCTGCCTGCGTGTGGACCCATTCGTCTTCGCGATTGACAACCCGGCGGAGCGCGAACGTCTGGAGCGGGCCTCGGCCACGGTGGTGCGCAGCCCCGAGGATTTCGCCCTGGCGCTGAGGCGGGTGTTCAACAAGTTCGCGGCCCACGGCATGGCCTACGCTGCCCTGTCCACAGTGCCTAACCTGGTGACGAGGCCGGTGAGCGACGAAGAAGCCGCGGCCGCTTTGAACCAGGCCTTGACAACAGGGCGGCTGGACGAGCAGGCGCGCCGCGCCTGGGCGGCGTACGCCTTGAACTGCATCGGCGACTGCTGCCGGGCCACGCACAAGCCGTTCCACCTGATGATCGGCGTGCGCCGCGGCGCCTACCCGGCCGGGGTGGCTGGTGGTCGGGACCTGATGGACTCCGCCAACTCGCTTGTCGGTTACGATTACCTTTTCAACGAATACTGGGACGTCAGTTTCCCGGTTTCGGTGCTGGCAGACACATCAGGGCTGGAATTGGCGGCTTCGTCCTGGATCCGCCACAACGTCTACGTGAGCGGGCACTGGTGGTACCAGAACAGCCCCAGCGACATCGCTCGCGAGCTGCGCCGGCGTCTCGACGTGGTGCCGGCGAACAAACTGCTGGGCTATTACTCGGATGCCTACCGGGTCGAGTTCATTCTGCCGAAGTTCAGGATGTACAAGCACGAACTGGCGACGGTCCTGGCCGAGCGGGTGGAGCGCAGCCTCACCCATCCCAACATGGCGCCGCTAGATGTGGATCAGGCGCTGAGGCTCGGCAAGGCCCTGCTGCTCGATAACCCGATGCGGCTTTTCGGCGCCGCCTGAGTCATTCGGGGTGCTGGCCTTCGCTGGCAAGCGGCTGGCAGGCCGGGCAGAAGCAGGTGCTGCGTCCGGCCAACCGTAGGCGCTGGATGGTCGTTTGGCAGCGCCTGCACGGCTGGCCATTGCGGCCGTAGACGTTTAGGTGCTCCTGGTTCTCGCCGCGGCGCCCTTCGGCGTCAACATAATCGCGCAGGGTGGTGCCACGGTTGGCGATGGCACGCTGCAGCACGGCACGTATGCTGGCCAGCAGGATGGCCGCCTGCTTGCGGCTGAGGCTGCCGGCCGGGGTGAGCGGATGGATGCCGGCTTCGAAGAGAGACTCGTCGGCGTAGATGTTGCCCAGGCCGGCGATGAAGGCCTGGTCGAGGAGCAGCGTCTTTATCGGGCGCCGGCGCCCGGCCATGCGAGCGTGGAAGCTGGCTTCGTCGAGACAAGGGTCGAATGGCTCCGGGCCCAACTCGGCAATCGTTGCTGCTGGCCTGCGAGTCAGGGCGAGGCGGCCGAACTTGCGCAGGTCGCTGAACCAGATGGTGCGGCCGTCAGCGAGAAACAGGGCCACCCGGGCCCAGGCTGGAGCGGGGCAGCCATCCTCGAAGATGAGCAACCTGCCTGTCATGCGCAGGTGAACCAACAGGTGCCAACCCGAGTCGAGCTGGACGTCGAGATACTTGCCACGCCTTTCGATGCCGAGTACGGTATGACCGGCGACCTGTTCGGTGAACAGGCCGGCGTTCGGCTCAGCGATGCTGCGCTCGCAGAGCACGCTGGCACCAGTGATCGTGGCCCCACATACTTTGGGGGCGAGCGTGTTTATCAGGTTCTGTACCTCGGGTAGTTCCGGCATCTGTACCCTTTCGGCGCGCCGCGTGATCAGTTCGCATTCTAGCTTAGCTGCGGGGAGCTGGCGAAGCTTTGTCGGCTGCGATGTCGGACCAAGGTAGATTGTTGCCGGGGATTGAATTGAACCAAGTGTCAGGGAACTGAGCCATGTCTTTCGCGCATCTGCATGTGCACACAGAGTACTCTCTGCTCGACGGGCTCTCCAGCGTTGACGGCCTGGCCGAGCGTGCCAGCGAATTGGGCATGCCCGCCGTGGCCGTCACCGACCATGGCGTCATGTTCGGCGTGGTGCCCTTTGCCAAGGCGATGACGGCCGCGGGAGTACGGGCGATCATCGGCTGCGAGGTCTACATGGCCCCGCGGCGGATGACCGACAAAGACGCTCAGCTCGACCGCAACCCCACCCACCTGACGCTCCTGGCCGAGAACGCCACTGGCTACGCCAACCTGTTGCAGATTGCCACCGCCGCTCAGTTGCAGGGGTTCTATTACAAGCCCCGCATTGATAAGCAGTATCTGGCGGAGCACGCCGAGGGCCTAATCGTTCTCAGCGGCTGCAGCACCGGGGAACTGGCGCAACTGGCGGGCCAGGGCCGCCTGGACGAGGCCGAAAGAGTGGCCCGCTGGTACAAGGACGTCTTCGGCAACCGCTTCTACATCGAGCTCCAACTGCACGAGGGCATCCCCGAACTCGTTGACATCAACCGCAGGCTGGTCGCCCTCGGCCGGCAGTTGGGCATCCCGCCCGTCGCTACGAACGACGTGCACTATGTCCGCCCGGAGGATGCGCGCGTTCAGGATGTCCTCCTGTGTATCCAGACGGGAAACACGATTAACGAGAATAACCGCCTGCGCATGAGCGATGCCAGCTACTATCTGAAGTCGCCGGATGAGATGGCGGCGATGTTCCCCGAACTGCCAGAGGCACTGGCGAACAGCCTGCGCATCGCCGAGCGGTGCGACTTTTCGTTCGGCGCTCGCCAGTACCACCTGCCGCGTTTCCCGGTGCCTGCAGGGCAGGACTCGCAAAGCTACCTCCGCCGCCTGTGCGAGGAGGGTGTCGCCCGCCTCTACGGTGACGCCTCGGCCGAGGTGCGACAGCGGCTCGAACACGAACTCAAGATCATCCACGAGATGGGTTTCGACGACTACTTCCTGATCGTCTGGGACCTGATCAAGCACGCGCGGGAGGCGGGCATCTGGTGGAACGTGCGTGGCTCCGGCGCTGGCAGCATCGTTGCCTACGCCCTGGGCATCACCAGGCTGGACCCTCTGCAGCACAAGCTGATATTCGAGCGGTTCCTTAACCCCGGGCGCATCAGCATGCCTGACATTGACCTGGACCTGCCCGATGACCGGCGGGACGAGATGATCGCCTACGCCATGGAGAAATACGGCCAGGACAAGGTTGCTCAGATCATCACCTTCGGCACGATGGGCGCGCGCGCCGCGATCCGCGATGCCGGCCGGGCCCTCGACTTGCCCCTGGCCGAGGTGGACCGCGTTGCCCGTCTTGTGCCCTTTGGCCCGAAGGTGACGCTCAAGGACGCGCTCGAGTCCGTGCCCGAACTGCGGCAGATGTGCGAGACGAGCGACTATATCGCGGACCTGGTTGAGATGGCGAGAGCGCTCGAAGGTGTGGCTCGCCATGCAAGCACGCATGCAGCCGGCGTGGTGATCACGGACAAGCCGCTGGTGGAATACACGCCCCTGCACCGATCCATGCACGGCGAGGGCGCGCTCACCCAGTACACCATGGAGGTGGTCGAGGACCTGGGCCTGCTCAAGATTGATTTCCTGGGCCTGTCCACGCTCACGGTCATGCGGCGAACCGCTGACCTGGTGCGTGAGCGCCATGGTATTGAGCTCGATCTGGACCGCATCCCGCTTGACGACAAGGCGACCTTCGACCTTCTCTCCACGGGTGAGGTGACGGGGCTGTTCCAGGTTGAGAGCGCGGGCATGCGCCGCGTCCTGCGCGAACTGCAACCGGAGAACATTGACGACATAACTGCCGTGATTGCTCTCTACCGGCCCGGGCCCATGCAGTTCATTGACGATTTCATCGCCTGCCGCCGTGGCAAGAAGCAGCCCGCCTATGTTGACCCGGCCCTGGAGCCCATCCTGGGAGACACCTACGGCGTCTGTGTTTACCAGGAGCAGATCATCCGCATCCTGACGGACCTGGCCGGGTATGATGCCGGCACTGCCGACCAAGTGCGCCGCGCCGTCGGCAAGAAGAAGCAGGCCGAACTCCTCCGGCATCGGGGCAGTTTCATCGAGGGCGCCATGAAGCACAGCGGCCTATCCAGGGAGGCGGCTGAGAAGATCTTCGACGCCATCGAATACTTCGCCAACTACGGTTTCAACCGGGCGCACGCTGCCGATTACGCCGCGATCGTGTGTCAGACGGGTTACCTGAAGGCGCACTACCCGCTCGAGTACATGACCGCTTCGCTCACCGTCGTGCGGGCCAATTCGGAGAAGGTGGCGGTCCTCATCAATGAGTGCCGCCGTCTGGGCATACAGGTATTGCCTCCTGACGTCAACCGAAGCGGTATCGAGTTCTCGATAGATGGTGATGCGATCCGTTTCGGTCTCGGGGCGGTGAAGAACGTGGGCGAGGGGCCACTGCAACTGATCATAGAGGAGAGGGAGAAAGCGGGGCCATTCAGCGACCTGGACGACTTCGCCAGCCGCGTGGACCTGCGCCAGGTGAACAAGCGAGTCCTGGAATGCCTGACCAAGGCCGGCGCCTTCGATAGTTTCGGCGAGCGTTCACACGTCCTTGCCTCGCTGGATCGGCTGGTCGCTTACAGTCAACAGATGCACCAGGCACGCCAGGCGGGGCAGATGTCCATGTTCGGCCTGGGAGTTAGCGGCCAGCCAGGCCGCGCCAAAATACTGAACGGTGGCCAGAGTGCACCGGAGACGCCGCTACGGACAAAGCTCGGCTGGGAGAAGGAGTTGCTCGGCGTCTACGTGAGCGAGCACCCGCTGGCAAAATGGAGCCAGGCGCTTGCCGCGATCGTAAGCGCGTACAGCGCCGAACTCACGCCGGAGATGGCTGACCAGCCCGTGACCGTGGCCGGGCTGGTGCAGCAGGTGCGACGCACGACGACACGGCGCGGCGAGACGATGGCATTCGTCAAACTCGAAGACGCACAGGGGACAATGGAGGTCGTCGTTTTCCCGCGCGTCTTCAAGGAGTCGGAGGCCATGTGGCAGCCGGACAAGATCGTGATCGTGCGCGGCAAGGTGAATGCCCGCGGCGAATCCGTCTCCATCGTGTGCGATTCAGTGACCGACGAACTGACGAGGGTGGAGCTGTCGTCAGCGGCTACAGCGGAAGCGACCTCGGAGCCGGCTTATACGCAGAGGCCGGCGGAGAGGAGCGCCCTGCGCGAGACCGGCGCCGAGGCGGCGAGGCGGCGCCTGATGGTGAAGCTCATGCGCAGTGGCGATCTGAAACATGACCGCGACTGTTTCCAGCGTGTGTTGCAGCTCGCAGCCCAGATGCAGGGCGAGGACGAGTTCGCTGTGCTGGTACGCGAACAGGGGCGCACGGTGCGCATTGACTTCCCGAACTACCGCACCCGTGCCTGCAGCGACCTGGCCCGGCAATTGGGGCGGCTAGTCGGCAGCGAGAACTGCTGGATAGAGCCCGCAAATGCTTGAGGGAGCCCAATCAATGAGGGAGCATTCGCGATCGGTGACGCGCGTCGAGCAGGCCCTGGCGGAAGCGGGGGTGCAGACGAAAGTCGTCGAACTGGATAAGAGCACACGTACCGCCGAGTTGGCCGCCCAAGCCCTCGACGTGGAACTGGGCAGCATCGTCAAATCTCTCCTCTTCCTGGCCGACGAGAAACCTCTCCTGGCTCTCGTCGCCGGCGACAAACGTGCCTCCACGGCGAGCATCGCCGCGGCGATGGGCGCGAGCACTGCCCGCATAGCCAGCGCCGATGAAGTGCGCGCCATCACGGGCTACGCGATCGGCGGCGTCCCGCCCATCGGCTATGACGAGCCTTTGCCGGTTCTCATTGACAGGAGCCTGAGCCGCTTCTCCAGGGTCTATGCCGCCGCTGGTACGCCGCGAGCTGTTTTCCCGATCTCGTTTGAGGAACTGTTGCGCGCGACCCGCGGGCGATTGGCGGATATCAGCGAAACCTAGTCCCAGGCCTCGTTCTCGGGCCAGGCGCGCCAGGCCGGTCAGCTCGGCGGCAACCTGATCATGCAGGCGCGGACAACGCTCGGCAGCTGGCTCACTGCCGCCAGGACCGGCCCGTCAGCGGCGTCGTCAATGCCGAGAATCATGATGCCCGGGCCGCCACGCGAATGCCGGCCGACCTGGACAAATGAGATATTCACCCCCAGATCCCCCAGTGCTGTCCCCATTCGGCCGAGGATGCCGGGCTGCTCGATGTGCTCGGTGTAGAGGAGCGTGCCGGCTGGAATGAACAATAGCGGGTAGTCCTCGATGCTGACGACGTACGGCTGGCCCTGCATGACCGTCCCAGCCAGACGATGCTCGCCAGCAGGAGTGCCCACGACGAGCGAGATGAGCGAGGCATAGGGGCCGCTCTCGGCCGAGGTGGTCTCGCTCACGGAGATGCCGCGGTTGCGGGCGATGAGCCGGGCGTTCACCAGGTTGACGGGAGTATCGCTTGCCCCAACCAACATCCCTTCGAGCACGGCCGAAGTCAGGAGAGATGGCTCCAATTCCGTCGCTTGCCCGGCGAAGCTGACTTCCACAGCGGCAGTCGGAGCGGCAGCGATGCCGGCATAGAGTTTGCCGAGGCGGCGCGCCAGGTCGAGGTGCGGCCCGATGCGCGCCTGTTGCTCCGGGCTAAGAGCGGGGGCATTGACCGGGAAGGCAGGCTGTCTGCCCTGCAGCACGTCTAGCACCTGCCTCGCCACCGCCAGAGCGACGTTGCGCTGCGCTTCGTCCGTCATGCCCGCAATGTGTGGCGTCGCCACGACCTTAGGGTGCTGCAGAAGTGGCGAGCCGACCGGTGGCTCCCGTTCGAACACGTCCAGCCCGGCGCCGGCCAACTTGCCTGAGTCGAGGGCCTGCAAGAGGGCGTCGCCACTGACGACGCTGCCGCGGGAGCAGTTTATCAGGTAGGCGCCGGGCTTGCAGAGAGCCAGTTCGCGGGCCCCGATCAGCCCCTGCGTGTCCGCTGCAGCCGGCACATGCAAGGTGATGATGTCACTGCGCCGTAACAACTCGTCCAGGCTGATCGGGACCACCGAGAGCGATTCTGCCTGCCCGGGAGCGACGAAGGGATCATAGGCACAGACGGTCATGCCGAAGGCGCGAGCGCGTTCCGCGACTTTGACCCCGATTCGGCCCAGGCCGACGATGCCCAGGACCTTGCCATTCAACTCTTTGCCGCGGAACTGGCTCCGTTTCCACTCTCCTCGGCGCAGGCTCTCGCCGGCGGCCGGGATGTGGCGCAGAAGCGCCAGCATCAGAGCGAATACATGCTCCGCCACGGCCACTGAGTTGCTGTCGGGCGCATTCACCACCCAGATGCCTCGTTCCGTGGCAGCGGCGACGTCAATGTTGTCTGTGCCCGTGCCGGCTCGGCCGATTACTCGCAGGCGCATACCGGCCTCGATCACTGGCCGGGTGACTCTGGTGCCGCTGCGGACGACGAGGGCGTCAGCGTCGGCGATCGCCTGCAACAACTCTGCTGGAGTGAGGCCAGGGCGGTACTGGACCTCCGCCTGCCGCCTGAGTTCGGCCAGAGCCTGCTCATCCAGATCGTCGGTGACGAGAACCCGGGCCATCAGTTGCCGCCTCCGCTGATCGTGAAGTGTTGCAGCGTTCCGGCGATGCTCTGCAGCAGGTATTCGATGTCCTCATCAGCGATGTAACCCATATGGCCGATGCGAAACACCTTATCTTTGAGCGCACCCTGGCCGCCGGCCAACTGGATGCCATAGGCAGCCTCCAGGTGAGCCTGAAACTGCGCGTAGGCCAGCCCGGCCGGAAGGAAGGCGGCAGTGACCGTTGGTGAGGCCCAGGCCTCAGCGGAAAGGACGGAGAGGCCCAGGTCGCGCAGGCCCTGGCGCAAGCGTGCCGAGAGCCGGCGGTGCCGGGCGAAAACGTCGGCCACGCCTTCTGACAGGATCAGGTCCAGCGCAGCGTCCAGGCCGTACAGAAGCGTCTCGGCCGGTGTCCAGGGCGTTTCGCCGCGCGAGGCGGATTTACGGGCAGCCACGACGTCGAAGTATAGCCTGGGTGACCGGCACACTTCCGCTCTCTTGAAGGCGCGTTCGGACACGGCGAGCATCGCCAGCCCCGGCGGCGCCATCCATGCTTTCTGGGAGGCGGTGATGGCGATGTCGTACTCCTCGTCGGCCAGGCCGAGGGGCGCCGCGCCGAGAGAACTCACCCCGTCAACCAGTAGCAGCGGTCGCTCGGGCGCGGCATGGAGCGCCTGCGAGATCGCCGGCAGGTCGTTGAGCACGCCCGTGCTAGTCTCGCTGTGGGTTGCCAGCACCGCCGTGAAACGCTGCTTCTTGGCAGCCTCGGCAACCGGGGCAGGGTCAATGGGCTGTCCGGGCTCGGAGCGGATGTACGCCACTTTGGCACCGAACCGTTCGGCGATCTGGGCGAAGCGCTCGCCGAAGTAGCCGCTGCATAGCGACAGGACAGCATCGCCTGGCTCAATGGTGTTTGCTACCGCTGCCTCTAGCCCGCCGGTGCCGGATGCGGTCAGCACAATCACGTCGTTGGCGGTGCCGATCACGCGCTGTAGGCGCTCACTGACGCTGGCCAGGAGCTGGCGGAACTCCTGGCTGCGGTGGTTGATCATCGGTTTGCTGAGCGCGGCGACCACTTCCGGTGGCAAGGGCGTCGGCCCCGGTATGCGCAGTTGCTGCCGATCCGACATGTGGATCACTCCGGCGTTGGTGGTGAGGCCGGGACGACGCTGGCCCGGCCCTTCAGGATCATCCGACCTGGGGCAGTCCTGCGAGCGCCCGCTCCACCTCAGCCAGCGGATACTCGTAGTCCTGAAGCTTGCCGGCCAGGTAGTTGTCGTATGCGGCCAAGTCCAGCAAGCCGTGACCGCTCAGGTTGAAGAGGATGCACTTCTCCTCGTGGTTTTCCTTGGCCTTGAGGGCCTCGTCAATGGCGGTGCGGATGGCATGTGCGGATTCCGGTGCTGGGATGATGCCCTCGGTCTGGGCGAAAAGCACACCAGCCTGGAACACGGGGTTCTGCATTACGGCCACGGCCTCGATGATGCCGCCGTGGGTCAGGGCGCTGATGATGGGGGACATGCCATGGTAGCGCAGACCGCCGGCGTGTATGCCGGGCGGGACAAAGCTGCTGCCGAGGGTGTACATCTTCATCAATGGCGTCATGTGAGCTACGTCGCCGAAATCGTAGCAGTAACGGCCTTTGGTGAGGCTAGGGCAGGCCGCTGGCTCCACGGCCACGAAGCGAGTGTCGAGATGCTTCTTGACCCGCTCGCGGATGAAGGGTATGGCGATGCCGCCGAAGTTCGAGCCGCCTCCAACGCAGCCGATGACGACGTCGGGGTAATCAGCGGCGACTGCCATCTGCTTGAGGGCTTCCTCGCCGATCACCGTCTGGTGCAGCAGGACGTGGTTGAGGACGCTGCCCAGTGAGTACTTTGTGTCCTCGTTCTGGGCTGCAACTTCCACCGCTTCGCTGATGGCGCCGCCGAGGCTGCCCATCGAATCTGGGTTCTCAGCTAGCATCCGGCGTCCGGCCTCAGTCTCGGGGCTGGGGCTCGGGACGACATCGGCTCCCCAGATGTGCATCAGCGAGCGCCGGTAGGGCTTTTGCTCGTAGCTCACCTTGACCATGTAGACCTTGCACTGAAGGCCGAACATGTTGGTGGCCATGGCCAGAGCGCTGCCCCATTGGCCGGCACCGGTTTCCGTGGTGAGGCGCTTCGTGCCCTCGACCTTGTTGTAGTAGGCTTGCGGAACGGCCGTATTCGGCTTGTGGCTGCCAGCCGGGCTGACGCCCTCATACTTGTAGTAGATGCGTGCTGGCGTGCCCAGCGCTTTCTCCAGCCGGACGGCTCGGTGCATGGGAGAGGGCCGCCAGATGCGGTAGACCTCGCGAACGGGCTCGGGAATCTCGATGTAGGGCTCCTGGCTTACCTCCTGCATGATGAGCGCCATCGGGAAGAGTGGAGCCAGGTCTTGCGGCCCCACGGGCTGCCTGGTGCCAGGGTGCAGCACCGGTGGCAGTTCCACCGGCATGTCGGGCAGGATATTGTACCAGGCGTGCGGGATCTCGGATTCGCTGAGCTGAATGCGGTATTCGTCGGTCATATTGCCTCCTGCTGGCTATGAATGCACCCGTGTCGCGGATGCTACCGGCCCGGTTAAAAAGCAAAAGCCCCCGTCGAAGGGACGAGAGCATTCTCCCGCGGTGCCACCCCGCTTAGGCTGAGCCACATTCAGCATGACACAGCCTCTCTTATTTCGGCCACAACAAGAACCGTATGGCCTAGCCGTGTAACGGCGGCACTCCGGCGAAGCCTACTTCGGCTGGGGCCTCGA
>DAOTVV010000075.1:0-44202 GCA_034436255.1 Anaerolineae bacterium
AAGCAACGGCCGGCGCGACGCTCGGGACAACGGTCGCCACGGCACCAGGCCACGTCATTGCACATCTCCTGCCAGACCTCGCGTTCCTGAGGGGTGTTGAGGAATAGCTCGGAGCGGTCACAGCTGGTGGTGGCTGGAAGCCAGGCGATCACTTTGGCCAGCGCCAGGCCCTGCCAGGGCGAGAGCGTGGCCTGGCTGGCAAGTGCATGAACGCGGGAGAGGCACACGTAGTTGCCGCGCCCCTTGAGAACAGCCACCCTTGGCTTAGCATTCAAGGCGGCGGCCACGGCCGGGACGTCCTTGAAGTACAACTGCTCCTGCAAGTTGATGGTATGGGTCGAGATGACAACGCGCTCATCGTTGAGCGTGGCGAAGACCACCGCTGGCAGCAGGTAGGCGAGCGACTTGCCGACACCCGTGCCAGCCTCCACCACGAGCCGCCCGCCTTCAGACATCGTTTTCGCGACTGCTCGAGCCATCTGTACTTGCTGGGGACGGTGCTCATAGCCGGCCATGGCCCTGGCAACTACACCGCCGGGCTCGAGGCTGGCTGCCAGCCCCTCGACGTCCAGGCTGGATCGAACGGAGCGAGGGTCAGTGCGGCTCTCTCCGGGGCGGTAGGCCTTAGCCAATACGGAAGTGTCACCGGCTGCCTTGGCGTACAACTGCTGGGCGATGCTGCGGCCGCTAGGCCGTGCCATCTGCTCCCTGAGGACGTCCTCGAAGAAGCTACCTTGTTCCCAGCCGCTGCGGCGGCCGATGGCTGCGATCTGTTCTAGTGTCGACAGGGGCAACGTGAGCGCCGCTTCGCGCAAGAGCAAGAAGAGGCGCATCGCGGCCTTGGCATCAGGAAGGGCACGGTGAGCAGTGCGCGAACTGATGCGCAACTCGTCAGCCAGGTGCTGCAAACTGTGGCGTTCGGCATGCGGCAGCAGGATGGTGGAGAGTTCGAAGGTGTCGTACTTGCGGTTGCTGGTGAGCACTCCCTGCCTGGCGAGGAAGGCGAGATCGAAGCCAATGCTGTGGCCGACAACAACGTTACTGCCGACGAATGTCTCCAGGCGCCTCATGGCCTGGCGAAGCGGCGGCGCGCCACGTAGTTCGTCTGCCTGGATGCCGGTAAGCCGCTGGATCTTGGGAGAGAGGGCGCAGCCCGGGTTCACCAGCGTGGTCATCTCTTCCAGGACCTGATCTTCGGCGAAGCGCACGGCGCCAACCTCGATGATCGAATCCCGTTCTGCATCGAGGCCGGTTGTTTCCAGGTCTAGAGCCACATACTGGCGTGCCATCTTGTATGCAATCCCCTCATCAGAACACGACATTCTACCATCCGTGGCAGTGGGCGCCAACAAAACGGTGTGTCACAGCCGGGCCCACGGAGCGCGCAAAGACATCGAGCTTGCCGCAAATGAGGCGATTGCCTAGACTGCCTGCGTTTGTCGTGTCCAGTTCAGATGGAGGACATATGACCGATCGAATCGCTGTCTCAACCTGGAGCCTGTACAAGCACATGGGTGCGATCCGCAAGACCGTGCTGGACGAGATGGGCGAGCACGTCTTCATCATTGAGGAGACCCTGCCCGAGGATCTCACTCTGCTCACGTACCCGCGTTTCATGCGGGACCGGTACGGAGTACATCAGCTTGAGCTGTGCCAGATGCATTTCGCCAGTAGCGATCGTGCCTATCTCGACGAGGTGCGCGGCCGTGTTGCCGAAGTCGGTGCACAAGTGATCAACGTGCCCATTGATGTCGGCAACATCTCGGACCTTGACGAGAAGCGCCGGCGCCATGATTTGGATAACATCAAGCGCTGGATGGATGTGGCGGCGTACATCGGCTCCCCGTGTGCCCGCGTCAACAGCGGCCGGCAACCGGAGGGCAAAGAGGATCTTTCCATCACTATTAGCTCCTATCGAGAGCTTGCCGAGCACGCCGCGATGCTCGGGATCACTCTCCTGCTCGAGAACCACGGTGGTCTGTCGGCCGACCCGGCGAACATCATCAAGCTGGTGGAGGGTGTGGCAAGCGAGCGCTTTCGCCTTTGCCCCGATTTCGGCAATTTCAAAGAGAGCGTGCGATACAAGGGCCTTGAGATGATGTTCCCTTATGCAGCAGTGGCCCATGTGAAGACCTTCGAGTTTGACGAGAACGGAGAGGAAGTCAGGTACGACCTCAGGCGGTGCCTGGCCATTGCCGAGCGGGCTGGCTATAAGGGACCCTTCTCAGTGGAGTTCGAGGGCCCAGGTGACCAGTACGAGGGGGTCGGCAAGACCGTTGATCTGCTGAGGCGTGCCCTCTAGCCTCTTGACGCGATAAGCAAGAGCGAAAGGGCCAATTGGCCCTCAGGCC
Source organism: Anaerolineae bacterium (assembly GCA_034436255.1). Lineage (GTDB taxonomy): Bacteria > Chloroflexota > Anaerolineae > DRVO01 > DRVO01 > DAOTVV01. The sequence continues at coordinate 2,352 of DAOTVV010000075.1, forward strand.
GGGCCCCAGTGTCAGCCCACCATCTCCGCGAGCATGGTGGGCTGACACATAGTCGTTTGAGTATGTACTCTCCAAAAGCAAGCCCCAGTTCTACCCACCGATCAATGCCGTCCCCAACTGAACCAGGGTGCCGGGAGGCCCATTCCCCGGCGGCGATGCCTCAAGGTTGGTCAGTTGGCCGGCAGTGTAGCGATAAAGGCCAAGCGACACCGTGTACACACCTTGGGCTAGCCGGGGCAGGCTCAGAGGCACACCCAGCCGAACGACGAGGTTGGGGTCGCTGGCCACGGCTACCTGCGCCGGCTGGCTGAGGAGCGGCCCGTCCAGTTGGGCCACTGTCTTGCCGGCGCTATCCTCGAGGCGGAGGGTGTAATGCAACTCGGCCACAGGTGTTGAACTCTGGGACACCTGAAGGGCCAGGTACACGGGCAGTTTGCCGGAGGATGGCTCCGCGATTCTGCCGCAGGTAAGCACGAGCCGACTCCAGTCCCACGGCTGGTCGCAGGGGAGAGAGTGGATTGGCAGCTGGAAGGCCTGCACGCGGCCGTAGCTCGGGCCAGGTATCAGGTAGTCGTCCGTTTGCACCGCATTTGTCGCCAACCACTGCCGCAAGTCCCCCGCGGGGTCGGTGACAGTGTCGTACAGCCGGAACTGCCATAGCCGGTTGCTGCCCGCCAGAGCTGCGCTCAGGGCTCCTTCGGCGCTGGCCAAAGTCATCGGGTAGAAGTCGGCACTCCTATCGCCCCAGCCTAGAGTGCGGCTGCCGCCAATTGAGCCCCCCGCCAACAGTAGAGGGCTGCTTGGCTCGCCGCCTCGATAGGAGTCCAGCCTTACCACCGATGGCCTGGGTCCCTGCCAGTAGTAGAGCAAGGCGGTATAGGCGTAGCCCGCGTTCACGAAGATGACGTCGCCCGGAACCCATCGCTCTTGCAGCCAGTGCACGGCTCCGCGTAGATCATCGGGCTGATAGCGAACGTCGGACCAGGCTATTCCCACCGCCTGAAGGTTGACGAGGCAGAAAGCGATTACGACGAGCAGCGAAAACGTTCTCCCCAGCCGTCGCCACGGCCAGGAGGCGATCGCTGAAACGGAGACTAGAAAGAGGGGAGAGAAAGCGAAAAGGTAGCGCGGGTGAAAGAGCGGCACGAGGAGCGAGAGCGCGATGAGTGACAGGCAGGGAAAGGCGAAACTGCCCACGATTGACCAGGAAGAACGGGCGCGGCGCGCCAGCCAAGGTGCCAACAGAGCCAAGGCGCACAAGGCGACGGCCAGCAAGAGATATCGCTCGGGGAGAGCTTCGCCACCGGAGAGGGCGAGCGCGCTCTGGCGGAGCATGAGTGCCAGCGGCTGCCCCGAGCGCCAGGGTGGCACCGGCGGTTCGAGTGCTTGACGCAGCGCTATCGGCAGCCAGGGTATGTACAAGAGGAGAGCCATGCCTTGGCCGGCCAGCCAGTGGCGGAGGTGCACGCGACTCCGACGGCCTGACAGACAGAGCACGAACCAGAAGAGGCTGAGAAACGCTACAAGGAACGCCAGGTAGTAGAGTACGTACAGGCTGACGGCAGCAAGCAGGCCCCAGAGCAGGGCTGAGCCCAGGCGAGCATCGCCTCGTGTGGCCCGCTCCGTCGCCAGCACCAGCAGGCAGCCGAGGCATGCCGCGAGGCTGTACATGCGGACTTCCTGAGAATACCAGACGCCGTAAGCGGATACGGCGGAAAGCCAGGCCGCCACGAGTCCGCTCTGCAGCCCAAACAGGCGCCGCGCTACGGTGTAGGTGAGTGGTATGAGCAGGACGCCAAAGACGAGTGAGAAGTAGGCTAGCGAAAACTCGGAACGACCGGCGAGGCCGCGCCAAAGGTTGAGAAGCACGTAGTAGCCGGGAGGATGAATGTCGAGCCTGGTGTGCTGGATCGCGGCCTGTAGTGGCTGGGTGGCCAGATAGGCACTGACGGTTTCGTCGTACCACAGGCTGGCGCGACCAAGGTGAGGCAGCCTCAGCCCCAGAGCCAGGCAACTTGCCAGCAGAATCGGCCAGCCGCCCAAGACCGGCGCGCCACCTTCGCCGGACCTGCGCCAAGCGGCATCAGCCGGGTCACCACCTCTCGAACGGACTGTGGACAGGACGCGCCTGAGGTCGTGGGGCGAGGCCGCCGTCAGTTTAGTCCTCCGAATGCGCCGGTGCAGTCACCAGGCCGCTGGCAAGCGCTTTATGCATCCCTCAGGCCGCTTCCTGGGTTCCAGTGCCAGCCTGGCGGGCCGGAAGCTGGTTCAGCCATAGGGAGATCTGTTTCCCCTCGTCCGCCGTGCACTCGCCGAAGCTGTGCCCGTAGCGCTCGTGGCAGATGGCATCAAGGCGTTGCTGTGCCTCCTCGGGCGAGCCACCGAGCTTGCGCGCGTATGCCGCCAGGAGGTAGCCCCGCTGGCGCTCGCTCAGCCTGGCGTTCGGCGCTGGAGAGGCCGGCTGCGGAGCGAGCGCTGTTCGGATCATGTCCTCGGCTGAGGCGAGGCCGCTGCCGGGCAGGAGGCCATAGCCCATGCTCGCCAGGGCCCGGCCCATCGCCGACGTCTCGGCGATCTCCCAGGGGTGCTGCGTCTCCATTGCGGCACCTTCGGCGCGACGCGACGTAGCGATGCCGTGGCGGCGGCCGTAGATTTCGCTGACGATGGTGACCATGAGCGTCAGTTGCTCGGGCGTATCCACCAAGACCACAGGATTCTCGAAATCCATCTTTTTGCCCTGCTTGCGATGGTCGGCATTGGCCATAGCCAGGCGCCCGTCAACCGACATGTACGGTGTGGCTTCGCTAACCCAGCCCTGAGGCGTCCGCTTGCGCCGCTCAATCACCGTGATGTAGTCCACGAAGTCTTCGTGTCTGACCTGCCCGACGTCCGGCGCCTTCCTGCACAGAGCTACCAACTCTTCCCGCGTCATCTCCCACCTCTGCGAACGTATGTGCTAATTGTCATTATAGCCCATATGTTCGCATGCAGCAATAGCTGTCTACTGGGCGAAGAGCAGCACATCGAGATAGACTGCCTGGACATCGGCCTGGCCCTGCAGCCTGCGCATGTACTCGAGTTCGCGGCCGGCCGGCACGTGCAAGCGGACAACGTCGCTCAAGCTGGTCTTGCTGACGGCGGCCGAGAGGGACATGGCGCTCAAAGCATGCGATAGCCCCAACTCCGAGTGCCCTGGCTTCAGTTGGACGAGCAACTCGCCTGGCCGGTACGTGCCCGGCGCAGGGGGGGTGTTGCCCGCTGGCGCTCTGGTCTCTGCAGGAGTGGCAGCCGCCATGACCTCGGCCGTTGCCCCCACCTGGGCCAGGCGCCGCAGAGCCGCCCCCGCATCTATGAGGCCATAGCCATAAGCGGGGTCCCAGCCGGGGGTGCCCAGATCGCGGGCGCTGAGGAGTATGTCGTTTGTTACGTCAGTAGTGCTCAAGCTTGGGTTGACCGAGAGGAGCAAGGCAGCCAGGCCGCTGACGAAGGGGGTGGACATTGAAGTGCCGGACTCGTAAGCATAGCCGACGGCGTTCAGGCTGCGCGGATACGTGCTCAGGATCGAGTAGCCGGGGGCGACGACGTCAACGAAGTAACCAGAGTTTGAGAAGGAGGTGACCTTGTCGCTCGAATCGGTGGCACCGACCCCGATCACACCCGGGTATGCCGCGGGCCAGGAGGGTGTACCCGAGGCAATCCCCGGGCTGAGGTTGCCGGCGGCGGCCACGACGACGGCTCCTTTAGAGACGGCGTAGTTGATGCCCTCCGCCAGGAAAGGAGATGGTGAGGAGGCACTGAAGGCGCCCAGGCTGAGATTCACCACCTTCGCACCGTGATCCACAGCCCAATGGAGACCAGCCTGGACAGCCTCGGCCCCACCCGAACCGGTGCAATCCAGCACTTTCACCGGCATGAGGCGGGCATGCCAGTTCATGCCGGCGACGCCCACCCCGTTGTCCCCTACGGCAGCTACAATGCCCGCGACGTGGGTGCCGTGGCCATTGTCGTCGCTAGGGCTGCTGGGCGGAGCCGGGCAGTTGTCGTTAGCTGAGACGAACGTAGCCCCGGGCACAAGGTTGGCTGCCAGGTCGGGGTGCGTAAGGTCAACGCCCGTGTCGAGGACAGCCACTATCGGCCCGCCGTCGCCGACGGTTGTGTACCAGGCCTGTGGCGCGTTGATGTGGGCATAGGCCCATTGCTGGGGGTAGAGAGGGTCGTTTGGCAGACGCTTCGAGGCGTAACCGCGAAGTACGCAGGGGAAGAAAAGGCGCACGTGCACTATCTGCACGTCCGCGGTCGCCGAGAGGCCAGCCATGGTGGCCTGCACGGCGCCGTGGTAAAGGCCGGGCTTGCCAGTGGCATAGAAGCGGCCGGTCGAGCTGATGCTGCCAGCCTCGGGTAGGGCGGACCAGGTCGCATCTACGCCCGTGACCACCTGTCCATTGCTATCGTACAGGGTAGCCGTGAACTGGGCAGATTCCGCTGTATCGAGCGAGACTGATTCTGGCGAGATGCTCACACGATCGTATGTGGGCGTTTCGGACGTCGGAACTGGATCGGCAGCGGCCGGAGAGAAGCGCAGCAGCAGTGCTACGGCGGCAGCGACAATGATACAGCCGGTGAGGAGCAAACCTGGCCCGCCACGACCAGCCCGCATTGACATAAATGACATTCGCCGCGGGCGCGGGGGTTGACCAGCGCGGCCGTCGGCCGTAGGATTGAAGCGCCTCGAAGACTGCATAGGCTCCTATCGTCAGGTCGTTGAAATGTACAACTCTTCCGTAACGCACCAGTTCCGGCAATACCTGTATCCCGGAAGCCAGGAAAGGGTAGCACCTAGCCCGGCTGATGTCCAAAGCCGTGGCCGGCGCCTGAAGCGCCTCCTGCGCTGCGTGGACGGTGAGATCCTTGACCAGGGCCAGGGCGAGGCTTTCCTGGTGGTGCGGAACCGTTTCCCTTTGCAGCACGCTCATGGACAGCAACCTCTAGGCGAGACTCTCGAGGCGCGGCCGGAAAGCCTGGCGCTCCTGGGCAGGGACGAACGTCTTGCGGCAGTTGACCTTGGCCAGGGCCTGTTCTTCGATGTCGAGACCACAGGGCTGGCTGGTGGCACGGGCACGCTGGCCTTCCTGGTGGGCGTGGGGCGGTACGCCGACGGCGAGTTCGAGGTGCTTCAGTTCTTTCTCGCCGGCCCCGAGCATGAGGCAGCCTTCCTGCAGGCGCTCAGCCAGGCGCTGAACCCGCAGCCGTTCCTGGTCTCCTACAACGGGCGCTGCTTCGACGCGCCGTTGCTTGATACGCGCTTCATACTGCAGCGGCGGCGCCTGAACATGAGCGCCTGGCCGCACCTTGACCTGCTCTACCCGGCGCGCCGACTTTACCGGTCCCGCACGGGGGATTGCAGCTTGAAAAGCATCGAAGCTCAGGTGTTGGGCGTCAGGCGCAGCGAAGAAGATGTGCCTGGGGCCCTCATCCCCGGTATATACTTCGACTACTTGCGTGGTGTCCCCGTCGAGCAGTTGCGCTCCGTGTTCTACCACAACCTGCTCGACATCCTGTCGCTTGCGACGTTGGCCGGGACTATGGCAAGTACCATCGAGCGTCGCCGCGCTCCCGACCCCAGGGACTACATCGGTGCTGGCGCCATGCTCGAAGCCGCGGGACGGGCGGAAGAGGCCCGTGAGGCCTACGAGCGCGCGCTGGCGGAAGGCACGCACGAGGCCTACTACACTGCGACGGTGCGCCTGGGGTACCTGCTGAAACGGCAGGGAGACTATGCCAGGGCAAAGCAGCTCTGGCGAGCCCTGGTGGAGGCAGGAGTTGACCCGCACGCCATAGCGCACGTCGAGCTGGCAAAGCACCTGGAGCACCGCGAGCGCGACCACGAAGCTGCTGCCGATGTGGTGCGCCAGGCCCTGCGGCTGCCCGGTGTGCGGTCAGCGCTGGAGCGCCGCGCCCTGGAGTTGCGCCTGGCCCGGCTGGAGGACAAGTGTGCGCGTGCGGCGCGGAAGAGCGGCAACGATGATGGCGCCCATAGCAGAGATGCGCCGCTATAGCCTGGGAGCGAGAGGCACCGTGAAGCGGAAGGTGCTGCCGCGGCCCAGTTCACTCTCGAGCGAGATGCGCCCACCGAGGAGTTCGGCCATTCCCTTGGCGATGCTCAGGCCCAGGCCCATTCCCTCATGCTCGCGGGTGAGCGAGTCTTCTACCTGGTAGAAACGCTCGAAGATCCTGTCCTGTTCCCCTTCGGCGATGCCGATGCCATTGTCCTGGACCTCGACCTCGATGCCTCCAGGGACCTCGCGGCTGCGCACTGCGATCTGCCCGCCCTCGGGAGTGAACTTGATGGCGTTGGAGACAAGGTTGGCAAGCACCATGCCGAATTTCTCCCGATCGGTTGTCAGGCGCACGTTACCGGCGCCCAGCTCGAGCGACAGCGTCTGGTGCTTGGTATCGGCAAGCGGCCGCAAGTCCTCAACTGTGTCCCTGACCAGGCTGGCCAAGTCAATCCCTTCCAGACGGATCAGCGAAGTGCCACGTTCGAGTGCGTCCAGGTTGAGCATTTCGTCCATGAGGGCCCGCAACCGCCCGGCGTTGCGAAGGATGATGCTGGCATACTGTTTCAGTTCCGCTGGCACCATGCCCTCAAGGATGCCGGCATAGCCCATGAGAATGGCGAGAGGCGTGCGCAACTCGTGCGCGGCGATGCTGATGAACTCACTCTTCATGTAGTCAAGCTGTTTCAAGTCCTCGTAAGCCTGACGCAGTTCCTCAAAGAGCATCGCATTCTCGATGGCCACGCTGGCCTGACCACACAATACCGACAGGAACTCAACATCGCTCTCGCTAAAGCGCGAGGACGGGTCGTCATGCGCCAGGACGAGCGCCCCGAGTGTGCCCTGCTTGGCCTTGATCGCCACTGCGATGATTGTAGCGGCGCCGATCTCGCGCAGCAGGTCCGCTGCATTGCCCTGGTCAAGGACGACATGTGCTTCGCCGTCGCAGATACCGCTGGCGGCCCTGGCCCAGGCCGAGATGTCCTGGTTCGCAACATCGAAAGAGGCGTAAGTCTGATAGGGCCCCGGGTTTTCGGAACTCGACTGTGGTTCCTCGCAGAGAAGGAGCACAGCGCGACTGGCTTTGAGTTCGCTCGCAGCGGCGCTAAGCACCTGTTGCGCCAGCCTGGGCACGTCGGTCGTGGACATGAAGACACGGTTGAGCTCAAACAGGGGCATGAGGGCGCGCAGGCGGGCGCTCTCCTGGCGCAACTTCTCCTTCTCCAGAGCACGTGAGACCGCAGCGATCAGGTCCTGGGGCATGAACGGCTTGATGATGAACTCCTCGATGCCAAGCCGCAAGGCCTCGATGGCCGTGTCCATGGTGCTGTAGCCAGTCATGGTGACGCAGACCAGGTGGGGGTTCACCGTGCGTGCTGCCTCGGCAACGTCCAGGCCGTCCATCCCGGGCATCTTGATGTCGGTCAACAGCAGGTCGAACTTCTCAGCGCTGGCCAACTGCACAGCTTCAAAGCCGCTGCTGACCGTCTTGACGTTGAAGCCATCACTGGTCAGGATGCGCTCGCACACGTGCAGGACGTCCGGCTCGTCATCCACGACAAGAATACGTTCCTTGGCCATCCAGCCTCACTCCTGAAGCGTCTGGTCGCTGCGCCCAGCACCAATCGGCTAACCGGGCTACAGGAAGCCATTGGTCTGAAGCAATGTTATATTTCTCGACGCTGAAGGTGCAATCTCGCACCGAAGGCTATGTCTTGCAGGAACTGTGCCGACTTGACTGACTTCACTCGCCGGTCTAGCCTGTCGAAGGTGTTCAGATTTCATGTAGATGGGGAGGAAGTCACTCATGTCTGATCCCGTAAGGGTAGCGGTCTGTGGCCTGGGCCCGATCGGCAGGGGCATCGCCGCCGCTGCTGCCAGGAAAGCATCGTTGCGCGTGGTTGGTGCTTTGGACATTGCCCCGCAGCTGGCCGGCAGGAAGCTGGCCGATGTGGTGGTCGGAGTAGGACCGGACGTGATGATCACCGGCTCGGTCGAGCAGCTGCTAGCAGCGGCTCGCCCCGACGTCGTACTGCACGCTACCGGGTCGAAGCTGTCGCAGGTGTCATCGCAATTCGAGCCTCTGCTGGCATCGGGGGTCAGCGTGATCTCCACCTGTGAGGAGTTGGCGTACCCGGTAACGGAGGAACAGCGCCGGCTCACACAGAAGCTCGACGATTTCTGCAGGGGTTCTGGCGCTCGCCTGCTCGGGACGGGGATCAACCCCGGCTTCGCGATGGACCTGTGGCCACTGATCGTGACCGCCACCAGAGTTGATTGCAGGCGCATTACCATCCACCGCGTGCTGGATGCCGCCACCCGCCGCGAACCGCTGCAGCGCAAGGTGGGCGCGGGAATGACACCGGAGCGCTTCCGCGAACTGGCCAGCCAGGCTGCCATCGGCCACGTGGGGCTCAAGGCGTCGGCGCATATGTTGGCACACGGTTTGGGCCGCAGAGTGGAGGAGGAACGAGAGAGCCTTGAGCCAGTGGTCGCCACGGTTGAGACAGCGAGCGAGTACTTTCGTGTGCAGCCCGGGCAGGTGGCAGGTATAGACCAATCGCTTCATGCACGCCTGAGCGGCGCTGTCGAGCTTCTGCTTCACCTGGAGATGTACTTGGGAGCAGCCAACCCTCAGGATGAGGTAGTGGTTGAGGGCAGCGACGGCACCACTACGGTCCTAGTCAAGGGAGGCTTCCCGGGCGACGGGGCGACCGCTGCGCTGATCACCAACTGCATCGGTCCTTTGCTGGCGTCCGCTCCAGGTTACCATACGATGGTTGAGCTGCCTGTGTTTGGCTGCCTGCCTTAGCCCCTAGAAGCGGCCCAAAGCAGAAGCGCCCCGAAACATCGGGGCGCTTCTGCTTTGCCTGCAGGAACCGCTGCGCGGGCCTAGGCCGAACCGGATTCCGGGTTGCGGTCCCACTTCCAGACCAGGCCACCCAGGCCAAGGGCCCACACTGGCTGGCGCTCATCGCCGACGCTGGGCGCGAGTACGAGTATCGGCGAGTAGCCCATGCCACGCATCATCGGCCACCACGAGGCACCGTCCTCGGAGATGTACACGCCAAGCGTCGTGCCCATGAGATAGTAGGTGCTTGTGCCTTGTCGGCGGATGGCGACGGTGAGCACGGGTGGATCGCCTGGCCCGGCGGAGACTCGCCGCCACTCGTGTTCGCCAGTCTCGAGCAGGAAGCGACGGTCGAGCGCCGCGACGACACGCCCCTCTGACGAGTCAATCGCCACGCCGATGTGATGGAGCGCGACCTCTTGCTCGATGAGGCGTTCCCAGGTTTGCCCGCCATCTCTCGAGCGCCAGATGGACACCGGAGCGGCGCTGCTACCACTGGCGCTCGTGCCTGCTACGAGTATGCCATCGGAGGCAAAGCAAGGCGAAGCCTCCAGCCGGAGCACGGTCTGCCCCGCGAATGGCTCCTGGCTCTGCCAGCTGTCGCCGCAATCGCGGCTCGAGAGGAGGCGGCCATCGGCGGTGCCGGCGTAGAGGATCGAGCCGCCCTGGCTGTCAGATGCCGTACAGAGGGCCGTGACCTCATCAGTAAGCACCTGTTTCCAACTGTCCCCGCCGTCTGTGGACACGTGCACGCCGGCCTCGATGTCGGCGAAGGCAAGGAGCGGCAGCTTCGCGTAGTCCGAGGAGGCGACGAAGGCTGCCAAGCCACCGGCCGCCGGCACGTTCGTCAACTCGGACCATACTGTTCCGTCGCTGGACTTATAGATGCCAGTGTCGGGCCCAGTCGCGAACATTGTGCCATCAGAGCAGGCCACAAGATGAGTGAAAGCGTTGGCGAACAAGCCCTCCTGACAGGGCTCCCAGGTCGTGCCGCCATCGCTGGAGCGATAAGCCCCGGCGTTATGGAAGCCGGCGAAGATAGTGCGCTCGTCCCCAGCAAGGGAAAGGACCGCGTTGCCGGCGTCCAGCACCTGCACCCAGGTTTCGCCACCGTCGGCGGAGCGGAAGAGGCCAGCGGACGATGTGCCAGCAAGCACTACTCGGTCGCTGCCGAAGTTGGGCGAGATCCAGAGGCAGTTCACGGTCTTGTCCGCGATGGCGTCGCCTATGAGCGACCAACTGTCGCCACCATCTTTCGTCCGGAAGATCCCGTCTTCCTCCGTCGCCGCGAAGGCGATTCCGTCACGGTCAAACCTGGGGCTGGTAACGATAGCCTGGACCGGAAGGCCTTCCAGGTCGCCCTGGCAAGGGCGCCAGGCACGTCCGCCATTCGTGGAGCGGAACAGCCCATCCATGGTGCCAGCGAAGGCCACCGGCTTCTTGGGCCAGCCAGCAGCGCAAGTCAGGCAGAGCACGCTGAGGTCGCCAAGGCCGAAATTCACGCTCTTGGCCGTTTTGCCGCTGTCGGTCGAGCGGTAAACACCGCCGGCGTCGGATCCGACGAGGATAGTGCCATCGGATAAGTAGTCCGGCGAGACAGCGATTGCCGTAATGCTGCCGGCATCCTGCAGCGAAGGCAAAGTGGTCCAGGAGTAGCCGCCGTCCACGGAGCGGGCGAGGCCGCCATCTAGCGTGCCCAGAAAGAGGACGCCGTTAGGTGAGCTCGCGAGCGCCGAGATCTGCAGCCCAGCTAGGCCGCGGTTCGCCCAGGACCAGTTGTCGCCCCGGCTGAGCGAGCGGAACACCCCAACCGGCGTACCGGCCAGCAGTGGATTGTGCTGGTCTTTGTTCGGCGAGAGCACGAGGGAGTAGATCGTGCCACCGGGAAGGATGGGGCCGGAGAGCTTCCAGCCGCGTTGACTCGCGTATTCCCTGATCGCCATTGCTATGATCTCCTGGCGGTGATGTCAACCTGCCCGTGGCAGGGTCATGGTTCCATCTCGGTACTGGGGCTGCTGTGCAATACAAGCGCTGACGTGGTCAGAGCCATCGTGACGGCGCTGCCGGCCGCCTCCAGCGCTTTCACCAGCACCTTGACCGGGTCGGAGATGCCGGCGGCACGCATGTCAACTATCTTGTCCGCAACAACGTCGTAGCCGAAGCCATTGCCGCGCCGACGCGCCGCATCGAGCACCACCGGTGGGTGCTGGCCGCCACTGGCCGCCAGGCGGCGCATGGGGGCCTCAAGGGCGTACATCACGGCGCGGATGCCCAACAGCTCGTCCCCTTCGGCTTTCAGGCGCTTGAGGACTGGCAGGCAACTCAAGTACGCTGCGCCCCCACCGGGGACCATCCCCAGTTCTGTCGAAGCTGAGAGGACGAGCAGGGCGTTCTCGATCTGCTCGCGCTTTTCTTTGCGCTCTTTGGCGCTGAAGCTGCCAATCTTGATGATCGCCACGCCGGTGCTCAAATGACCAATGCGCTCGCGCAGTGGCTTATACTTGTCGTCGCTCGGCTTGAGTTCACGGAGACGATCGCGAATGGAGCGGATGCGGGCGCGGATGGCGGCCGAGGAGCCGGCGCCGCCGACGATGATTGTCTCTTTGGCCCGGACCACTATCCGCCTGGCCCGGCCCAGATCCTCGATGCGCGCGTCCGACGCCTTCAGCCCCTGGTCCGCCAAGAAGATGCGGGCATTGGTGAGTATGGCGATGTCTTCCATCGAGGGGACGCGTTGCTCGCCCAGGGCCTCGACTTTGACGGAACAGCAGCGGATGTCGCCCTTTTGGTTGTTGACCGCCAGAGTGGCCAGCGCGTCCGCCTGAGTCTGGTCGGCGACAACAAAGAGCGACTTGCCTCCGGCCTGGCGCACAAGTTCGAGGACTGGCAGGATGTCCTGCGGATGGCTCAACTTGTTGCTGGTGACGAAAACGTACGGCTGCTCGAGCACAGTCTCGTGCCGTGTCTCGTCCGTCTCGAAGTAGGGGGAAGTCATGCCCCAGTCCAGGCGGGCGCCCTCGACGTACTCACGCTCGAGGTAGGGCCCGACATACTCTTCTATGGTGATCGCCCCGTCAGGCCCAACCAGGTCAATGACCTCACCGACCACCTTGCCCAGTGCAGGGTCCCCCAAAATGGACGTTGCCAGGGCCACGCAATCGGCCTCGCCGGAAAGCGGCTTGGCGATCTTGATGAGATGCTCGCTTGCCGCAGCGATGGCGCGATCAATACCGCGGCGCATCATTTGGACGTTGACGCCGTCCGTGGAGAGATGTATGGCCTCGCGCAGCATGGATTCTGCCAACACGGCGGATAGTGCACTGCCGTCGCCGACCTCCTGGCGCACTCGCCAGATGAAATGCCTGGCGAGCATGGCGCCCATGTCCCGCGCCCGCCCTGGCATCTGGATTATCCGGCGCGTGATGGTGGCAGCGTCCGTGAGCAGTTCGGGCTCACGGTGTAGATCGGGAAGGTTGCCGACGACGCCGCCCCGAGGGCCGTAGGTGATGGCCGCTAGCTCCGCCATCTCCAGGAACCCACGCTTGAACTGAGCAAGGGCATCCGGACTCAGGAGTACGTCTGGCCGTAGTTTGACCTCCTTTGTCGGCGCCCCGCGACCTCTAGGACCCCTTGGCCACATAGTCCTTCTATTCCCCTCCCACAGTCTGCGTGCCCGCAGTTTCCAGGCACGCTCTATAAGTCTAGCACAGGGAACCGACCTGGGCAATCGCCCTGTTTGGGACGAGGCAAGTCGTCATAAGTGAGTGGGAATCTACTGACCGCTCCCGGATGCTGTCAGGCTCGGCCGCTTCCGGTGGAGAGCAAGAGCGCCAGTGACAAGTAACGCTCCTGCACTCGCACCCAGAGAGATGGCCAGATGTGGGGGCGTGTACCGGAAAGACACGCTATGGCGGCCGGAAGGGACTGAGACGGCCATGAAGGCCAGGTCAGCTGGCTGGATGGCAGCAGGACGCCCGTCCAGGCGTGCTGCCCAGCCCTGGCAGTAGGGCACAGTGAGCAGGAGGTACGCTGGCTGGCTCAACTCGAGCTCGAGCGTCATGCCGTTGTTGCCCCGGCTCGAGAACCAAAGGCGCTCCGGGCCGGTGGCGGGCGCAACAGACTCTGCCTGGCCCTCGACAATGACTACCTCGCCCGGGTCGGCGATCTGGCGCAGCCGCGCTTCTGCCTCGGCCTCGCTCCGGATGCCTACCGCCTGATGCGCGATCAGGGCAAGGGGGTAAGCCTGGGTGTTGAGGTAGATATCGGTCGTGCTGTCTCCGCCGAAAGCGGGGGCGAACTTGGCATTGCCGGGTGGCTCGCCCTTGGAGAGCAGCAAGTACTTGGCCCCCAACAGGTCGTACAGCCGCGAGCCCCGGTCTTGAGCCAGGTCCAAGAAGCGCCGGTAGCGCTGCAGCTCCATCGGGTTGGCGACGCCACGGATATTCTCAACCCCGAAAAGGCAGCCCAAGTCCGGCTGCCAGGCTGAAGCAGCCTCCGGGCTGACATCTATCCTGTAGTAGTTGGGGTCGCTGTGCAGGAAGGCAAGCGCCTCAGGATGGCGGAAACTGGCCGTTGGGTCGTTCGGACCTATATCCACGTAGGCACCGACCGATGCCAGGTCCAGGTAGGCGAGCGCCAGTGCCGCGGCAAACCAGGTTCGGCCGACCGCTTTCCCTCGCACGAGCGGTCCGTTCAGCAACAGCATGGTGGCAGCGAGGACGATCCCGGCGCGGGCGACGCTGTTGGCTGCCATCCAGGCGCGGTGGAAGATCACGGCGTCGCGATCCTGCAGAAGAAAGACGGCGAGAATGGTCGCCGCGAGCAGTGCCACACCGACGATCAGGCCGGAGCGTTGGACGCTGCGGGCATAGCGCGCGAGGGCCTGCCTCGCCACGCTCGGCGCTGGCGCCTCCACGAGCGCCTGGCAGGCGATGGCCGCCAAAGCTGCCAGGGCGAAATCGGTGAGATAAAGGGCGCGCCCAGGCGCCCGGAGCACGTTCAGACCTGGCAGCAGGTAGGACCAGCCCTGCAGCGGGGTCGTGTCTCCAAGGGCAATGAGGTAACTCACCCCACCAACCCCGGCGAAAAACGGGACCCACCTCTTCTCTCTCAGGTGCACAGCGGCAGCTACGGCAAGCAGCAAGGGCAGAAGGCCAACATACCCCGTTTCCACGCGGTCCCCCCAGCCCCAGTAGGTGGCGGGGTCACGGCCGAACAAGTCCGGCAGCACGATGCCGATGGAGCGCAGTGGCGAGAGGGAGTAATGCGAGGCCTCCCAATAGCTGAAGGCGGCGCGAGGCGTCTCCCTGGTCAGGGCCATGGCTGGCAGCAACGCCGGGGCCGCTGCCGCGGCGGCAATCGCCGCAACGAGGGCGAGTTGGGTGAGCGGGCGACCTGCGTGCCGTTCCCTTATGGCTTTCCAGATGGCCAGAGCGGCCAGAACCAGGCCGTTGTATATGGTGGGCTGGATATGGCCGGCGAGCGATGACAGCCCGAGCACCAGTCCAGCGAGCGCCGCCCCGGCGAGAGAGCCGGACTCGAGGGCTCGGGCGAAGAGCAGGAACACGATCGGCAGCCAGGCGGCGACCGCAATCATGTTCAGGTTGCCGAAGTGCATGACGAAAAGATCGGAGAACATGAAAGCGACGGCGCCGAGCAGGGCCGGCAACTCACCAACCCCGCCCTTGGGCAAATAGCGCAGGCAGAGGTACATGCCCGCTCCGGCCAGCCAGACATGGAGAATCGCCATGGCCTCCATGTCCAGATAGCTGAGCTGTGGCGACGCCACGAATTGGATCAGGTTGATGGGATAGAACAGGCCGTTCTGGACATCGCCGACAAAGGGCATGCCGGCGAAAACGAATGGGTTCCAGAGTGGCATTGTGCCGGCGTGTAGGGACCGGGCCGCATAGGCGTAATATGGATAGAGGAAAGAGGCAAGGTCGCCACCGCCGGCCGGCGCGTAGGCGTCACCCAGCAGTAAGCGCCAGTAGAAACCGGCGCCGAGAAGGGCGAGAAGGAGCAGCGATGCGAGATCGCGTGCGCTGGACGAGCGACGTCGCCAGGCCACAAGGGCGGCCAGCAACGTCAGGGCAAGCGCGAGGGCAAGGACTGTCAAATCCAGCCGCCACCGTTGAACATGGCGCGGATTATAGGTGGCAGGAAGGGCGCCGGCAATGGGCCTATGCTCGGCATCTCCCGTCGCCGGGAGGTGCGCATACTCACGGCGCAGTGCTCATCGCCGCATGGGCGAGCCATTCCGCGTTCTCCTTCAGCCAGAGCAGAGGCGGCAGTGCCCCTTCTGTGAGTATCCGCAGCCGCTGCTCAGGCGGCACCTTGCGCATGGCACGCACACGCACTCCCAGCCAGGTCTCAGCCATGAATAGAGGCAGTGCCTCTGCCTCGGCCCGAGAGAGGGGCCAGACGGTCTGGTACGCCTGAAGGAAGGCGCGAAGGGCCGCGGTGTCAGGTTGCCAGGCCGCAACCAGCGACCAGATGTCACTCGGATCCAGAGGCGCCGAGCGCTTGCAGGCGAAGAACTGCGCCGCCTCGCCGATGTCGAGGACGCGGGCCTGGCGGCTCACCCAGTCGAAGTCGAATACACCACCGACTGCGTTTCCCCTGAAGCCGACATTCGCCGGCGTAAAGTCGCCATGGGTGATGACGTGTGGCAGGGAGGCAACCGTCTCATCGGTCAACTGCGAGGCAAGGCGGCGTTCGCACTCGAGCATCCGTTGTGCCTGGTCGGCCTGCTCCGGCGAGGCAGGGCACTCGGCAAGAGCACGCTCGAGTGCCCCGATCATGTCCAGGGCCCGGTGCTCCCGTGGCCAGTCCTTGCGCCCGGGCGGCTGGAGCCCGGCTGTGGCACGGTGGAATTGGGCCAGGGTGATAGCAGCCGACCGCAGCTGATCCAGGTTGTCTGGCTCGAACGGCTGCAAGCCTTCGAGGAAGGGGAATGCCTCGTAGGCCATACCATCGACGTACACCCAGGTTCTGCCCGCAGTGGATAGGCAAGGGCGAGCGGTGGGGATGCCGGCGTCAGCAACTGCCTGAATGACCGCATGGTCGTAGACAACAATCGGCTCCGGCGAGGAGAGTGGACGCCTCTGTCGCACCAGATAGCGCCCTCCCGTGGTGGTAACCAGGATCTTGGGCGCCGCTGTGCCACCGCCCGGCTTTGCACTGACGACGGAAGTGATGCCGAAGCGCTCGAGGATGGCCAGCCAGAAAGGCTCGATGTCAGTCACAGTGCCCTCTCGATCAGGGCTCAATAGCCACCGCCCGGCAAGGCGTGCCGCAGAGGCCGACGATTGGCAGGGGCAGGGCTACCAGGTCTACGTACTTGGACCGTATCCGACGCACGTTGACCAGAGGCCCCATCAGCAAGGCGCCAGTGCCGAATATCACCTTGTTGACGCCGACCGGCTCGTACGGGTCGTCATCGCTTGGTATGTCCACGCCGAGGATACCCGGCTGTTTGGCGGCGATCCACTCCATGGCTTCGAGGGTGAAATGCGGGCTGTCCCAGTAGAAGCGCGGGTCCGCCCACATTCGGTCCCAGCCAGTAGCCACGAGCACAGCCATCCCGGGAGCGATCTCCACGCCTGCCCCGCGGAGGTCAGCCACGGTGATCAACTCGCGCGCCTGTTTGTCGGGCAACTGCAGGACTGCTGCCCTGCAAAAGAACCGGTCAAGCGGCACCTGGTCAATTGATGGCTGGTTGGGGAAAAGATGAGCGGCTGTCTCCAGGCAAGTCCCTTGGATATTGCCCATGTGGATCAGGTTGGCATCCCAACCCTCGTGCTCCAGGCGTGCGAGTTTGGTGAGGCGCACTTCCGGAAGTGGAGGGCCGAAGGTCCACATTCCCTCAGTGATCGGTCCGGTCAAGTCAATCAAGCCCATGGTCACCTCCCAGAGCAGAGCCGATTCTGCCATGATGCGAGGGCATCGTCTAGCCATGTGTGGTCGCATTGACTGCTGGGGCTAATATGCCCTACATTGGCCCGGGTGCCAATTCAGGTCAGGAGCGCTGGACGATGCTTCTCCACGGACAACCAGAGGGCGCTGGTGGCGGCCCTTCCGCAGAGCCTGTGATTGTCGGCGTCGGCGTAGATGAGGATCCAGACGAGCGAGCCGCAGTACGCCGTGCTATGGGTATGGCCTACGCGCTCTTGCCGTCGGAACCGAAGTTGCTGCTCTTGTTCTGTACCCGTGCTTACGATCTTGCCCGGGTGCTGGGTGCAGCGCGCGTGTTCTCGGGGCCCGTGCCACTGATCGGGGGCACATCGTGTTCGGGAGTGCTCTCCGCAAGCGGGTTCACTCGTCCGGGAGAGCGGCCGCGAAGCGTGGGGGTGATGGCCATTGGCGGTAGCGGGGTGACCGCTGCGGTGGCCCAAGCCGACCTGGGTGAGGATCCGTCCGCCGCTGGCCGCCAGGCCGCTGAGGCGGCTCGGGCTACAGCGCCGGATGCTTCGAGCCCGATCAGGGCAGCGATCTTGCTCGCGCCGCCAGGGCACGAGGAGGCAATCCTTTCGGGGATATCAGCCGTGATAGGGCGGAGCGTGCCGCTACTTGGCTTCACCGTGGCAGACCCCGACGTGGGAGGCAGTTGGGTAGTGTTTTCGGGCAATCGCATGTTGCCCAACAGCTGTGCTGTCGCTCTGCTCTACGGGGACTTCGTGGCAGGGGCCGCGTTCAGCGCCGGCTATTGGCCGACGGCACATGTGGCGCGAGCCGGTCAGGTCGAAGGAAGGATGCTCGGGCAACTGGACGGGCGTCCGGCTGCGGAGGTCTACGCTGAGTGGCTTGGCACGTCGCCAGGCAACCTGCGTGGCCCTCGGCTACGCCAGGTGGCTGCCCTGGCGCCCCTTGCCGTGGAGGATGCGCGCACACATCGTCTGATTGTGAAGGAACCGGGGACGATCTCAGCCGATGGTAGACTTGGGTTGTTTGCCGACGTGCGCGAGGGCGACTTGCTACGTCTGCTCACCGCCACACCGGAGTCCCTGGTGCCTGCTGCCGGCGCAGCGGTGTCAGAGGCGGCGATGCGTGCCGGCCTCAGCTCATCGTCAATCAAAGGGGTGCTTATGGCGCAGGGAGCCGGCCGGGTTCGCGCCCTTCGAGAGCATGCAAGCGAGGTCGCTCTCCAGGTACGACACATCGCCGGGCCGGCGGCACTCCTGGGCGCCTCCACTTTCGGGGAGCAATCGCAACTGCCAGATGGCAGGCCTGTGCACCTGAACCTCACAACGTCTGTCCTCGTTTTCGGCTACTGAGGCTCTGCCTGCGGGTAGCGGTGCAGCTGATCAAGGTAGATGGCGCGGATTGTCTCGAAGATCGAACGGTACGCCGCGGAGGCATAGTCAGGATATGTCCATGGCCACGGCTCGTACCGGCCCCTGTGGTAGCGCAACGTGACCTCGGCGTAGATGCCATCGCCGATGTAGATGCGATGGCAGTTGTCCTTTGTGGTAGCCAGGACTAGCTTGGCGGCCGTGACGTAGCCTGGATCTATGTTCACCAGGCGGCGGTCGCCCGCCAGTGACTGCCGTTCGAGGGCGTTGCACTCGCGCTTTGTTCTGGCCAGTGCGTCCTGGCTGATCAAGCGCTCGAACGCAAGGAACTGTCGCTGGATGGGCGTGCCCAGTTCCCTGTCGTAATAGCCTGTCTGAGTGAAGGGGAGCGGCGCGCTGAGGAAGTCCACCGGGCCATACAACCGCTCGAGGCTGGAACGCACTGCGGGCATGAGTTCGCTGTGGGCAGTGAGGATTCCCACTGTCAGCTTGGCGGGCAAAGGCGAGTGGGGTGTGCCCAAAGGGCTTATCCTTTCTGGAAGCCGAGGTTTCTCTGGCGCAGGCTTACGAACTTGCCGCCGGCGATGACCAAGTGGTCGAGGAGTTCGATATTGAGTAGTTTCCCGGCCTGGACGAGCCGCTCCGTCGCCTGGATGTCCTCGGGCGAGGGCGTAGGGTCGCCGCTGGGATGGTTGTGGAGCACGATGATGTTGGGAGCGTTGCGCCGGACAGCCTCGCGGAAGACCTCGGCAGCACGCATGGGCGCGCTGGAGACCGTGCCACGGTAGACCTGGTGGACGGCGAGGACCTGATTCTTGGTGTCCAGCATCATGACGCGCAGTTCCTCTTCTGTGAGCAGGCTCATCTCAGTAAGTACCAAGCCGGCGGCATCTTGAGGAGCGCGCACTACCGGTTTGAGGTCGTCCACTGCCGCCGCCAGGCGCAGGCCGAGCTCGAACGTCGCCTTGAGTTCGCATGCTTTGGCAAGGCCAACACCGCGGACTGTCGCCAGTTCCTGAACCGAAGCCCGCGCCAGCCCCGGCAAGCCACCGAACTGGCTGACCAGCCTTGTGGCCAGCGTGAGAACACTCTCGCCTTGGGAGCCGCTGCGGAGGATGAGCGCGAGCAGCTCGGGCGTGCTCAGGAGAGATGGGCCATAGGCCTGCAAACGCTCACGAGGACGTTCGCCTGCTGGTAGCTCCTTGATTGACAGCTTGTATCCAGCTTCACTACCTGGCATTGATGTTGCAGCCTCGTCAAGGGGATTGCACGACCGCGTGTATTCTAGCAGGCGGCTGGCCCGTCTGTCATCAGCTTCGAGATAAGCGGAGGGAATTCATGAGCAGCACCCAGGGCTGCGGCAAACACCGGTCCGCGCCGGTTGTACACATGATTGGTAACGCCCACATTGACCCTGCTTGGCTGTGGACGCGTGCCGAGGGCCGCCGAGAAGTGCTCAATACAGCTCGCACTGTAGTTGCCCTCATGTATGAGTACCCTGAACTGACTTTCAGCTTCAGCCAGGCTATTGCCTACCAGTGGATTGAGCAGGAAGAACCGGAGCTGTTCCGCAGGATTCAGGACTTGGCGAAGCAGGGACGTTGGCACATCGTGGGCGGAATGATCGTCCAGCCCGACTGCAATATCCCTTCGGGCGAGTCTTTCGCCAGGCACCTGCTCTATGCCCAGCGCTATTTCCTCAGCCGTTTCGGAAGGACGGCGAAGGTCGGCTACAACGTTGACAGCTTCGGCCACGCTGGCACCCTGCCGCAGCTGTTACGCCTGGGCGGCTTGGACTACTACGTGTATTTCCGGCCCGACCCGGCCATGGAAGTGGCGATGGACGAGGACATCTACTGGTGGCAATCGAACGACGGCAGTCGCGTCTTGGCTTGCCGCCCGCCCAACCATTACTGCACCTGGGCCGGCGAGATAGAAGCCTGGGTTGTGAACGCAGTTGCCCAT
The DNA here is from genome assembly GCA_034436255.1 of Anaerolineae bacterium. Taxonomy (GTDB): domain Bacteria; phylum Chloroflexota; class Anaerolineae; order DRVO01; family DRVO01; genus DAOTVV01. The sequence continues at coordinate 22,517 of DAOTVV010000075.1, forward strand.
GCTCCCGAGCGTGTGGGCGCAGTGCTATGCTTCTTTGGCGTCGGAGACCATGGTGGTGGGCCAACGCGGGAGAACATCGAATCCATAGGGCGGTTGGCAGAGCGGGAGGACCTGCCTGAGATCAGGTTCGGCTCACTAGAGGCCTTCTTCGAGGTGGCCGAGCGGAACCGTCAGGATTACGCTGTGCGCCGCCGGGACCTGCAGCATCATGCTCCCGGCTGCTACTCAGCGCATTCGGACATCAAGCGCTGGAACCGTCAGGCGGAGCAGAGCCTGATCGCCGTCGAGAAAGCCAACGCCGTACTATCGGTGCTAGGCGCTGGGCCACTCGCTGGGACGCCGGCCTTCGAAGATACCTGGCGTCGGGTGCTGTTCAACCAGTTCCACGACATACTCGCCGGTACGTGCATCCCTGAGGTGTACGAGGACTGCCGCCAGGATTTCGCCGAGGTGAGGCGTCTGTGTGCGGGCATCTCCCAGGTGGTGCTGGAGCGCCTGGCTATGGCGACAGACTGTCGTGGTGATGGCACGCCTGTCCTGCTGTTCAACCCCTGTTCCTGGGAGAGGCCGGCGAATGTGGAACTTGAGAGGCGACTTGGTGGCGCAGAGCTCGCCGGCGACCCCGTGCCCTGCCAGCGCACCCACGATGGCAAGCTGCTGCTCTCGCTGCACCTGCCGCCCCTCGGCGGTGCCTGCATACACCTGGTCGAGGGCGAGGCACCTTCGACGGCACCAATGGCGAACGAGGACTGCCTGGAGAACGAATTCTGGCGATTGCAGTTTGACCTGAGCAGCGGCGAGTGGTTGTCGCTGTTCGATAAGGTGGCCGGCGTGGAAGTGCTGGCACGTCCCGGCAATGCGTTGGTGGTTCTGGATGACCCGAGCGACACATGGAGCCATGGTCTGTACGGATACCACACGCGCCTGGGCAGCTTCGCGGAGGCAGAGGTGATCGCCCGGGAGAGAGGCCCAGTACGCAGCTCACTTGTGTTGCGCCGGCGGTTCGGGCGGTCCACGATCACTGAACGGATCAGCCTGTACGCCGGAAGGCGGGCAATAGAGGTGAGCAGCCGGCTGGACTGGCACGACACTCGAAAGGCCCTCAAGGTATCCTTCCCGGCGGCGATCGCGTACCCGGTGTGCACATATGAGGCGCCCTATGGCTACCAGGTACGCCAGCCTGACGGGCACGAGGAGCCGGGTCAGACCTGGGTGGACGCCACTGGGGTTGCGCATCGGCGAACCGATGGCCGTGCCTTGCATTACGGGCTGAGCCTCATCAACGACAGCAAGTATGGCTTCGACATGACAAGCCATGGCAGCTATAGCGACCCAGAAGCCTGGGTGGACGTGCGTATGACTCTGCTGCGCTCGCCGGCCTATGCTTTCCATGACCCCCGTCCCTTCCGGCCAGAGGAAACGTACGCTTTCCTCGATCAGGGCGAACAGGGTTTCACCTATTGGCTGCTGCCTCATGTTGGCTCTTGGCAGGACGCAGGCACAGTCAGGCTGGCACACGAGCTTAACGCTCCGGTGCTGAACTGGGAGACGCGCGGCCACGATGGCGCCCTGCCGCCCGTCTGGTCTTTCTGCGAGTGTCCCGACACGGGGGTGGAACTTGCTGCCCTCAAATTGGCCGAGGACGGTCAGGCCATGGTCGCCCGTATCGTCGAGACGGTGGGGCGGGACTGCCAGGCGCGGCTGCGATTCCCACTCTGGGGCTTGGAGTTGGCTGTGCCGCTTGGCCACAACCAGGTGATGACCTTGCGCATAGCCCGTGAGGCCGATAGCCTGACGGTCGAGGAGGCTGATCTTCTCGAACGGCCACTTGCCGGCGGCTTCAGGCAGGTCGTATCCGTGGCGCAGGGATGAAAGCTCGGCGATGGCGCGGCGGACAGCGGGATCAAGGACGGAAGAAGGAGGTTGTTGAGTGGAAGTCAAGTTAATCGCCCTCACGAGGTACCTGGGCGGCAATGGCTCGCCGGAGGAGTTGTTGGAGTATGCCGGCCGCGTCTGCTATCGTAGCGAACCCAAGGGCAACCCCGGCGGCTTCCTTAGGCGCCGCCTTAAGGAAGGGCACGAGAGCATTATCGAGCATGCCTGCGCCACATTCGAGATCAGTGGTGTCTCGCGCGCTTGCACCCACCAGCTCGTGCGCCACCGCATTGCGAGCTACAGCCAGGAGAGCCAGCGCTACGTAGACATGTCCTCGCCCCAGTTCGTCACGCCGCCAGACATCGAAGCCAGCCCTGAGGCTAAGGCGGCCTACGAGCGCTTCCTCTCCACTGTTTCCAGTGCCTACAGTGAGTTGCGAGCGTTCGGGATCAACAAGGAAGACGCTCGCTTTGTGCTTCCCAATGCCGCCGCGACCCGTATTGTGGTCACGATGAACTTCCGGTCGTGGCGCCATGTAATCCGCGAGCGCGGGCTGAACCCGGCTGCCCAGTGGGAGATCCGCGAGTTGGCGTTGCGCGTTTTGGACGAGCTCTACAGAGTTGCCCCAAACGTCTTCCAGGACCTGGTAGATGAGCGAACCAAACAGCAGGCCTGACATTGACACCTATTTCATGCGCATCGCTCAGGTGGTTGCGACGCGAGCGACTTGCTTGCACAGGCACGTAGGAGCCGTCATCGTAAAGGGTAAGCAGATTGTCTCCACGGGCTACAACGGCGCTCCAGCCGGCCATCCACATTGCCTCGAGATCGGCTGTGCCCGCGCGGGCGTACCGTCCGGCAAGAATGTGGAACTATGCCGGGGCGCGCATGCGGAGCAGAACGCCATCAATTTCGCAGCGCGCTATGGCATTCCAATCGAAGGAGCGGCTCTCTACACCACGCATTACCCCTGCTCGGCCTGCGCCAAAAGCATCATCAATGCCGGCATAAGGCGGGTGGTTTTCGAGGCCGATTATCCTGACCCTCTCGCAAAAGAGATCCTCGCGGTTATCGAGACGAAGGCCTGGAGGGAGGGCGAGTAGTATGGCTGCCCCTGATGAGGTCAAGCAGGAAGTAGAGAAGCTACGACAGAGCCTGCGGTATCACTCTTACCGCTACTATGTCCTTGACTCACCCGAGATCAGCGACGCCGAATACGACCGCATGATGCGCCGGCTCGAGGAACTCGAGGCGCAGTACCCAGAACTCGTCTCGCCAGATTCCCCGACTCAGCGTGTCGGCGCCCAGCCGCTGACCGAGTTCGCGGCTGTCACCCATGACATCCCGATGCTCAGCCTGGCAGACGCTTTTTCGGCGGAGGAGGTGCGTCAGTGGCATCAGCGCTTGCAGAGGACGCTCGGCCTCGGGCCGTCCGGCGAGGTTGAACTTGTCGCCGAGCCCAAGATTGACGGGCTGGCGATCAGCATCACCTACGAGAATGGGCTCATGACCCTGGCGGCCACCCGTGGTGACGGCTTCGTCGGCGAGAACGTGACCCCGAACATCAGAACAGTGAAAGCTATCCCTCTGCGTATACCGGCCGATGGTAGCTTCGCCCCGCCAGCTTTGCTGGAGGTGCGCGGCGAGGTGTACCTGCCGATCCACGCTTTCGAGGCCCTGAACCGGGCTCGTGCCGAGAAAGGCGAGCCGGTGTTCGCCAACCCTCGCAACGCAGCGGCGGGCTCAGTTCGCCAGTTGGACCCGCAGATCACGGCGCAGCGGCCGCTGTCCTTCTTTGGCTATGGGCTCGGGCACCACGAGGGGGTGGCGATAGACTCTCAGTGGGAGACGCTCAACTACATTAAGAAGCTGGGCTTCCCCGTCTCGCCTGATGTCCGGCTATTGCCGACACTGGAGGCAGCGCTCGACTACGCAGTTGCCTGGATGGCCAAACGCCAACATCTGCCTTACGAAGCCGATGGCATGGTTCTTAAGGTGAACGACTTCGGCCTGCAGGAACAGCTGGGTGTTGCGGGCAGGGCGCCGCGCTGGGCGATCGCGTTCAAGTTCCCGCCTCGGGAGGAGACGACGCGCCTGCTCGACATCGCCGTCAACGTGGGGCGCACGGGCGTGGTGACCCCTTACGCCATCCTGGAACCTGTGAACATTGGTGGCGTCACTGTCAGGCAGGCCACGCTACATAACGCCGACTACATCGAGAGCCGCGACATCCGCATTGGTGACATGGTGGTTGTAGCGCGAGCTGGCGACGTCATCCCGCAGGTGGTGGGGCCGATAACGAGTCTGCGCACAGGCAGCGAGCGCGTGTTCGAGATGCCGGCCACTTGCCCGTCCTGCGGGGAACCATTGACGCGCGCGCCTGACGAGGCAGCCACCCTTTGCACCAATGCCAAGTGCCCGGCGCAGTTGGCACGCCATGTGGAGTACTTCGCATCGCGTGATGCCATGGATATCGAGGGGCTGGGTGAAAAGGTGGCGCAACTGCTCGTGGAAAAGGGGCTGGTCCATGACGTGGCGGATATCTACTACCTGAGCCGGGAGCAGCTCTTGACGCTGGACGGTTTCGGCGAGAAGCGAGCCACAACTCTTCTTGCCAACATCGAGGCCTCGAAAGAGCGGCCATTCTCGCGCCTTCTGCTCGGCCTGGGCATAAGGCGGGTCGGGGCTGTCGTCGCTCAGGCCCTGGCAGAGCACTTTGGCTCGATGGACCGGTTGGCGGCAGCCAGTGCGGCCGAGATTGAAGCAGTTCCCGGTGTCGGTCCGTTCACCGCGTCGGCAGTTGTGGAGTGGTTCTCGCGCGACACCAACCGGCAGGTTATCGAGAAGCTTCGCCGGGCTGGAGTGCGTCTCGCGGACGAGAGGGCCCGCCCCAGCGAGCCTGGCCGTTTGGGAGGCCTCACTTTCGTGATCACTGGTAGGCTGCCCACCATGTCCCGTGAGCAAGCGCGCTCAGCCATCGTCGCCGCGGGTGGCAAAGTCACCGAGAGCGTAAGTCGCCAGACCAGTTATCTCGTCGCTGGCGAAGACCCGGGCAGCAAGTACGAACGGGCCGTACAACTCGGGATCCCGATCATCAGCGAGAAGGACTTGCAGGAGATGCTGGGCGGCAAGCCTGCGGCGTCTGGTGCCAGGAAGTAGTTGTCAGGCGCCGTCCGAGTCTGCTAGATTTGGCGTTCGTTGAGTACCAAACTCGCGCGTCTCTTTTGGAGGCAGAATGTCGAGCAACAATCGTATCAAGGTTGGCGTGATCGGTGCCGGTGCGATAGCGACTCACTGTCACATCCCGGCCTATCAGGCATTGCCTGATGTGGAGGTTGTGGCCGTGGCCGACGCAACGCCGGGCCGCGCTCAGGAGGTGGCCGGTAAGTTCGGGATTGCCAGGGCATTCACCGACTATCGCGACCTGCTTGCTGTAGATGGGCTCAAGGTAGTGAGCATATGCAGCCCAAACGCCTTTCACGCTGAGCAAACCATTGCTGCGCTCGAGGCCGGGATCAATGTGCTGTGCGAGAAACCAATGGCGATCGCCTACGACGACGCGGTAAGGATGGTGGACACAGCGAAGCGGACGGGCAAGCTTCTCATGATTGGTATGACTAACCGTTTCCGCGAAGACATTCAGGCGATGCGCCAATACGCCGTAGACGGTCTTCTGGGCGAAATCTACTACATGAAGGCTGGTTGGCTGCGCCGCTCCGGCATCCCGGGCTACGGATCCTGGTTCACGAACAAGAAGCTCTCGGGTGGCGGGTCGCTCCTCGACATCGGTGTCCATTTCCTCGACATGGCGCTCTGGATAGCCGGCTTCCCCAAGCCCGTCGCGGTGACAGGCGCGACCTTTGCCAAGTTCGGCCCTTCCGGCAAAGCCCTGGGCAACTGGGGCGCCGACATCTTCCGCACAGGCAAGCAAGTGTTCGATGTGGACGATCTAGCCACTGCCTTCATCCGCCTCGAGAATGGTGCCGTGCTAACGCTCGAGGTATCGTGGGCGGCCCACGTGGGCGAGTTCGGCGAGAACTACCTGCGCTTCCTGGGCACAGAAGGCGGTATGGAGACGGCCTCCAGATTCGACAAGCATTACTCGGTTCGCTACTACTCGGAGAGGCATGATCATCAGTACGACCAGCAACTGCAGGTGAGCGCCGGCGACAAGAATCACTGGGTGGAGATCGCCCATTTCATAGATTGCGTCAAGGGATCGGCTGAGCCCCTGGTTACGTTCGAACAGTCACTGACGGTGGCCAAGGTCCTCGATGGCATCTATCGTTCTGCGGAGTTGGGCCGCGAAGTGGCACTCTAGTTCAGCTCCGCTGAGAGCTTCCATTTTGCACTACCGGGGCCGCCTCCTGGCGGCCCCTTGTGCTGCTGCGGGTAGCTGGCCTGGCGGTTGGCCCTTTGTTATACTCGTCTTTGTATGAAAGCCAGCCAGCCAAACGCCCGCATGTCGCTGAAGAGCCCATGGTTACCCCTCTTGCTCCTCGGGCTTATCCTGGTCCAGGCCACCAACCCGGCGCGTGTATGGCAGTACATGCTCACTGCCATACTCCTCGCCAATGTCGTCGCGCTCTACTGGGCCTGGCAGCTTCGCACGCGGCTGAACGTCGAACGGAAGCTTCTGTGGTCCTGGGCCCAGGTTGGGGATTTGCTGCACGAGCGGTTTACGCTGCGCAACGACTCCTGGCTGCCGGTGCTGTGGGCGGAAGTAGTTGACCATTCGGACGTACCGGGCTATCCACGGGGCAGGGTGGAGACAGCCAGCCCACATTCACAGAAATCCTGGGATGTGAAGGCTATCTGCCGCCGCCGGGGGCAGTTTCGGCTGGGCCCTTGGGAGTTGCGCCTCGGGGATCCCTTCGGGCTTTTCCTGGTGACCTTCACCTTCGACGAGCGGACCGATATCACGGTCTTTCCTCCTGTGGTGCGCGTGCCTCAGATGTCCCTACCCAGAGGCGTGGCAACTGGCCAGAGCCGCAGCCGCGCTCGCTCGCGCGAGTTGACCATGGATACAGCCGGCGTCCGGGAGTACTTGCCTGGCGACAGCCTCAGCCACGTGCACTGGCGGACCACAGCGCGCACTCAGCAGCTACACGTGAAGGAATTCGACCTGGAGCCGAGCGGCAGCCTCTGGATCCTGCTCGACCTGGACGCGCGCGTTCAGGCCGGCGCCGAGGAGGAGAGCACCGTGGAGTATGGTGTGATCCTCGCGGCCTCGCTCTCCTACCTGATCTTGCGGGACAACCGTCCTGTCGGTCTGTTCGCGCATGGCGCCGATCGGGTGGTCATGAGGCCTGGGGTAGGCCTGAACCACATGTGGGGGCTGATGCGCAGCCTCACAGTTGTTCAGGCAGGTAAGGGCCCGAACCTGGCAGAGCTTCTGGCAGACTGGTCGCGCACTGCTGCCAGAGACACCACTGTGGCGGTGATCACGCCCTCGGTTGACCCCAGCTGGCTCGAGTCCTTGATGCACGTGCTGGCGCGTGGCATCGCCGTAAGCGTCACCTTTCTGGATGCGGCATCCTTCGGAGTGGCGGACATCCCGGGTTACGAAGCCAGCCTCTCGTCCATGATGGCGGCCCTGGCTGAACTGGGTGTGCAGAGCCGGGTTATCAAGGCCGGCATGCGCTTCGAGCATCTGATACCGCTTGCGCAACGGGGCGTTCCGCGCTTCCGCATCGGCGCTACGGGCAGGGCGATACCGATCGCCCCCGCGCCTGCGAGCCACGTCGGCCCATGAGTTTCCTCGATACCGCTGCCCTCCCCGCCGCTCCCGAAAAGGTGCGCCCGAGCGCTGGGCTGGGCGACCGGCTGTCCTTGCTTCTCCTCGCCGCAGCCTCATTCTGCGTGGCGGCAGCCATTGACGAGGTGCACTGGGCGTCGGGGACAGGCTTCCTCGTCTGGGACGTGCTGCTGGCTACCTTCTTGGGCTATGCCATTGCCCGTTCTCCCCTACCGGGCTACCTGGCCTGGTCAGTTGGTCTGGTCGCGGGCGTTGAGGCCATCCTCGCTGGAGTGGGTAACCTCTGGCCGCCCATCGCCCTGGTTAGCGAGGACCTCGCGAGTTTTGACCTCTGGTGGGCACGTGCCCGCTGGGGGCAATGGTCAGGGCTGGACTCCCCTTTGCCGCACACGGTGGGCTATTGGTCGCGCCAGTTGCAGGCGATCACGGACCGTGTCGCCGCCTGGTTCTGGCGCGCCTTCTCCGGCCTGCCCAACCGGGATCAGCAGGTGTGGCTACTACTTGTCTCAGCTGCCTTGTTTCTGATCGTGTTCTTTGCTGCCTGGCAGTTGTTCAGGAAGTGGCAGCCGCTTCAGGCCGTATTGCCTTTGGGGACGGCTCTGGGGCTGAATACATTCCTGGCCGGGCAGAGACCCACTTGGGCTCTCGCCTTTCTTGGCCTGGCTCTCGTCATCATCGTGCGGGGCAATGCCAAGGGCCTGGAGATGCGTTGGCGCCTAGCGGGGACCGATTACTCGGACGAACTCTTGCCTTATGCGACGGCGGTTGGAGTGGCGCTGGCGGCGCTTGTCGTGCTGCTTTCACCAGTTCTACCGGCAATGAGTTCCCGCTCGACATACGACGCTTTCTGGAGGCTGCTCAGCTCACCGTGGCGGCGGGTGGAGGCGACGACGGGGAGGCTCTTTGGCGGCCTGAACTCGCCCGGGCGCAGTAGCTCGCTCATCAAACCCGAAGCTACGCCTGATCTTGCCGGTGGCCACAACCTTGGTGGTGCTCCCAACCTGGGCAATGCTGTTGTGATGTACATCAAAGACAGCGATCCGGTCCCCGAGCCCTGGTCGGGCGACCTGCCTCGCTACGAGGCGCAGACACTGATCCAGCGTCACTGGCGTGCTCTCACTTACGACACCTACACGGGTACCGGATGGGAGAATGCCAGCCGGCGTCTAAGCCAGGTGCCGGCAAACCAGGACTTGCCTACCGGGGCGAGCGAAGGGCGCAAGGAGTTCGTTCAACAGGTACGGCGCATGCAGTCAGGCGACGTTGTCTACGCCGTGGGGCAACCACTGCGCGTTGATCAGGCCGTAAACGCAGCCTGGCGTTCCAGTGATGACCTCATTTCGCTCGAAGGAGCAGGCTTCGCGTATCAGGTCGTTTCGGCAGTGCCCGATGTTACCGTAGCCGAGTTGCAGGCAGCTGGCGAAGACTATCCTGAGGCGATCAGGACCGTTTACCTGCGTCTGCCGCCATTGCCGCAACGAGTGCGTGACCTCGTCACCCAGGTGGTGCGGGAGGCGCCCACGCCCTACGACAAGGCGCGCGCCATCGAGGCCTACCTGCGCCAGTTCCCCTATGATCTCAACGTACCTGCGCCACCACCTGGGAGAGACGTAGTTGACTACTTTCTCTTTGACCTGCAGAAAGGCTATTGCGACCATTTTGCCACGGCAATGGTAGTGATGCTTCGGGAGGCTGGCGTCCCGGCACGGATGGCTGTGGGTTATGCCCGTGGCAGCTATAGACGGGACACGGGCGAGTGGGTGGTGACGGAGAAAGACGCTCATGCCTGGCCTGAGGTGTACTTCCCTCGCTACGGCTGGATCGAGTTCGAACCAACCCCTTCACAAGATACGTACGTCTTCGCCAGTGGCGGCGCCAGCGGACCGTCTTTGGCTTCGCTGCCGAAGCCGTCGCCGGCAGCGCGAGGTTGGCGCTGGCCGTTCAGCCGCAAGCTGACTCTAGAGTATGCGGCCGCCTTATTGGCCGTGTTTGTCATCGTCAGGTTGGGCTTGCGCTCATACCGGCGCTGGCGGTACAGCACCGACGATTGGGCGGTGGATTCCTATGGCAGGCTGGTGCAAGCCACCAGTTGGGTGGGCTTGAGGCCAGAGGCGAGCGAGACGGTGCGGGAGTTCTGGGCCCGCCTGCGCAGCACGCTGGGAGGTGAGGCCGTCTTCGTCAGTACCCCATGGGGCAGCGAGTGGGTATGGGATTTCGATCGCGTGCTGCGGCCCATGCGTTACGTCCTCTCGGCCTACGAGCGGGCCCTATTCGCGCAGGCCAACCTGAGCCATAGTGTGGCCGGCCAGGCACGCCAGTATGCCTCCCGGCTACGCCGCGAACTGGCCCTCTTGTGGCTTGCGCGGCACGTCGGCGAGTAGCCCCGCAGAAGGCGCGCGGCCACCAGATTCGCCCTGATGCTATGGCTGACCCATCACTTCGTGTATCGCGTGGCAGCACGCGCTCGTTCCTGGCTCAGGTACAGAGCCAGGGCGCCCATTAGACTGACATCGTCGCCGAGCGCTGCCGGAACGATGCGGACGTGTTCCCAATAAGCGCGCGGGATGCGGGCTTGCACAGTAGCCAGAACAGGCTCAAAGAGGAGAGGCCCTGCTTTGCTCACCCCACCACCGAGGACGACGATGGTGGGGTCGAAGGTGTAGAGGAAATTCGTGATCGCTACACCCAGGTACTCGCCCGCCTTGCGGAACACCTGTCGCGCTAGTTCGTCGCCTTGCTCCGCTGCTTCTGTGACCATCTTGGCCGTGATCGCGCTCAAATCCCCACCACACATCCCGACCAGTTGCGAGACACCGCCCGCGGCAATTGCTTCTCGGGCCTGGCGGGCGATAGCAGGGCCGCTAGCGAGCGTCTCCACACAGCCACGGTTGCCGCAGGCGCACAGGGGACCATCGGCCATAATCGAGTTGTGCCCCAGTTCGGCCGCGTAGCCATGCGAGCCCACGAGAAGGACGCCGTCAGTGATGACACCGCCGCCTATGCCAGTGCTAATGGTCAGGTAGATGACGTCCTGGTGGCCACGGGCGGCTCCGAATTCGCGTTCAGCGAGCGCTGCCAGGTTGGCGTCGTTACCCAGAAGAGTAGGCAGGCCCAAACGTTCCTCCATGATGTGCACCAGGGGCACGTCTGTCCATCCGGGGAGGTTCGGTGCCCGGGCGACGATGCCCCGGCGCGGGTCCAGAGGGCCTGGCGCCGCGATGGCTATGGCGGCAACGGGTACCCTAGCGGTGGAGATGGTGTCCTGAATGGCCGTGATCAGCGCCTCCAAGATGGCTTCACCTCCCTCTCTGCTGGGAGTGGGCCGGGAGATGCGCACAGCAAAATGGCCCTCTAGGTCGCTGATGGCAACGCGAATCTGGCTACCGCCCAAATCCACGAGGGCGACATACGTATCAGCGTCGGCGGACATGCAACACCTCAGTTGACTGTCATAGGCCGGAGAGTATACCATCGCCAGGCACAGTTGACACGAGTGCAGCGGAGGGATGGTGGGGCAACTCGAGCATGTGACCATAGCGCGCGACGAGGACCAGTATCTCTCCTTCCCAGACGTCGTGCTGGCGGCCGATGGGCGGCTGGTGCTCATCTATCGTGAGGCGGACGCTCATGTGGCGACGCGTTCCCGACTCGTGTTGCTAGACAGCTTCGACGGCGGTCACAACTGGGTAAACCGGCGCTATCTGGATCGGCCCATGTCGCTTGCCCGGGATGGCGCCGTGTGGAATTGCCCTCGCATCGTGCGCCAAAGCGACGACGGGCTGACCGTCGTTTGCGATCTGGCTGTCGTACCGGCGGATACGCCCCCACCTGTGCCCGAAGACCTTTGGAAGTTCCGCACCTATTTCTGGCGCAGCTTCGACAACGGCCAGACGTGGGGTATGCGGCGGAGTACGCGCATACAGGGCATGGTGCCGGACAGGTTGCTGGAGTTGAGCAACGACACGTACCTGATCGCCAGCCACTACCACAGCCTGCGCCATTTCGACACAACCACGCAGATCGTGACATTCACGCGCGACGCCGGGGAGACCTGGACGAACACGGCTCTGGTGGCCGAGGTGGCCGGGCTGCAATTCTGCGAGGGCTCAGTTGCGCGCTGCCCTGCAGGGCAGTTGGTGTGCTACATGCGCGAGAACAGCATGCGCAACGTGCCGACACACAAGAGCTTTTCCCTGGACGGGGGGCTGCACTGGTCTATGCCGGAGCCCTGTCGCTTTGTTGGGCACAGGCCGGTGGCCGGCCTGCTCAGCAGCGGCAAGATGCTTGTCACCTACCGAGACGTGCGCCTCGCCAACCGGGCTGTCGGTAGCCTCGTCGGCGCCAACACGGCGACGATGGCCTGGCTGGGCAACCCACTTGACGAATCCACTGGCCGCGTCCTGACCCTGGAAGCTGATTCCTCAGGTGTATTCAGCGACTACGGCTACAGCGGCTGGGTGGAACTCAAAGGCGGCCGCGTCTTCTGCGCCTACCATCACCGCGGCGAGGCAGAGAAGTCCTATATCCGCGGCGTCTGGTTCGGCGAGTCCGACTTTACTGCCGAGCCTCCGCTGCCAATGGGGCGGCTTTACTACTGAGAGGGAAGGCCACGAGCGGCGGCACTGACCGGCGCGTTCGTTGCATTCCCTGTAAGCTGAGTAAGCCGATCAAGAACGGAAGCTTCTGGCTATCCCTTCTCGGCTCCAGATGTGGCGAAGATCAGGCGTGGATCATCCAGGTACGGCTCGAGGCCAAGATGCATTCGCGTAAACTCGCGCAACGGCTGACCGCTCGAGCGCTCGGCCATAGCCACAGCAGCATCGTTGGGCCGCGGGCAGTCGAGGATCACGGTGCGCCCAGCCGCCAAGCTGAGCGCCCAATTGAACAGGGCTGAAGCGGCTTCATCGCTGCGAGCGACAAGCGGGCCGATGTGCTCGTAAAGGACGCCGTGCCGCCCGAGCACGTAACCATCTACCTGGCCACCATTTTCGTGTACCGCTGCCAGTTCCGGCCAGCCGCCGGCTAGGTGCCGGAGCATGTGAGAGCGATCTACGCGATACGCGGCCCGGTCCAGCCGCAATACCTCGTCCCACAAGGCAAGTTGGCCATCACAAGGTGTCACGTTGCGATAGGGACGGGGAGTGGCATCCAGCATGTAGCGTTGTATGCCGTACTCGGGTTCGAACCCCATGTGCGAATAGAGTGGCTTACCCATTGGGGTGGCGTCTAGCTTGACGGCACGCGCTCCCGCCCCTCGCAGGTAGGCGATGGCTTTAGCCACCATCATCCGCCCCAGGCCCCGTCCTCTCAACTCAGGTGCGACGGTTACCATGCCAATCCAGCCGACACGGCTGAACACCTCAGTCGTGGTCGTGGCGACCACTCTGCCGTCGGCAACGGCGACGAAACAACCATGCGGCTCGAGGGCCAGGAATCGCTGCCAGTCCTCGTCCGTCTGGTTCCAATTCTGCGGGCGGATCAGCAGGTCTGCGCCGGCAATGTCGCTGGCCGTCATGCGGCGGATGGTGATGCCAGTCATTTCCTCTCCGGTTCGGGTGGTGACGGTTACGATTTGGCGGCCGGGTTCGTCCACACCCCGGCAATGGGGCTCGAGCATGCCGGGCACGTCCCGGTCGCGGAGATGCTGTTCTGCAACACCCGGAAACCGGAGCGGCTGACCAGTTCGCGGCCGCAGCCCGGACACACAGTAGTCTCCCCGTCTCCGGCGATGTTGCCCATGTACACGTAGTGCAGGCCCGCATCAAGCCCGATCTGGTGGGCCCGGCGAAGGCTGGCCACTGGGGTCGGGCCGATGTTGTCCATCTGGAAGTCAGGATGGAAGCGGGTGACATGCCAGGGTGTGTCAACGCCCAGGTCGGTGGCGATGAAAGAGGCGATGCTGCGCAGTTGGGCGTCATCGTCGTTGAGGGTAGGGATGATGAGGGTAGTCACCTCGACCCAGACGCCCATGTGCTTGAGCAGGCGCAGGCTTTCCAGCACAGGCTCGACATGGGCGCCCGTGAAGCGTCGGTAGAAAGCGTCGTCCCATCCCTTGAGGTCTATGTTGGCAGCATCGAGAAGCAGCGGTGACCCTTCCCGCGGAGCGAGCATGTCCAGGCACTCCGGTGTCATGTAGCCGTTGCTGACGAAGACGTTAGCCAACCCCTGGCGGTGCGCCAAGCGCATAACGTCGTAAGCATACTCGAAATACACGGTGGGCTCAGTATAGGTATACGAGATGCTGGCGCAGCCGTAGCGCCTTGCCCCGGCCACGATGGCCTCAGGGTTGACATCTGGCAGGTCGAGTTCGCCGCCTAGGCGGGGCAGTTGTGAGATCTGCCAGTTCTGGCACCACTGGCAACGGAAGTTGCACCCCGGGCAAGCGAAGCTGTACGACGTGCTGCCGGGCAGAAAGTGAAAGAGAGGCTTTTTCTCGATCGGGTCAACGGCTTGGGAGATGACCTTGCCATACACGAGGCTGTATAGAGTGCCATCGTGGTTCTCTCGCACCGCACAGATGCCCTTGTGCCCTGTCCGAATGTTGCAGCGGTGGGCACAGAGGTGGCATGTGACCGAGCCGTCTTCGCGTCTCTCGTAGAGCATCGCTTCGTGCATGAATCACCTCCGCAGGACAGAGGCGTGCCGCAGCTGCCTTGCACACAAGGATGCTGCCCCGATCGCCGACAGTCAAATCCGCCCTATCGCCGTGTTTGACGGCCGGCCGGTGCTGGCCTGATATTAGCGCTTGCTCGCCATTGTGACATGCGGGGGAGGGTTGATGGACAGCGAAAAGATCCGCGTTGGCGTGGTCGGCCTCGGGCACAACGGCCTGGCCTGGTGCGAAGCATTCAGGCAGCATCCGGAATGCGAACTGGTTGCGGTATGTGACCGCGATGAGGCAAGGCTGCAGGCAGCGGTTGGGCGATTCGGCGTCCGCGGTTTCAGCGACTACGCCATTTTCGATCAGCCCATTGACCTGATCTCAATCCACACCCCAGACCACGCCCACGCCGAACCGTTCATCCGGGCCGTCGAAGCCGGCAAGCACGCTATCGTGGAGAAACCACTTGCCAACGACCTCGAGGACCTGAGTCGGATGGTCAGCGCCGCCGATTCTAGCGGCAAGAAGACATATGTGGGCCAGGTGCTGCGTTGGAACCCGCTCTTTCGCCTGATGAAGAGGTTGGTGGACGACGGCACTTTGGGCAGGGTGTTCTACGTCGAGGGCGATTACAACCACGACCTGCGCATGCAGTTGCACATGGAGCCGTGGAAAGTGACGCACGAGAAGCCTATCGTCGGCGGCGGCGTGCACCCCTTCGACTTGCTGCGCTGGTACGTAGGGAACGCAACCGAGGTGTACGCGGTCTCAAACCATATCGCCTATCCCGAGATGCACGAGGACACGACGATTGTGGCCACTTTCGAGTTTGAGAGCGGTGCCGTCGGCAAGGTCACGGCAATGTACGCGCCCATAATTGGGGGGATGGCGCATGACTACAATGTCGCACTCTATGGCACCAAGGCGAGCATCATCCGCCGCGAGCTGTACCTGGACGGGCTTGACAAGCCGATGGCCATACCCATCGAGTATCAGGGTCATCCCTACGACCCACAGGTTGAGCACATGGTGCGCTGCATCAAAGAGGACAGGCGACCTCTGGTGGACGTGCACGAGGGCGCTAACTCGGCGGCAGGCGTAATCTGCGCGCACGAATCCGCCCTGCTGCGCCGGCCAGTCAGGATACCCCGTTTCTAGACCAGGGAGAGACGCCCAGGCATCACTCGGCCACCACCTGCACGTCCCGGACCTGCGATTGGTAGTCGTGGCCCGAAGCGTATACCTGGATGTACTCAAGGTAGGCAGGCTTGATGTCGCCCAGGATCGCCATCAAGTCTGGGGACTCGTAGGCGAACCAGACGTTGCGCTCGATCTGCTCTCCCTTCTGGACGGGGTAATTGTCGGTGTTCTGATAGTAGAAGCCCCAGGTGTAGAACTGCAGATTACCGCGGGCGTCGCGGTAGACGAGGCGGTACATCAGCGGGAACTCCGAACTCTGGAAGCCGCCACCAGATAGGCTCTGATAGAGCAACCTGACATCCATGCGCACACGCAGCGACACATAGTCTGTCACGTCTTTCTTGATCGGCTGGAGAAGGCCGGTCTCGCAATGGTCCTTCTGGCCGCCGCCGCGGTCGAACTCGACCACTGGGGGCACTTCGTTGTCGAGCAGGGTCGCCTGGCCGTCAACGGTGCCTGAGTCGCTGCCTTGATCGTTGTAGACCTGCCAGCCCAACATGAGCCCGCCGCCGAAATCGCCGTTGGTGAGCAGATTGCGCCCAGCGGGCAGCGGACCGCGGATGTCCCCCTGGCTCGTGAGCACGGCGCGTTCGCCAGTCTCGAGCACCATCTGCTCGACATGAGAGTTGGATGTCACGAGAGCGCGGCCACCGCGCACGGTCACCTCGCTGGCATCGGCACTCACTTCAAGGGCGACGCTGCCATCCTGCACGGCCACTTCGCCCGAGGGCACTATCACCCGCAGTTGCAGATCCCTATCCAGAGGCGGGCCCGGGTTGAGGCGGATGCGCCCATGATCCAGCACAAGGGTGATGCGGTTAGGCTGGCTGCTGCGCGCGAACTGTGGGTTTGTGGCTCTGGCGAGGCTCAGGCGGGTATCGCTAAAGACGTGTACGGTAGCGAGGACGTAGTCGGTAGTGCCTTCATAGACGACGAGCAGGGCACGCGAGGTTCCGTCTGTCTGAATGACATCGCCCTGCGACGCATCTTCGGCATCGCTGATGGCCAGCCATTTCTGCTGGTTGCGCTGCAGCAGTTGCGTAGTGCCACTCAGCGTCTGCACTTCGGCGCGATTGGAGCGAGTGGCATACTGCACATAGCGCCCAATCAGGAGCGGGGAGGCGATGGCGCAGGCCAGGAACACGGCGAAAGCTGACAGGAGCACCAACCAGGCGGCCAGGGCCGGGTTGCGCTCCCGCAACGCCCGCGGGCTATAGCGCCTAACCGCGGACTTCGAAGCGGTGGAACTGGCCCCGGTAAGGGAGCCACTCTCTTTCAACGTAGTCAACTGACGCTCCTATCGGGCCGCGTTCCAAGGCCTCGAGCAGTGAGCCCAACTGCTCAGGGGTGCCCTCAGCTACCACTTCTACCGTACCGTCAGTCCGGTTGCGGACGTAGCCCACGACACCGAGCAGCCTGGCCCGCGACAGGACGAAGTAACGAAAGCCGACACCCTGAACGTAGCCGTGCACTACCGCACGTAGCCCAGCCTGCTTGTCGCTCGAAGTGCCACTCATGCGCCCCTATCTCTTCGGTCCGCTCGGTAGTATCTGTAGCCGCACCATCAATCTGCCGGACGCGCCCCCAACCCAATGCCACGCCTGCCGAATTATACATCATCGGCGCTGCTGCAGGCCGCAGCATAGCCACTGCCGCCGACCGGAGGCGCGTTGGCCAAAAAGGCTTCTATCTTCGCAGCTACGGCTTCGACATCCACCGGCAGAGCGTGCCAGGAGATGCGGCGGTCATCCAAGCGGAACCATGTATTCTGCTGGCGGATAAAGCGATGCGTTGCTGTCTTGATGCGCCGCACTGCTTCGTCCAGCCCGTAAAGACCGGCAAGGTACTCAGAGATCTGGCGGTAGCCGATACCGCTCATAGCTGGGCAATCGGCGGGCACGCCCCCGTCGAGCAGCCGGCGGACCTCCGCCACTAACCCTTTCGCCAGCATTGCCTCCACACGGCGATCAGCCCGCTCGTACAGTTCAGCTCGGCTTGCCGTCAGCCCGATTATCAGGCAGCGATAACGCGTCCGGTCGCGACCCCGCAGCCGCGAGGCAGGGATGCCAGACACAGCCTGGACTTCGAGAGCGCGTATCACGCGGCGCACATTGTTGGGATGTATGCCTTGAGCAGCGACCGGGTCCAGTGCTGCCAACCGGCGATGAAGATGCAGAGCCCCGCGTTCCTTCGCTTCCGCTTCGAGCGCCTGGCGCAGGTCGTGGTCCGGTGGCACGCGCGGAATGCGCCAGTTCCCCAGCACGGACCAGACGTACAGGCCAGTCCCGCCCACGAGAAAGGGCAAGCGTCCTCGAGCAAGGATGCTGTCAATGGCCTGGAAAGCAAGCTGCTGGTATTGTGCCAGGGTCAAGCTCTGCCCGGGCTCCACCAGGTCCAAGAGATGATGGCAGACACGGGAACGCTCCTCGGCGCTAGGCTTGGCCGAGCCGATGTCCATGCCACAGTAGATCTGCCGCGAATCTGCCGAGACCACCTCCAGATCGAGCCGGTCCGCCAGGCGGAGCACGAGATCGGTTTTGCCCACGGCGGTGGGGCCGACGATTGCCACCAGCGGCGGCTGGACAGGCTCCATACTCAACCGGTGACAGTCTGCGGCAGTCGCTGCCGGGTTGTGGCGTCGAACAGGTGCACCTGACTGAGGTCGGCCGCCAGCGGCAAGATATCGCCCACGTGGACCGTGTCCTCAGCCGAGATCTTGGCCGTGAAGCGCTGTCCATCAACACTGCCATGCACGAGCTGCATGCGCTCCTGGATGAGCGGCTCAACCACCTCGACGCTCAGGGGGATGTGAGCTCCCTGCGCCGAGATGGTGACGTGCTCAGGTCTGATGCCGACCAGGACCTGGCTGCTGCTTGGAATGGCCCAACCCGCGGGCAGCGGCAGCTCCCAGCCACTACCGCGGATTGTGCGCAACTCGAGGCTGACGAACCCAGGGAGGATGTTCATCGGAGGTATGCCGATGAAAGTGCCCACCAGAACGTTGACTGGGCGGTCGTAGATCTCCCGGTAAGGGGCGACCTGCTCGATGCGGCCGAGGTTCATGACGGCAATGCGGTCGCCGAGAGCAATGGCCTCCACCTGATCATGAGTGACATAAAGGGTGGTTATCGCGAAACGCCGCAGCAAACGCTTGATCTCGACCCGCGTGCGCACCCTCAGCTTAGCGTCCAGGTTCGAGAGTGGCTCATCAAGGAGGAACAGGCTCGGATCGCGCACGATGCAGCGGGCGATAGCGACTCGCTGTTGCTGCCCTCCTGACAGTTCCTTGGGCTTGCGATCGAGCAACTCCTCGAAGCCGACGCCCATGATCTCGGACGTGATCCGTACCCGCTCAGGCACCTCTTTCTCGCGCTTGCGCACGAGGAAAGTGAAGGCAAGATTCATCCGCGATTCCATGTGCGGGTACAGAGCATAGTTCTGGAAGACCATGCCGATGCCACGGTCCTTCGGTGCCAGATCCGTGACGTCTCGGCCGTCGAAGAGCACTCGCCCGCTGTTGGCCTGTTCCAGACCGGCGACTACCCGCAGTAAGGTGGACTTGCCCGAGCCGGAAGGGCCGACAATGGCCATCGCCTCGCCGTCTTTGACTTCAAGGCTGAGGTCATTGAGGGCCATGACCGTTGTGCTAAGGTGCACCTCCCCGTCCTCATCCTCTTGGGGGGCAACCAGCCCGGCGCCGCGGCCGAACTTCTTGGCGAGATAGTCGCTCGGGCCCTCAAACTTCTTGCTGACGTGTTCTAAGGTAACGCTTGCCATGCACCTTTATCCCTATCTCACGGGCTAGGCTCTGAAAGCATCTCGAAACAATCGTACTGTGCTGCTGGTCGCCCCCAGGTCAACGGCCACCACGTCAAAGCGGCACAGCCCTTCCCATGGGTTGGCCGCCAGGTAGGCTTCGGCTGCCCGGACCAGACGGCGCCTCTTGGTCGGCCCCACGGTATCCTCCGGTGCGTAGCTCGCTCGCGAACTGCGCGCACGCACCTCGATAAAGGACAGCGTGGAACCGTCTACTCCAACCAGGTCTAGCTCGCCCCCGGGGCAACGCCAGTTACGCGCCAGGATGCGGTAGCCCTGGTTGGTGAGGAAGCGCGAGGCAATCTCCTCGTACTGGCGGCCGATCTCGCTTCTGGATCGTGAGTTCTTGGATCGTGAGCCTCTCGATCGTGACATGAGGCTACCTCTTAGGGTCAGTATAGGCTGGCGGGGCAGCACGGGCAACGGCCTACTCGCGTATGCGCAACTGCAGAAACATCAGACCGCCGACCAACCGCACTACCGCTGAGATTAGCAGTGCTGTCCGAATGCCGAACATGCCCGTCGCGGCTGTCCCTAGCAAGGGGCCGATGAAGGCAACGATGTTGGCCGTGCCCGAATCCCAGGCCACGAAGGCAGCGCGTTTGTCTGGTGGTGCGACGGCAAGCAGCACATTGAAGAAGGCCAGGTTCACACCTGAGGCGAACAGCCCACTGAGAACAGATGCGAGCAGAATTGGCGTCAGCGAATGGGCCGATGCCGTGAGCAGCGGGTAGAACCCTAACCCAACAGTGGACGCAACCATGACGGGCGCATGCCCTCGGCGTTTGGCAATGTAGCCCCAGAAGAAATAGCCAAGTACGGAGAAGACGTTAGTGATGGTGGTGGCGAGGGCGATGTTGCCGTCGCTCAGGCTTAGGTTCTTGACCCAGAAGATGCTGAAGAGAGCGGCGGGCATGTTGAGGCCGAGCCGGTATACCGTGCCTGCACCAAGGTAGGCCATGAAGCTAGGGTTGCCGGCCACTTCTCGCAGGCCCTGCCGGACTTGTTGCAGCGGTGTGTGGCGGACGCTGGCCTCGGCTCTTGCCGGCACCTGGTCCGGAATGCGGATCTTGGCGTAAACCCAGATGCTGAGGCTCGCGGCAATGAAACTGAGGGCGAACACCACCTGGTAGTTCAGCGGGAAGGGTACGGTCTCCAGGATGCGGCCGGTGATGGGCAGAGTGGCGGCGGTGACAATCGAGTAGATGGCATAGCGCGTGCTGATGGCGATCGCTCGCCGCTCAGGGGGCACGGCCTCGGCCATGACGCCGGCAAAGGAGACGTTGGCGTAGGCTGCGGGCAGCGCGACAAGCGACCAGACGGCGACGATAGCCACGGCGGCATAGCGGGGCAGTAGCCATGGGATGATGGCGATTACCAGATAGACGATGCGGAAGGCGACACGCGACCGGTTCACCACGGGAACGAGCTGCTTCTGCCTGGCAACGTAGCGTGCCGCCGGAATACAGGCCGCTGCCGTCAGCAGGGCAGGCAGGGCGGTCAGCAAGCCGACCAGGAAGGCTGACGCCCCCAGACGTACGGCGAAGACCGAGAGATAGGCTCCGGCGCCACCAGCCACAATGCCCTGGAAAGCGATGTCGGCATGCAGCAAGAGCGAGTTACGATCCATCTGGCTGCGAGGATGCAGCAGGCTATCGAGCGAACTGGCCAATCGCTTTGCGGCGGTGGATAAGACCTGCTTGCGCGTGGGACTGGGCAGGGTATGCCCACGCAAGCCGAGGCGCGCTCTCAACGATGCCACAACCCGAGCATAGCACCGGCGCCTGCTCCAGCCAAAGCCGCGCACCCGAAGCGGCGCCACGCACCCGCCACGCTCAGTGGCGCCGTCCAGCGCCGGTTAGCTATACTTGTGGTGCCGAGGGATGATCCATCGGCCGAACGTCGGGTCTCTAGGACTAGCAAATGGGCCGGCTACGCGCCGTTTTCTTCGATCTCGACGATACACTGATCTGTTTCCCCGGAGGGTTTGCCCCCGTCCTGAACGGCACTTTCGCCGAGGCTGTGAAGGCAGGCGTGAACCCCGAACTGCGGGCGGCTTTCGCCCGGGCGATGTGGAACCGCAGCCTGGGATTATGGGCCGCCATGCACTGTGGGAGCATCACCGGGGACGAGGGTCGCTACCTGCGCATCTTCCAGGCGCTTCAGGCGATCGGCATTGACGACGCCAACCTTGCCCGCCGCATGCTGGACCGCTGGGACGAATTGGACGTGAACCTGCCGTACGCAAGGGCGGAGGTGCGCCATGTTCTGAGCGACGTCGGTCGCCACGCTTATCTCGGCCTGATCACAGACGGCTTCAAGACTTTGCAGCGAGCTAAGCTCGTGCGCTTCAAGCTGCTGGACTACTTCGACGGCATCTTCATCTCGGAAGAGGTGCGTTGCTCGAAGCCATTTCCTGCCATATTCCGCGCCGCG
>DAOTVV010000076.1:0-6159 GCA_034436255.1 Anaerolineae bacterium
ACCCCAAGTATATCTACACCGAGGGCCGAGAACTGGGTTTGACCTATAGCTACGACCGGGCGATGTCCCGCCTGCCCGCGTACCTGAAGAGCCTGGAGGATGGCGGCTACCAGTATGATGCCATCAACCTGCGCACGACCTGGAAAGGGGCTGACAATGCCCCGCCCTGCATATCGCTGTCGCGCATCGTGCGGCAGTGGAACGAGAAATGGGCCTATCCGAAGCTGCGTGTGGCCACCAGCAGCCAGTTCTTCGAGTACATGGAGAGAGAGTACGGCGATCGCTTCCCACATTACACGGGCGACTGGACGGACTGGTGGATAGATGGGCCTGGTTCATCGGCATATGAGACGGGCATAACCCGGGTCGCACATGAGGAACTGGCGTCGGCCGAGAAGTTGGCGGCCTTGACGCTGCTCCTGGGCGAGGGCCGGCCCTATCCGAAGGAGGCGATCGAACAGGCGTACGACAACCTCATGCTCTACGACGAGCATACGTGGGGCATGTGGAATAACGTCTCCGACCCGTATCTGCCGACCACCGAGCAGGAATGGGCCACCAAGGCTGCTTTTGCCAACGATGCGGTGCGCCAGAGCCGCGGCCTTCTTGATGAGGGCATTGCTTGGCTCGGGCGGCAAGTCAGGAGCGACGAGTCGGCTCTCGTGGTCGTCTTCAACGCGCTCTCGTGGCCGCGCACCGACGTGGTGCGGGTGCGGCTTGAGCCCACTTTGGAACACTTGAGCCGGCCCTTCCGGCTGCTCGATGCCGCGGGAGAAGCAGTGCCCTATCAACTGATCGAGTCCCACAAAGGCGGAAGCCTCACCATTGCCTTCGTTGCCCGCGATGTGCCTTCGTGCGGCTACAAGTCCTACCGGCTGGTGCCTGGGGCGGCGGCTGCGGACAAGCAACCCAGCTTCAGGGCAGAGGGCAATGTTCTCGAGAACAGCTTCTACCGGGTGACGCTGGACGAAAGGACAGGGGCCATCGCCAGCGTCTGGGATAAGGAGCTGCGCCTGGAACTGGTAGACCAGGCCAGCTGCTACAAGCTGAACCAATATGTCTATGACGCTGGCGAGCCGCCGACCAATGGCCGCTTCTTTGCCGAAGCGATGGGCATTCATGGCGGCGGCTCGGGAGCCGTGTATGGCAGCGCCGTAGCGATCGGTAAGTGCCGGATCGGTCGCGACGCGAGGCTGTCCTGGACCAACCGCGGGCGGGTGAAAGAGGCAGCCGATATCTCCCCTTGGATTCGCCAGGAAGTGATCCTGTACGAGGACATCAAGCGCATAGACCTGGTGAACCGCTTGTACAAGGAGGAAACGCTGGAGAAGGAGGGCCTGTATTACGCCTTCCCATTCCAGGTGAAGGACGGTGCTTTCAAGTTGGAGATCGCCGGCGGTCCAATGCGGCCAGGCGAAGACCAGCTGCCCGATAGCTGCCACGACTGGCACAGCGTGCAGTACTGGCTGGACGTCACCGGACCCGAATGCGGAGTGACCTGGTCGAGCCGCGAGGTGCCGGTAGTCTCTCTGGGCGACATCAACACCGGCAAGTGGCAGTCCGAGCTGCGGCTGGACAACACGACCTTCTTCGCCTACGCCATGAACAACTACTGGGCGACCAACTTCAAAGAGAGGCAGGGTGGCGATTTCACCTTCCGCTTCTCGTTCACAAGCCATGGCCCAGGTTGGGGCGTCGCTGATGCGAACAGGTTCGGCTGGGGCTACTGCACTGACCTGCAGGCCGTGGTTGTGCCACCGGGTCAGGCGGGGAGGCTGGCCGGGAGCACTGGCAGCTTCGTGGAGATCGATGCGCCGAACGTAATGCTGTTCACCCTGAAGGGTGCCGAGGACGGCGATGGGCTGGTTGTGAGGCTGCTCGAACTCGAGGGCCGCGCCACCACAGCGCGCCTGAGTACGTCCCCGAGGACTGTCTCCCAAGCATTTCGAACTGACATGGTGGAGAGGAACCTGGAGCCGCTGCCGGTCTCAGGCGGGGTGGTGACGGTGCCTGTGCCCGGCCGCGGCATCGAGAGCGTGAGGTTACGTGTATGAGGAACACCGCACCATTGCCAATTGCTGGCAATATCACTTATCGGGGACTGCCGAGCGCAGGAGCGTTCAACGGGCGGACCGGGTCCGCCTTTAAGCCGGCTTCAGTCGGGAAGCCGAGCTTCCGCAAGATGAACTGAGGACTGAGGAGGTCACGAGATGGCTGGTAAGAGACTGGATCGCCGCGCTTTTCTTCGTGCCGGGCTGATCGCCGCCGGTGGCTCAGCCCTGGCTGCTTGCGGTGCTACGCCAACGCCGCAAGTGATCAAGGAGACCGTGGTCGTTGCCGGTACGCCGGAGATAGTGAAGGAGACGGTCGTCGTGGCGGGGACCCCCGAGGTGGTGAAGGAGACGGTCGTCGTCAAGGAGACCGTGGTTGCCGAGCCGCCCAAGACTTACGAGACCGGCGAGTTGAGCATCCTGCTTTGCTGTTCTGGCCCGGACGAGATCGCCGCTAAGGAGGCCTTCAACAAGCGCTTCGCCGCCAAGCGCCCAGGCGTCACCGTCCATCAGGAGCCCATGCCGGCCGGCCAGAACTACTTCGAGAAGCTGCAGACCGTGATCGCCGCTGGCACTGCACCTGATATCTACGACATGTGGGAAGGCTACGTGCAGCCCTACGCCAAGAACGGTGCCCTGATGGACCTGGAGCCTTTCCTTGAAAAGGATCCGATCCTCAAGAAGGCGGACTTCTGGCAGGGAGCTCTGCGCAGTGTCACCTACCAGGACAAGCTATACTCCTGCCTGATCGCTCTCATGCCTGGGCCGGTATCGCTGTACTACAACAAGAAGCTGTTCAACGAGATCGGAGCCACCTTCCCTTCCAGCGACTGGACGTGGGACCAGATGCGCGAAGCGGCGAAGGCACTCACCAAGGGTGCTCAGACAGGATCGCCAACCCAATACGGGCTCGTGTTTGACCTCTGGTTCGTGCCCTGGCTGTACTGGATCTGGTCCAACCACGGCGATGTCTTCAACGCCGATGAGACGAAGTGCACTGCCACTGAGCCACCGGCCTACGAGGCCCTGCAGTACTGGGCCGACATCGTGGTCAAGGACCTGTCAGCGCCAACGGTCTCGACGCAGACAACCATGCAGGGGGCGCTGAACATGTTCACCACAGGGCAGGTGGCGATGTACCTGGGCAACTGCTGGAACCTGGGCGACCTGAAGAACGCTCGCAGCCAGGGGCTGGATTGGGGGGCACGGTTGTCTCCTAAGGCCAACGACGGCAACCGCGTCTTCTACCAGCACACCTGGTGCTGGGGCATCTGGACGGGGACCAAGAAGCCCAACCTGGCCTGGGAGTATTGCCGCGACTTCGTCACTGATGAAGAGATGATGACCGCCTTCAACACCTTCCAAAAGGCCATGCCGGCGGTCAGGCGCATGCTGCACACGTTCCTTACGCCTGAGACGGACGAACTCGGCTGGTCCGGTGTTGTGGACATCGTGGGCGATGTCAACAAGCTGCGCTACCCCGGCGCCGGAGCCAAATGGGACAAGATCAGCGGCATCTTTGAGGCCGAGATTGACCTGGTGTTCACAGGCGAGAAGACGGCCAAGGATGCGATGGCCGCCGCCTGCCCCAAAGTGGACGAAGAGCTGGCGCGGGCCTAAGCCTGCAACTCATCCCTTGGCGCCAACCTGGGATGGCAGGCGTTCCAGCCTCTGGGTGCTTCGCTCTCGTTACGGAGCGAAGCGCCCAGAGGCGGCGAAGCGTTACAACGGGAGGCACGTACCTATGCAGTCCGCCGAGACTCAAGCTCTGCAATTGGCCCCGCGCAGACGCGGCCTTGGCCTGCGCCGGCGTGAGATGCTGGTTGGCTATCTCACCCTGTCCCCATGGGCGATCGGCTTTCTCATCTTCACGCTGGGCCCGATGATTGCCTCGCTGTGGTTCAGCTTCAGTGAGTACAAGATTATCCAGGCGCCCAGGTGGATAGGGCTGGCCAACTATCAGCGCATGTTCACTGACGACCTGTTCTACAAGTCGCTGCAGGTGACCGTGTACTACACGGTTACCAGCGTGCCTCTCGGGATTGTCGCTGCTCTGATCGTGGCTGTGTTGCTGAACCAGAACGTCTGGGGGGCGCGCATCATGCGCACGATCTTCTACCTGCCCTCAGTCATCTCGGGAGTGGCGGTGTCGCTGGTTTTCGCCTGGATCTTCAACTACCGCTTCGGCATCCTCAACTACATTCTCGGGCTGATCGGGATTCACGGCCCGGACTGGCTCGGTTGGCGCCAGTGGGCGCTGCCCGCCTTCGTCCTGATGAGCCTATGGGGCATCGGCGGCAACATGATTATTCTGCTGGCCGGGCTCCAAGGCGTGCCGGTGACGCTGCATGAGGCAGCCGAGATTGATGGCGCGAACGCCTGGCGGCGTTTCTGGAGCATCACCCTGCCCATGATATCGCCGGCTATCCTTTTTGTTAGCATCATGAGCATTATCGGTAGCTTCCAGACCTTCACGCAGGCCTACATCATGACTGGCGGTGGCCCGGCCTATGCTACCCTGTTCTACCTCCTCTATCTCTACCGCAATGCTTTCAACTGGTTTGAGATGGGTTACGCTTCCGCTCTGGCCTGGGTTCTCTTCGCGATCATCCTGATCTGCACGCTGCTCGCCCTCCAGGTATCGCGCTCCAGTGTCCACTATGAGGGGGAATGACCGATGACCACAGCCTCATGGCCTATCCAACGTCGGCGACAACGCTGGCTCGTTGCCCAGCGTATGGCCGTACGCGTCTTCGTGTTCTTGCTCCTTTTGCCACTGGCTGGCTTTATCATTCTGCCGTTCCTTTGGATGCTGAGTTCCTCTTTCAAGCCCATCGGCTCCGGCATCCGCTTCCCGCCTCAGTTCATCCCGACTCATTGGGTCTGGAGCAACTACCCCCTGGTCTTCCAGACCATTCCGTTCCTGACCTACATGCGCAACAGCATCATCGTGACGGGGGGCGTGATCGTCGGTGAGGTGCTTTCCTCCTCTATCGTCGGCTATTCCTTTGCTCGGCTGCGCTACCCAGGGCGTGAGGCGGCCTTCATATTGGTCTTAGCCACCATGATGATCCCGTTCCCGGTCACCATGGTGCCGACCTTCGTGCTTTTCAACCTGATCCACTGGGTCAACACCTATCTGCCGCTCATCGTCCCGGCATGGTTTGCGCCGCCGTTCGCCGTCTTCCTGCTGCGCCAGTTCTTCATGACGGTGAACCGCGAGTTGGACGATGCAGCGAAGGTGGACGGCTGCAACGAACTGCGCATTCTGTTTCAGATACTCATGCCCTTGTCCAAACCGGCCCTTACGACAGTGGCGATCTTCTCGTTCACCGCGAACTGGAACGACTTCCTGGGTCCTCTGATCTACCTCAGCGACGCCAGGAAGTTCACTCTGGCACTCGGTATCAACTACCTGCGGTCATTCCGCGGTGGTGGTGACCTGGCACCGCAGATGGCGGCAAGCCTGATGTTCTCGGCTCCCTGCATCATTCTGTTCTTCCTGGCGCAGCGCTACTTCGTCCAGGGCATTGTCACCACGGGCATCAAAGGTTGAGGCTGGCTGACGAGATGGCCGCCCCGGCAAGCGCTGTTTCCTGGTGGCGCGGTTTGCGCCTGCCGGCGCTTGCCAGGCTGGGCTTTCTCGCTGCCCTCGCGTGCCTCATAGGCACGTGCTCCAGTCAGCCAGGTGCTGCCAGGGCGGAGCCAACGGGACGGAACGGCAGCCTGCAGCTGTATGTGCTTTACTCTGGCTCCTGCGTTCAGTGTCGGCTCACGAAGCCATTAGTGTCGCGCTTTGCTGACGATCACCCTGGCCAGCTTTCTTGGGCCATGGTACTGCTGGAGGAAAACCAGGGTCGCCAGTTGCGGCAACGTTATGGAGCGCGTTGTGTTCCCGCTGTCCTGATAGTAGATGAAACTGGCAGGCTGCTGGCCGGCCCAAGATGTGGGCCGGTGACCTATGCCGAGCTGGAGGAGTTGCTGCAGGACGCAAAGAGGGCCTCAGGCGGTGGGCGCTGAAGGCGACGTTTGGGCAGCTGATCGGCGCAGCAAGTAATGCAGCGCCTGGGGGGCATAGCTCGTGGATACCAGGAAGTGAGTGAATGAC
>DAOTVV010000077.1:0-5750 GCA_034436255.1 Anaerolineae bacterium
GTGGACCCGTTCCAGGCCGGGGCCGGTACTTCCCATAACATGAACGCCAACGAGGTGATCGCCAACCGTGCCAACCAGCTGCTTGGCGGGCGCCTGGGGATATATCAGCCTGTCAACCCCAATGATCACGTGAACATGGCCCAGTCTACCAATGATGTGATCCCTACGGCCATGCGCCTGGCAGCGCTGGCGATGCACCGTGAGCTGGCTGAAGCCGTATCGGCTTGTGAGGATGCCCTCCGCCTGAAAAGCATCCAGTTCGCTGATGTGGTGAAGAGCGGCCGTACCCATCTGCAGGATGCCGTGCCCGTGACCCTGGGCCAGGAGTTTGGCGCCTACGCAGACGCTGTAGGGCACGACCTGGACCGCTTGACGATGTCCGCCGACGCCCTGGCGAGGCTTGGCATCGGCGGAACGGCCACGGGCACGGGGCTGAATGCCCCTGAGGCCTACCACGCGCAGATGATCCGTGAACTGGAGGCGATCACCGGCCTGCGCCTGCGTTCCGCCGGCAATCTATTTGAGGCCATGCAGAACCAGGCGGACATAGCTGCCTACTCCGCAACCTTGCGCACGCTCGCCCTCACCATGACTCGCATCGCCAATGACCTGCGGCTACTTGCGTCCGGCCCGATGACCGGCCTGGCCGAACTGAAGCTGCCGGCTGTGCAGCCTGGGTCGAGCATTATGCCTGGCAAAGTGAACCCGGTGATGGCCGAGATGCTCAACATGGTGTGTTACCAGGTGATTGGCAACGATACGACAATCGCCATGTGTACTCAAGCGGGGCAGCTCGAGCTGAACGTCATGATGCCGATCATGGCCTATGCCCTGTGCCAATCCCTCCAGATCATGACGAATGGCATTGCCGCCTTCACCGAACGCTGTGTCCGCGGTCTGGAGGCTGACCGGGCTCGTTGTCAGTACTGGGCGGAACGCAGCCTGGCCATCGTGACGGCGCTCAACCCTTATATTGGCTACCAGCGCGCCGCCAAAGTGGCCCAAGAAGCTCTGCGCAGTGGCCGCACCATTCGCGAGATTGTCCTCGAGCAAGGGCTGATGAGCACTGAGCAGCTGGATCGGGCCCTTGACCTGAAAGCTATGACCGCCGGCGGGATCGTTGGCGCGTAGATTGTGAAGCGCGTCTTATTGGCCGCGTTACTACTATGCACCGCCTGCGCATCGCAGGTCCCGCAGCCGGCGCCAACGTTGGCCATCAGCCCCTCGCCGGCACCCACCCTTGGCCCTACAGCGCCTGGGAGGCCCGTGCTTGCGCTGCCATATCTCTTCGCCTCGGACCTGGATGGCGACGGGGATATCTATCTGGTGGACACTTCCGGCGCTGTCACCAACCTCACGGCGGACTTCGTGCCTGAGTGGGATCCGGCCCTTTCTCCTTCCGGCGACCGCGTGGCGTACTCCGGCCGAGCTGGCGGCTTCTCCGGCATCTATGTCATGGACTTGCGCACGCGCCAGGCCACCGAGGTCACCCATGACATTGGCTACGACTACCAACCGAGCTGGTCGCCAGATGGCAGCCAGCTAGCGTTTGTCTCTGAGAGCGAGGATACGCGCGACATCTTCACGCTCGACCTGGTTTCGGGTGCCCGACGGCGGCTGACGAGCAGCGGGCCCTTGGAAGCCTATGCTTCGCCTGAATGGTCTCCAGATGGCAAGGCCATTGCCTATTCGGCGACCCGCAAGGGAGTAGAGGAGATTTACTGGCTGGAACTGGGGGGCCAGGAGCACCAGGTGAGCAAATGGCCACTCAAAGGGCGGTATCCTGCCTGGTCTCCCGATGGCCAGCGATTGGCCTTCGCCGGCTGGGACGAGGACGACAAGCCGGGCATCTACGTCGCCAACAAGGATGGCAGCGACGTACGCTGGCTCTGGGAGGGAAGGGCTCCCATCCGAAGCCTGGCCTGGGCCGGCGACTGCATCATGTTCAGTATGGCCGGCGTGACTGGTTTCGACATTTACTGCCTGAACGTCGCCGCAGGAACGGTAACCACTCTCGTGAGTGGACCGGGGTGGAATGACTGTCCCACCGCTCGAGGCGAGGGCACGCCGCATCCGGTCGTGCTGCAGGGCAAGGAGGCATCCAGTGCCTCGAGCCTGCCGCCTGTAACCGGCGTCAACATCGCCGACCTCAGCGACGCCTACCTCGTCCACAGCCTGGGTTTCGGCTGGCTGAAGAACTACCTCTCCTGGGCGGGAGTCGAGCCGAAGGAGGGCCAGTACAACTGGCAGGACCCTGACAATGTGGTGAAGGCCGCCGCCAGGTCCGGCCTGAAAGTGCTGCTGCGTCTGCACGACACACCAGCCTGGGCTCGACCCGCCGGCAGCACGGTCACAATGCCGCCATCCGACCTGGGCACCTACGAGCGGTTCGTGCGCGCAGTCGCCAGGCGCTACCGAGGCAAGGTTGCTGCTTACGAGATCGGCAACGAGCCGAACCTAACCTACGAGTGGGGTGGCCGGGCGCCAGATCCCGCAGCCTATACCGCCTTGTTGCGAGTGGCTTACCGGGCGATCAAAGCCGAGGACCCCGGCGCTCTAGTCGTTTCCGGCGGCCTGGCCACGACCGGCGATGGCGGCGAGGGCGCCATGGGCGACCTGGCCTTTCTGCGCGGCATGTATGCAGCGGGTGCGAAGGGGTTCTTCGACGCTCTGGGGGCGCACCCCTACGGCTATGGTTTGCCGCCGTTTGCCAGCCAGCCGTGGGGCCTGGCCGTGAGCCGACTGCAGGACCAGCACGCGGTTATGGAGGAGGCTGGCGATGGAGCAACGCCGATCTGGGCGACCGAGGTTGGCTGGCCCATCTTCTCGCCGTGGAGCATGGGTGAGCATGACCGTTACGCTGTGTCGGAGCAATTGCAGGCCTATTACTACCGACAGTTGTTTCTGGAGGCCAAAGACCACTGGCCCTGGCTCCAGGCCATATTTCTCTTCAACCTGGATTTCAGCACTGTCTCCTGGTACGACGCGAAGCAACCGATGCGCTGGTACTCTATCCTGGAGGCGGATGGCAGCCCCCGTCTTGCTTTCACGTGGCTATGCGGATTGGCGGGTAACTAGAGCTAAGCTATGGAGCATGAGAGATTGTCCGAGACGTATGTCGTGAAGAGCCGCGAGGAGAGTCTGGCGGCAAGCAGATCCCTCTTGACCATTACACTGATAGCCACCATCGGCATGGCAGCCCACGGTTTCGCCATGACGCTCACCGGCGCCGTCTTGCCGCAGATCATGCAGACCTTCGCCATCAGAGAGACCGCTGCCGGGGTCATCCTGGCCGCCGGCGCATTCGGCTTCATGTCCGGTTCGCTGCTGGGCGCCTTCGTCATTGACGATTTCGGCACCAAGCCTGTTCTGCTTGCCGCCTGGTCCACAGTGATCGTGTCACTGGCCGCCATCGGCCTTGTACAGGCATACCTGCTGATGGTGATCGCCTCTTTCGGCCTCGGCCTGGGTTCTGGTTTGCTTGAGACGAGCCTCAATGTGTTGCCGACGCAGATCGGTGGCGGGGCAGGGCTGATGAACATCGTGCATATGGGCTATGGGATCGGCGCTCTAAGTGCGCCGCTGCTCGCGGGTGCCCTGATCGCCGCCGGCCACTCGTGGCGGTTGCCGTTCTGGCTCACGGCATCGGTGCCGCTCCTCCTTGCGGCGCGCAGCCTGACGGCGCCACTGCCGGCAGCGCCCAAGATCGCCGCTGCCCAGACGGAACGCCAGCCAGTGTGGTCATTGTTGCGCCAGCCGATGGTGATACTGGGGGCCACGGCGCTGCTGTTCTACGTCGCGGCAGAGTTGGGCGTCTCGAGTTGGATAGTCGTGTTCTCGCTCAAGCGGCTGCATCTGCCACAGTTCATGGCCAGTGTCTCTCTTTCCCTTTTCTGGGGGTTCATCCTGATCGGCCGGCTGGGGCAAGGACTTCTGGCGCGTTGGCTGACGCTGCCAAGTCTGATTGTCGGCGGCGCCGTGTTGTTCGCGTTGGCGCTCCTGGGCGTGGGCCTGTCGTCCTCGGGTGAACTCGGGCTGGCTTTCCTTGCCCTGGCTGGTTTGGGAGCCTCGGGGATCTTCCCCAATATCATGGCCCATACTAACAGGCTGTACCCGCGTCAGATCGGCGTGATCACGGGGACGCTCGCCACCCTGGCTTGTGCCGGGTCGTTCGCTGTCCAGCCGGTGATGGGATGGGTGGCGGAGCACTACGGGCTGTCCACCGGTCTACTCGGCCTGTCGGGCTGCATGGCAGTGGTCGCGCTGGCTTACCTGCCAGTCCTACTTGGCAAGGTGAAGCCAAGCCAGGTCTGAACTATTGTGGCACCCTTTCGTTCATTGACGGAAGCAATAACCTGCCTCTAGAATGCGGGGACTAGGCGGTGCGGTTCCGGCTGCTATCAGAAGGTGAGCAGTCAGCTTGTACCAGGTCGGAGGGTGCGCAAGATGGCATACGTACTCGGGGTGGATGTAGGCACCACTGGTGCACGTGCGCTGCTAGTGGACGAGCGCGGCGGTGTGGTCGCAGGGGCGACAGCAGAATATCCTCTCTACACACCCAGGCCGCAATGGGCCGAGCAGGAACCGGAGGACTGGTGGCAGGGCTGTGTGACGGCCATCCGCCGGTTGCTCAGCGAGGCGCGGGTGAGGCCGAGCGAGATCGCTGCGATGGGCCTCTCGGGCCAGATGCATGGGGTCGTCCTGCTTGACCAAGCGGACCAGGTTCTGCGCCGCAGCATCATCTGGGCTGATCAGCGCAGCCAGGCACAGTGCGACTGGATCACTGAGCGCATCGGCGCCGAGCGCATGATTCGGCGCACACTCAACCCGGCGCTGACCGGCTTCAGCGCCCCCAAATTGCTCTGGATTCGAGACAACGAGCCTGAGACCTTCGCCAAGGCGCGCCGGTTTCTCCTGCCCAAGGATTACGTGCGTTTCATGCTGACCGGCGAGTTCGCGAGCGAGGTCTCCGATGCATCGGGAACGGCTCTGTTCGATGTGCGAGCACGGGATTGGGCCTGGGACGTGATTGACGACCTGGAGTTGCCCCGGCAGTTAGTGCCGCCGGTCTTCGAGTCGCCAGTGGTGACCGGTCGTGTAAGTGCGTCGGCAGCCGAGGCGACAGGCCTTCCGGTCGGGTTGCCGGTCGTTGGTGGTGGCGGTGACCAGGCTGCAGGCGCAGTGGGCAATGGCATAGTTGACACTGGAATCATCTCCTCCACTATCGGTACTTCGGGCGTGGTTTTTGCCTTTACAGATGAGCCGAAGCTCGACCCTCAGGGACGGCTGCAGACCTTCTGCCATGCCGTTCCCGGGAAGTGGCATGTCATGGGTGTGACCCAGGGGGCCGGCCTTTCGCTCCGCTGGTTCCGCGACAACTTCGCCGCAGCCGAGCTGGCGGTTGCTGCCTCAACCGGCATGGATGCTTATGACCTGTTGGCGAGAGAGGCGAGCCGGGCCCCGGCAGGCTGCGAAGGGCTGCTGTGGTTGCCCTACCTGATGGGGGAAAGGGCCCCCATCTTGGACCCCCAGGCCAGAGGTGTCCTGTTCGGAGTGACAGCACGTACGGACCGCGCCATGGTGATCCGGGCCATCATGGAAGGCGTTGCCTATAGCCTGCGGGACTCGCTCGAGATCATGCGCCAGGAAATGAACATACCTGTGCACGAGGCTCGCGCCTCTGGTGGCGGTGCAAGGAGCCAGCTGTGGCGGCAGATACAGGCTGACGTGTTTGGCATGGAGATGAGCCT
>DAOTVV010000078.1:0-5046 GCA_034436255.1 Anaerolineae bacterium
TGTCGGTGCCACCGGCACGCGCACGAGCATAGTTAGAACCGTCGTGATCGCTATCAGGGCCGCCAGGATGACGATGCTGGCTGCGTTCCATGTACGCCGCATATGGCTGCCTCCTTTGGGCCGCTAGACGTGACCGGCAACACCGGTCGCGAGCAATGTGATCATAACCCCACCTGTCCAGTGGGCAACTCGGACAATGAGCGAGGTGAGCGAGGGACGGG
The DNA here is from genome assembly GCA_034436255.1 of Anaerolineae bacterium. Classification (GTDB taxonomy): domain Bacteria; phylum Chloroflexota; class Anaerolineae; order DRVO01; family DRVO01; genus DAOTVV01. The sequence goes on from DAOTVV010000078.1 coordinate 222, forward strand.
GTCGCACCCCGCCCTCAAGCCGGGGTCCGCACAGCCCTCCCGCGAACCTCGGCCGGAAAAGGGAGGGCCAGCTCAGCACGCGCCGGTGCCACCTGCGGCCGCAGGAGACGACAGCTGGCGCCTCTCTCGCCAGTTCAGCGCCGGATCTGGACCGGTTGGCCAGTCTCGATTGACTGGTGGATAGCAGCCACGATGCGGGTCACCTCCAGGCCGTCGGTGGCGGTGACGGGCGGCTGCTTGCCGGCCAGGACCGAGTCCACGAACATGCCGACTGAGAGGGGCAGAGCGCCGACCAGGTGCCCGGCAACCTCTATGGTCATTGACGACTTGGGGTAGGTGTAGCCACTCTTGTTGGCAATGGCCAGCGTCTCCCGTGCCCGCTCGATATGGATCACGCCGCTTGAGCCCACAAGTTCGATGGCCGAGTCCACATTCGTCGGAAAGGTGTTGGGATACACCCAACCGCTCTCGAAGATGAAGGCGGCGCCGCTCTCGAAGCGCACCAGCGCCTGGATGCCATCGTAAGTGTCTACGCCAAGCTGCGTGAGCACTCGTCGCTGGCCGGTGGCGAACACCTGGCTTGCCTCTGCGCCGATGCACCAGCGCACATAGTCTATGTCGTGCGAGGACAGAAACCAGGCCGGAGTGCTTGCCGCGGACCAGGCAAGCATGTCCGTCGCCACGTTGATCGTGTCGTTCTTGCGGGCGTAGCCCCAGAGGATCTCGCCCACCTGGCCTGAGTCTATGGCCTGTTTGGCCTGCATGTAGGAGGATATCCAGCGGTTGCTGTAGTTGACCATCAGGCTGAGGCCGGTCTCTGCAACCTTGGCGACGATGCGCTCGCCTTGGGCGACGTCGGTGGTGAGCGGCTTCTCCACGAGAACATGCTTTCCTGCCGCCAGGGCCGCCATGACCGGCTCGAAGTGCAGGAAATCGGGCACGGCGACGATAACGGCATCCAGCGGCTGGCCCAGGAGTTGCTCCATGCTGCTACAGGCAGTGGCTCCGAACTGGCCCGCCAGCTCATTCGCCCTTGAGGCGTTAGTATCAGCCACGGCTACCAGTTCCGCCCGCGGGTGCTCATGCACGATGCGGGCGTGCTGGTGGCCCATGATTCCCGCGCCGATGATGCCGATTCGTAGTCTATCCATCGTCATTCTCCTCACACGAGTGGATTGCCGGCTGAGATGGTCGCCTCAGCGGCGCGGCCTGTCTGCATTAGGTTGCGCGTCGCGTGCCCGGTAGGGCACGGGGATGTAGAACACCGAAGGCCGGCGCTGGCCCGTCTGGGGGTACAAGCTCATCAGGTCGTATACCTCCATGGGCATGTCGGTGCTCACCTTCAGGCCGAGGGCACGAGCTTCCTCGACGCCGATCGGGTAGTCGTGCGTCCAGACGCCGGAAGAGAGTACGTCCGCAAGGCGGTCCGCTTCCTCTTCGCTGCGAGAGCCCAGCAGCAATTCCTTGATCGAGTGCTTCACCTGGTCCACAGCCTTGGCGGCAACATCGGCCAGGATAAGAGTATGATCGTCAATTTCGCTGATTGGCTTCTGGTGCATGACCTTGAGGATGGACTGCGCCGGGTAGTCTCCCAACTGAGGGTCAACAGGGCCCAGGACCGCATTCTCGTCCATCACTATCTCGTCGCTGGCCAGGGCGAGCAAGGTGCCGCCGGACATCGCATAGTGCGGCACGAACACTGTCACTTTGGCAGGATGGCGCCGCAGGGCATGCGCGATCTGTTCGGCAGCGAGGACCAGGCCGCCGGGAGTGTGGAGGATGATGTCAATCGGCACCTGTGGGTCGGTGAGGCGTATCGCCCGCAGAACCGCCTCGGAGTCCTCAATGTCAATGTAGCGCATAACAGGGAAGCCGAGCAGGCTGAATGTCTCTTGCCTGTGGATGAGAACGATCACCCGGCTGCCGCGCCGTCGTTCGAGCTTATGCAGCAGTTTGCTGCGGGCGGCCTCCAGCATCTTCTGCCGGAGCGCCGGCTGGATGGCCGCTAGAACGAGCAGGATCCAGAACAGGTCAAGCAGCGTCATCTAGACCTCCGGGGAATGTACTGCTCTTCAGTGAACGCCACTGGTCACCATGGGTAGTACTCGTCGCGGTAGAAGGGCCGGTTGGCTGGGCGGGCGGCAAACAACTTGACAGCAAGGAGCCCGAACAGGAAGCCGCCCACATGTGCCCAGAAAGCCACGCCACCGGCTGCAGTCGTCAAGGAAGCAACACCACTTACGAGCTGCAGCAGGAACCAAAGGCCGATGAAGACGATCGCTGGCACGTCGACGAGCCAGGGCAGGAAAAACAGGGGCACGATCGTGAGGACGCGCGCCGTGGGGTATAGCACCAGGTAGGCTCCCATGACCCCGGCGATAGCGCCGCTGGCCCCCACCACCGGGATCGAGGAAAAGGGCTGAACATAAGCATCAACGATGCCAGCAGCCAGGCCGGACAACAGGTAGAACAGCAGGTAGCGCGAATGGCCCATGCGGTCCTCGACATTGTCGCCGAAGATGAAAAGGGCCCACATGTTACCTATGAGGTGCAGCCAGCCGGCATGCAAGAACATGGAGGCGAACACGGTCGCCAGGCCCGCCCCCGGGTGGGCGACAAAAGAACGAGGGACCAGCGCTACCGCCCTGATGAGCCGGTCGAGGCCAACCGGGCCGAGGGAGACCTCGAAAAAGAAGATGAACACATTCGTCGCGATGATCAAGTAGTTGACGATGGGCACGGAGCGGGAGCGAACGGTGTCTCTGAGCGGAAACATGCGGCGCACCTCAACGCAGCCGGACCGGCAAGCGGCAAATGGTCGCGGCCCCGGCCCAACTCAACGCCGCCATTGTAGAGTAGTGGCTGCCGCCGGTCAACGATCGGGCAGCCGCAGCCAGATCGGCACCGATCTTGCTGGGCAATGTGGGCGAACGTACAATCACGCCGAAGTCAGGTGCGCGGGGGATTTGTGAAACAGGGCCAGAAGCCGGAGGATAGGTTCCGGCGCGTCGCTGTTACCGCTGGTATCGTCATCTGGGTGGGCATAATCCTGCTGGCGGTCGGCCTTGTCTTCAGCATTGGGTCGAGCCGTGCCAGCAGCCTGGCTCTGGCGGCGCTCACGCCAACTTATGCCGAAACGCCGACGGCCGCGACGAGTGCGCCAGCGCCCGCCACCGTTGTCACCGCAACGGCGACCGCCACGGCAACGTGGACGCCTCGCCCTGCGCAGACAGCTACCGCCGTTCCCTCGGCGACGCACACAGCTAGCCCAGCTCCTTCCTCGACCCCTACGCCCAGCCCGACGGCCACGGTGGAACCATCGCCGACGCCCACGTTGGCGCCGCCCACGCGCATCGTAAGCGCCGCCATCGGGCTCGATGCCCCAGTCGTGCCGGTCGGTTGGCACGTGGAGCAAATCGAGGGGCAGGACATGATGGTCTGGGATGTCGCCGACTATGCCGCCGGCTGGAGCAAGACATCGGCCCGGCCGGGGGAGAAGGGCAATATGGTCATCTCGGGCCATCACAACATCAAGGGCGAGGTCTTCCGCTACGTCGTTGACCTGAAGCCTGGCGATGAGATCACGGTCTATGCCGGAGATGTCGCGCACACGTACGTCGTCACCGACAACATGATCCTGCCGGAGAAGGGCATGCCGCTCGAACAACGGCGGGAGAACGCCAAGTGGATCGGCCCCTTTGACGATGAGCGCCTCACCCTGGTGACGTGCTGGCCGTACACCGACAACACTCATCGTGTTGTGGTGGTGGCCAAGCCCAAGCGCTAAGCCTGGCCAGTGCCTTCATCCTGTCGATAGGCCTCGATAGGCCTCGCCCCTATACTCGGGCAAATACGGAATCGGTGTGAACGATGCTCAAGGCAATCCTCTTCGATCTCGACGACACGTTACTCCGCACAGGGACGGACCGGTTCATGGAGCGCTACTTCGCCGCTCTGGGCCGTTTCTTGGGCCCCTCAGTTGACCCGAAGCAGCTACAGAACCAGATCGTGAAAGCCTGTGCTCTCATGATTGAGCACGACCACCCGCAGCTCAACAATGCCGAGGCATTTTCGATCGAGTTCGCCCGGCTCACCGGTAGCCAGGCGGACGCCTTCTGGGAGCGCTTGTGGCGCTTCTATAGCGACGAGTATCCGAAGCTGGGCGAGAACGTGAGCGTCATGCCGGGTGGCCGTGAGGCGGTACTCGAAGCCAAGGCGATGGGCCTGAAAGTGGTCGTCGCCACCAACCCTCTGTTCCCGCTCTGCGCCGTGGCCACGCGGCTTTCCTGGGCCGGCCTGAGCGACATCAGCTTCGACCTGGTCACCGGGCTAGAGAACATGCACTATGCTAAGCCCCAACCGCAGTACTACAAAGAGATCGCGGCGATGATTGATGTGAGGCCGAGCCAGTGCCTGATGGTGGGCAACGACCTGGCGCTGGATATCGCTCCCGCTCGCGCCGCCGGCATGCACACTTTCCTGGTCCAGCCCGATGGTTCCGGAGCGCTGCAGCAAGAAGCCGAGGCAGCGGGCGACCTCGGCGACCTGATTCAAGGGCTCAGGTCGCGCGCATTGCCTGGGATGTCCGAACTAGTGCCGTAGGAAGGAGTCGAGGCAGGGTGACACACCGCGAACGGATCCGGGGGATCATACCGGCCATGGTGACGCCTTTGCACCCTGACGGGCGAAGCGTCAATGAGGCGTCGCTGCGGCGCTTGGTGGAGCACCTGATCGCGGGTGGCGTTCACGGACTATTCGCCACCGGTAGCCAGGGCGAGTTCTACGCCCTCACTGATGATGAGCGCTTGCGCGTCTGGCAGGTCAC
>DAOTVV010000079.1:0-20204 GCA_034436255.1 Anaerolineae bacterium
AAAGTGATGGCGTTGCCGAACAGAGTGCCGGCAAGGTCGGTGAGGAACGAAGCTTTGTACTGCATCTGGCTGCGCACAGACACGCCCACGAGCCGCAAGTACAGGCGCAGACTGCGCATCAGCCCCCCTGCACCGCCAAATGCCCGACGCCGGCCCGCAGCAGCAAACGCCCCAAGGCAATCAGCGCGACCGCCCAGGCGGCCTGTACTGCCAGCGCGGCAAGCAAATGCGGCCCTCTGACCAGGCCCAGGTAGACCTCTACGGGCGTGTTGATCATCGCCGCCCATGGAGTAGCTCTCAGGACGCCAGTTGCCCAGGCAGGAAACATGGCCAACGGCATGATCTGCCCGGAGAGGAAAGTGGCCACTGTCCAGGCCATCCGGCCCACTCCCGTCGCGTCGCCAACCCAGAACCCCGCGAGGCTCACCAGAAAGCGCCAGGAGAAGCTCACCAGAAGTGCCAGCGCCAGGGAGAACAAGAGCGCCAGAACCTGCAACAAGGTGGCGGGGATCACGATGCGGTAGAAGACGGCATACAGCGCGATCAAGGGCAGGCCACGCAGGAGCAGCTGCGCTGCCGCCCTGCCCACGTCCTGGGCGAACCAGTAGCGGAAATAGTCGCAGGGGCGCGAGAGGTCCGTGGCAATCTCGCCAGTGCGAAAAGTACGGATGATGTCCCACCAGGACCAGATGGCGATATAGGCGATCAGCGCCTGGCTGAGTGCGGTGTAGGTGATGGCAGCCGGCAAGGAATAACCGGCCACGCTCGGGCGAGCGCCATACAGAGCGATCAGCACATAAGCGCGCAGCAGGCCGAAGAAGCTGTTGGTCGCCAGCCCGGCCAGGTTGGCCGTCCGATAGGCAAGTTGACGTTGGAAGCCCATGCGCGCCAGGGCCAGATACACCTTCCCACACTCCCGTGGCCAGCCGCCGGGACGTCGCTCACGATGTACTACCGGGCGGCTTGGGCCAGTATCCGGGCGGCCAGCCCGTTGCCCAGGCGAGGCTAGCCCGGCACGGCGAGCGCTGGCCCTGGGCAATCCTCAGGGAACGCGGCTAGGCGCCGGCAGCCCACCGGCGCGGCTGCACCTCGTCCCGCCCCAAGGAAGCAGCCAGCGTGTCGTCGAAGCGCGTCTGGATCTCGCAAAGGCGCCGGTAGAGGCCGTCGCGTGCCATGAGTTGTTCGTGAGTGCCCTGCTCAGCGATGCCGTTGCCAGCAAGCACCACGATCTGGTCGGCATTGCGGATCGTGCTCAGCCGGTGCGCGATGATGATCGTCGTCCTCCCAGCCATGAGGCGCTCAAGCGCCTGCTGGATCAGCAGTTCCGTCTCTGTGTCCACGGAGGACGTGGCCTCATCCAGGATGAGGATTGGGGCATTCTTGAGCAGGGCGCGAGCGATGGAAATGCGCTGCTTCTGCCCACCGGAAAGCTTAACGCCCCGTTCGCCGATCAGTGTGTCGTAGCCATTGGGCAATTGCTCGATGAACTCATGAGCATTAGCCACTTTGGCGGCTCGGATGATCTCCTCATCGCTCGCGTCTGGCCTGCCGAACAAGATGTTGTCGCGCACCGTGCCGTGAAAGAGAAAGACGTCCTGGAGCACGATGCTTATCTGCTCCCGCAGGCTCTTAAGCGTAATCTCGCGGATATCGCGCCCATCGAGCGTGATGCTTCCCGAGCGCACGTCGTAGAAACGAGGAATGAGGCTCGCCAGCGTGCTCTTGCCCACGCCAGTTGGCCCGACTAGGGCGACCACGTTGCCAGCCGGAATGTCCAGGTTGACGTGCTCCAACACCGGGTCCTCATCGGTGTAGCGGAAGCATACGTCATTGAAAACGAGATGCCCCTTGGCGCGCTCGCTCAGCGCAGCGGCGCCTTCCTGCTCCAGGACCTCCGGCTCTTCCTTCAGCAGCTCGGCCACCCGATCGGCCCCAGCCAGAGCCTCCTGAATCTGCTCCCAGATGCCAGACAGGTTGCGTACAGGCTGGTAGAACATGTTCAGGTAGAGGAAAAAGGCCACCAGATCCGCGATCGGCAGCACCTGCCGAAAAGCCAGGATGCCGCCGAAATAGACGACAACAATGTAGCCCAGCGAGGAAGTGAACTCGATGAATGGGCTGAAGGTGGCCATCAACCGCAGGGCCCGCAGCATTGAGTCCCGATAGCTGATGATGACGGCCGTGACCCGCTCAACCTCGGACTCCTCGCGCGTGAAAGCCTTGATCTCGCGAATGCCAGAGAAGTTATCGTTGATAGAAGCGTTCAGCCTGCCCAACTCCTTCTGGCGGTCGCGGAAGGCGGGGCGGACATACTTGGCGAAGGTGCGCATAGCCACGATCACCAGCGGCATCGGCACCAGGGTGAGCAGCATCAGCTTCCAGTTGAGCACGGTCAGGATAGCGCCCACCCCGAAAAGGGTGAGAGCATTAACCATGACGCCCGGGATGGCGTGGGCGATCAGGCTCTCAAACAGGTTGGTGTCGTTGATGACCCGCGACATTAGCTGGCCCGTCTGCTGGTCCTCGTAGAAGCGCAGGGTCAAGCGCTGCACGTGCTCGTAGATGTGCCGCCGCGCGTCCGCCACGACGCCCCAACCAGCGACATGACCTTCGTAACTGCTGACAAACTGCAGCCCTGCCTTGAGCAGGTACACACCCAGGAGGATGAGAGCCAGACGTGCTGCCAGGCCGACGGAATGGCTGTCCATGCCTGCCTGTACGGCCTCTATCAACCGGCGCACGATCAGCGGCCCGGTCAGGTCGAGAGCGACAAGCAGAACCATGGCCACGACGGTGGCGACGAGGGGCCAAACGTAGCCACGCGCGTAGGCGAACACAAAACGTAAGCTTCTCACGCTGGTAACCCTTGGCTGTGATTTGTGGGTGATCGCTCGGCAGGCAGCCAGGCAGCCGTAGCCACCGCACCCGCCTTCGCATCCATGCTAGCTGAGAATCACGCTGCTGACCAGCGCCTCGACAGCCTGACGCAGAGGCGACTGCGGCGGCAGGTCAATGATGGGCCGGCCAACGGCGTCCAGGGCCCCCACTGCCGGGTCCGACGGCAAGACGGCCACCAACTCCAGGCCTTGCTGCTCGATTGTGGCCGGTATCTCCGGCGGCAGGTTGGCGATGTCGCCACCCGGCACGCGATTCAGGGCGAACCCTATGCGCTCAACGCGAATCTGCAGTTGCGGCACCATGCGCGCCATGACCCCAGCCGAGGCGACACCGCGCACGATTGGGTCGCTCACCAGCAGCAGGTAGTCAACATCCCGAGTCGTATGCCTGCTCAGGTGCTCCATGCCCGCTTCCGTGTCTATCACAACGTAGCGATACGAGCGCGAGAGGCGATCCAGGATGGCACGCAGCATGTTGTTGGCGGCGCAGTAGCAGCCCTGGCCCTCAGGGCGACCCATAGCGATCAGGTCCAGCCTGTCGCTCTCCACGAGCAGGTCTTGAATCTCGTAATCGAGGTAATCCTGCTTGCTCATCCCCGCCGGGAACTTGTTGCTGTGCGCAAGGTCCAGCGCCTGTTCACGTATGTCGCCCACAGTACGCCCGAGCGGCAGGCCCAGCGCCAGGTTAAGGTTGCTCGCCGGATCAGCATCAACGGCGAGCAACTCGCCATTCCCGTTATGGGTAAGCGTGTCTATCAGAAGGGCGGCGATAGTGGTCTTGCCCGTGCCGCCCTTGCCACTCACTGCAATTGTGTAAGCCATGAACCATCTCCAGAAGCCCCTGGGGCATCCTTCATTTTCGCATAGAATTATCAGAGGCAGCAACAGCGTAGCAGGGCGGTCACATACCGCGTCGGGAACCACAGGGCATGAAAGCGGTGCCTGCGACAGGCTCTCTCGCTCCAGCCGACCGCCAAGAGCATTCTCCGCTGAAGCAAGAGGGAGCGGATATACGCCCATCGGATGCGCAAGCTCTCTCTGCGTATCCCCGTGCACCCGCGTTCATCGCTGTCCTCTTGTCTTCCTCAGCGCGGCAATGCGGATTTGGACGGCAACCGACTTCGGTGCCAAAATGGGCACGCGATTCCCCTTGAGGTTCACGAGGTCAGTGCGTGCGACGGATCTATGATGCCATCGTGGTCGGCTCCGGCCCAGGAGGCGGGTCCGCCGCTTTCTTCCTTGGCCGAGCAGGCCTGCGCGTGTTAGTCCTGGAACGGGAGCGGCTGCCCCGAGCCAAGCCCTGCGGCGGCATGCTCTCAGCCAGGCTGCTCCAGCAATTGCCGCCGTCCCTAGAAGGTGTGGTCGAGAACGAGGTCGAAGCGGTCACCTACGCCTTCGGCCAGCGGCGTGTGCACGTCCCGCTTGCTGGTCGCCGCATGGTCTCTGTGCGGCGCGAGCGCTTCGATGCCTCATTGCTTTCGCAGGCGAGGGCTGAAGTCAGGGACGCCACGCCGGTGCGGGCTGTGCGCCAGGTCGGCAATCATTTCGAAGTCGAGACCGACGATGGCCCTTTCAGCGCCGCGTATCTCATTGGCGCTGACGGCGCGAACTCAGTGGTGTCTCGCTCCCTGGGGCTGCGGCGCAACCCCCCTCGAGCGGTCGCGATCGAGGCCGAGATCCAGGCCCCGCCGCACATAGCTGCCGCCTACCGCCAGGCGCCGCTCTTCGCCTTTGGCGACCTGCCTTACGGCTACCTCTGGGTGTTTCCCAAGGGCGACCATCTGTCCGTGGGCGTAGGCCAGTTCAGGCGCGGGAGCGTTGCCGACGGCCACACTCATCTGCCGACAGTGCTCGAGCGCGCGCTTGCCAATCACGGCCTGAGTCTCAACGGTGCCAAGGTGCGGGGCTGGCCGCTGCCAATCTATGACCCGGCTCAACCGTTAGGCGCGGGCCGCGCACTCCTGGTTGGTGACGCCGCTCGCCTGGTTGACCCATTCGATGGCGAAGGTATCCGCTTCGCGATCAAGAGCGGGCGCCTCGCCGCCCAGGCAGTGATCGCCGGCAAACCCGAAGATTATCCGAACGCCGTCCGCCAGAGCATCGCTGGCTCCCATCGCCACGGCGAGTCCCTGATGAGGCTGTTCTATCGTTTTCCGCGCGCCTGCTGGTTGCTTGGCGTGCGCAACCCGTCCGCCACCCACGCTTTCGCTGATTGCCTGGAGGACCGCATCGGCCACGGAACAGTCATGTTCCGCCTTGCCGCCACCTTGCCCTGGCACCTGGTACGCTTGGCGCTCGGGCAAGGCTAGAGGCAAAGCTCTCCGCGGGGCGAGGAAAACACACCGCCTGCCCTACCTGCGGCAGGCAGCTGCCGCCATCAGGCCGAAGCTGTCGGTGCAGCTGGCGGCGTAGGACCAGGCGCCGCCTGGAAGTCTCGCTGGTACTGCTCGAACTGTTCGCGCGTGATCTCACCCCGAGCGTAGCGCAGGCGGACGATGTCCATGAGTTCGCGCTCCGTCGTCCGAGCGCTCGCACCACCTGGCTGAGCAGGCCGGCTGCTGGCGCCAGCGATCAGGACGACCAGAGCTACCACCAACAGCAGCAGGAACAGACCGCCGAGAAGCATGCCGGGGAACATGAAGATCGGGCCGAAACCCCAACGCCACATCATACAAATCGCCTCCTAGCTGGCCATCGGTCTGCGAATCTATGGCCAGCGATTGCTAACTCCCCTACATTATACTCCAGGCACACAAACACACCTGGGATGAGCCCATCCGCCCAAATGCTTGACCCAGGCCGATGGCCCGCCTATAAGTGGGCCAGACTCACGCAAGGGGGCGGTCTATGGTTGGTCAAGGCAGAACCAACAGCGGTATCGCCGTTCTCCTGTGTCTGGTCGCCGGCTTAGTCCTTCTCTCTTGCGCTCCACTCGCGCCAGTCTCTCAGGCGACGCCGCCTGCAGCGACGGCTACAGCGGCACCATCGCCATCCGCCGCGCCACTCCAACCCACTGCCAGCCCCACTGCCTTGCCGGCAACGGCGACGAAGGACGGACGGGACATCCGCCTCGCCGCTGATGGCAGTGGCGATTACCCGGACTTGATGCAGGCCCTGGCCGCCGCCCAAGATGGCGCCACAATCACGCTTGGCGCAGGGACATACACGCTGGCCAAGAGCTACACCATCTCCCGTTCCCTTACACTCGCAGGCGCGGGCGTCGGCAAGACGATCGTCTCCTCCGAGGTCGGGCCGGCCGTGCTCAGCGTGCGCGGCAATGTCACCTTTCGCGCCTCCGGCATCAGTTTCCAGCACCTGGGCGACACACCCTCTGACGTCGTACAGGTCTCAGGCGCCACCGTAGACATCCGCGGTTGCAGCTTTGAGGGCGGTGCATTGCAGGGGGACGAGGGCAAGCTAGGCAACGGCCTGACCCTGACGAACGCCAGGGGCAGTGTCCAGGATTGCGAGGTTGCCCAGAACGGACTGAACGGGATACTACTGCTCGGCAACAGCAGTGTGACGCTCGAGGGCAACCGTTGCCACAACAACGGCGAGAATGGCATCGCCTACCTGGGCACGTCAGCCGGCACCGCCAGGCACAATCAGTGCATCGCTAACGATCTGCATGGCATCATCGTCAAAGAAAGCGCCCATCCGACCCTCGAGAGCAACAACTGCAGCGAGAACACCCAGTGCGGCATCGCCTACTTCGGCAAGGGCGGTGGCATCGCCCGCAACAATGAGTGCTCCGGCAACAAGGTGGATGGCATCGGCATCCTCGGCGAAGCCAAACCCAGCCTGGAAGGAAACACGCTCAACGATAACGGGGATTCCGGCCTGGCCTATTGGGATTCGGCTGCTGGCACGGCCGGCGGCAATCGCTGCAGCGGCAACCTCGGCCAGGGCATCTATATCACGGACAACGCCCAGCCGCTGCTGCAGAACAACGACTGTCAGGGAGAAGCAGTCGTTGACCGCGGCCAGGTAGCGGAGGCTACAGCCACTGCCGGGCCCGCCACTGCAGGCCCAGCCAAGATCGCGTTCGATTCCGACCGGGGCGGCAACTACGAGATCATCGTCGCCAACCCGGACGGCAGCGGCGTCGTCAACCTCACCAACGACCCCTCAGAGGATGGCGGCGCCTCCTGGTCCCCCGACCGCACGCATCTGGCCTTCTCGTCCAAGCGCGACGGCAACTGGGAGATCTACACGATGAAGGCGGACGGCAGTGACGTACGCCGCCTCACCGACGACCCCGCTAATGACGTCTACCCCGCGTGGTCGCCGGATGGGAAACGCATCGCCTTCCACAGTGACCGTGACGGCTATTGGAACGTCTGGCTCATGAACCCCGACGGCAGCGGCCTCGTCAACCTCACTAGGGCCAAGAGCGACAACGCCTACGCTGCCTGGGCGCCTGACGGCAGTCAACTGGTATTCGTTTCCAGGCGAGATGGGAACGACGAGTTGTACGTGATCAACGCGGACGGCAGCGGCATCAAGCGGCTCACCAACAACGACGCCAATGACACATTCCCCGCCTGGTCACCTGATGGCAAGTACATCGCCTTCGCTTCCGACCGCACCGGCAAGTTCCAGATCTACGTCATGCCCGCCGGGGGAGGTCAGGAACGGCGCGTTCTCGCCGACTCTGCCGATGACCGCCAGCCCACCTGGTCGCCGGATAGCCAGTCAATCGCCTTTGCCTCTGACGCCGCTGGCGACTGGGACATATACACTTACCTTGTCTTCGGGGGCGCCGAGGGCAAAGAGCCGATTCCCGTCACGAGCGGCGCCCGCAACAACGTCAGCCCGGCCTGGTCGAGGTAATCCCGGCCAGGCCGCCGGAACAGCAGCCCGCCAGCCAACCGGTAAGTCTGCGCACGAATAGTTGACCATTGCGCTAATCTATTGTAGGCTGTGTACGCTTGTGATCCTGGCTCCAACGATTGTGGTGGAGCCAACGGGAGGGTCGCTCGAACATGGCCGCAGGTCGCGACGCACCGTCCGGCAAGCAGACACGCGTTTTCCACGTCCGCGGCATGCACTGCCCCAACTGCGAGCTCCTGGTGGAGCGCAAGCTCTCCCACCGCAAGGGGGTGCAGTCGGTCACCGCCTCTCTCGCCACCGGCGAGGTGAGGCTGGAGTGTGACGGCGCCGTTCCTACAGTTGACGAGTTGAATTGCCTGTTCGCCGCCGACGGCTACACATTCTCCGAGAGGCCAGGCGCCTGGAGCCAGCCCGTCAGAGAGAGATTGGCTGCCGTGGCTGTCGCCGTGGTAGGCATCGCTTTGTTCCTGGGGCTGAGCCGGCTGGGGCTGGGCAGTCTGGCGGACGTGCGCTCGGCGGCCTCGCTGCCGGCGATGCTGACGCTGGGGCTTCTCGCCGGGGTGTCCAGTTGCGCCGCCCTTGCCGGTGGCATCGTACTCTCGCTTGCCAAACAATGGGCAAGGGCTTACCCCGGGCAGGGCTCAGCTCGGCAGCGAGTGGAGCCGGCAGTGCTGTTCAGCTGCGGCAGGCTGGCCTCCTACGTCGGCTTCGGGGCCCTGCTTGGCGGCATCGGTGCTAGCCTGCGCCTGTCTCCAGGGCTGTCAAGTGGGATCGGCGTGCTGGCCTCGCTCATCATGATCACTCTGGCGCTGCAGATGCTCGGCGCAAGGCTGCCACGTTGGCTCCAGGTGCGCGCTCCGCGCCGACTCGCCCTTCTCAGCCTGCGCGAGCCAGGTTCTCTTCGCTTTCTCATGCCCTTTGCTGCTGGCGCCGCGACGCTGTTACTGCCGTGCGGCTTCACGCTGACCGCCGAGGGGCTGGCAATCCTCGCCGCAAGCCCGCTACAGGGCGCGCTCACCATGGGTGCCTTCGCTCTGGGCACAGTGCCCATGCTGTTCGCCATCGGTCTGGCCAGCACGCAACTCATTGCTACACCACGCCTCTCAGCCCACTTTCAGAGGGTCGCCGCCATACTCGTCATGTTCTTCGCCCTGTACAACCTGAACGCCCAGGCCAATGCCCTCGGCCTCCCCAGCCTGAGCGATGTCAGCCTGAGCCACGCGCGGCCGCCGGCAGGCACTGTCGGCCTGGCAGGGCTCGGCCTGCCCACCGGTCAGGCACAGGTCTTCTCCAGCCTGCCCACGCCGGCTGCGGGTGCTGCCAGCACAGGCCAGAGTGACCTCGGCCTGCCGCCCGTGGTCGGGGGCGTGCAGGTGCTCAAGATGGATGCCAGTGCTTCCGGCTACACCCCCAGCCACCTAATCGTCCGCGCTGGCATCCCCGTCCGCTGGGAGATCCGAGACACGGGGACAAGCGGCTGCACGAACTCACTCGTCGCCCGGGGCCTCTTCCCGGGCCGCGTTGATCTGCAGCCAGGAAGCACCACGGTGAAGGAGTTCACGCCGCCAAAGCCAGGCCGCTACAAGTTCAGTTGTTGGATGGGCATGGTCTCGGGCGTGATCGAGGTCGTGCCCCAGGCCTGATGACTGCCGGGCAGCCAGGCCATGCAGCTGGACCCACCTGCCGCGACCATGGCGCCGCCAGGCTGCGCCACAGTGCTGTTGGCACATTTGTGACTGGATGGAAGGAGTTAGCATGAGTGAGTCGGGCCAGATCAGCAAGATCGTGGAGTCTTTGCTGCAATCATACGACAGCGTGGGCGCCATCAACCATGTCGGCGGTGCCAACCTGCCCTCGCAAGAGCATATTGTTGACATCCTCCAGGCATTGAGGAAGGTCCTGTTTCCAGGTTTCTACGATCAGAGCCCCGTAGAGGCGACGACCCTGCCATACCTCACGGGCGAGCGAGTCGTCTGGATCTACCGCCACCTGAGCGAGGAGATCAACCGTTGCCTGTGCTACGAGTGCCGCGAAAACGGACATTGCGAACGCATCCCTGCCTGCCAGGAACGCTCGAGGCAGATAGCCCTGGATCTCTTGCGCGAACTGCCGCAGATACGTGCTCTACTGCAGCTGGACGTCGAAGCCACTCTGTCCGGGGACCCCGCAGCGCGCAGTAGTAGCGAGGTCATCCTCGCCTACCCTGGCATTGCCGCCATCACCGTCTATCGCCTGGCTCACTTCCTTTACCAGAGGGAAGTGCCACTCCTCCCGCGCATCATGACCGAGCACATCCACAGCCTGACGGGCATTGACATACACCCGGGGGCGAGCATCGGCCATTCCTTCTCGATTGACCACGGCACTGGCATTGTGATCGGCGAGACGACGACCATCGGGAACCGCGTCAAACTCTATCAAGGAGTGACACTCGGCGCCCTGAGCGTGGCCAGGTCCATGCAAGGCGTCAAGCGGCATCCTACGATTGAGGACGATGTCATTGTCTACGCGGGGGCGACCATCCTTGGCGGTGACACTGTCATCGGGCACAACTCTGTCATCGGTGGGAACGTCTGGCTGGTGGAATCCGTGCCACCTCATTCCACCGTCTACAATCCTCCTGCCGCCAGCCGGCCCGTGGTGACGCCGCGCCGTCGCGGGGAGAGGGCGCAAGCGAAACCCGAGGTTACCGAGGCTGCCGGCTAGCCTCGCTGCAGCGCTCAGTGGTGACCGGCTTGACAGCCGCTAGCGGCGCTGTGTAGCATTGCCGCCAAGTTCCACTGGCGAGAAGTTGCCGCCTCCCGGTGGGCGAGGCTGTCAGCGTAGGTGGCTTCAGTGCCCAATGAGCCTGCCGGCATGGCCCATGACCTCCGCTGCATCGCAGTTCTCACGGGCGGCATGGCAGGCAACCCGCGAAAGGAAATGGCTGCGGCCTTTGCCGCTGGTTTGCCAGCCCACAGCCGGGCGGCCGGCTGCCTCGCCTTCGGTGCCTGGCCTCAGCAGAGCCGACAAAACTGCCATGGAGGCTGCTGATGGACCTATACCTGCTCAGGCATGCCATCGCCGTGGACCGGGGCAGCCCGGGCTACGAGGACGATGCCGATCGCCCACTCACCGCTGAGGGCGCGAGGAAGATGCGCCGTGCCGCTCGTGGCATGCGGCGCCTGGGGCTCACTTTTGACCTTATCCTCTCCAGCCCCTACCTCCGCTGCCGCCAGACGGCCAACATCGTGGCTGAAGCCTTGCAGGCGCCGGACAAGTTGCGCTTCTCAGAAGCATTGGCTCCCGAAGGTAACGGCCAGGACCTGATCGAGGAACTCAACCGCGATCACTCGGCCTGCGACAGCATCCTGCTTGTCGGTCACGAGCCCAGCCTGAGCCAGCTCGCCGGCGTCCTCATCTCCGGTAGCTGGCAGGTCAGCCTGGTGATGCGCAAGGGTGGCCTGTGCAAGCTGAGCGCCGAGGCGTTGCGCTTCGGTCACTGCGCCAGCCTCGAATGGCTACTGACGCCGAGCCAGTTGAGCCTGCTCCGCGCCAAATGAGCAGAGCAGACACGTAGCTGGCTTTTCCCGTCGGCAACGCCTGGCTCGGCCTGCCGAGGGCGGCCAGCCGGCACCCGAGGTTCATTAGCACCTAGCGGCCAGGCGGCGAACTAGCGGCCGTCCCGGGCCCCGGGGAGATGACTGCCATGGCAACAGCCAGCCAAGCACAGGGTCCGGACCTCGAGCACGGCACATCGCTCCCACGGCCAAAGCCTGCGCAAAGCGAGGCGCCCACGGGGCAGGCCGGGGCGGCCGATGCAGCTACTCCGGCTCTTGACCCCTGCCTCTCCCCCACCCAGGCCGGAATGGTGGTGCTGTCTTCCCAGTTAGCGCATCTGCTCGCCAGCGAACCGGGCACAGCCTCGGGGCGCGACCCAGAAGCTCTTCACGACATGCGCATAGCCAGCCGGCGGCTCCGCAGTGCCATGCTCGTTTTCGGCAGGGCCTTCAGCCGTCGCGCCATGAGGTCATTCGAGCGCGACATTACCTGGCTGGGCGAACTCCTCGGCCGTGTCCGTGACCTCGACGTCTTCCTCCTCTGGCTGCGTGCTTACAGCCGCAAGGCGCCCGAAAGCGACCGCACGGTGCTCGAGGCGATAATCCAGGAGCGCGAAGCGGCCAAGCTCAAGGAGCAGCAAGCTCTCGTGCAGGCACTGGCATCCGAGCGTTACACTGCCTTCAAGAGCGCGCTCGCCGAGTTTCTGCACCAGCCTGCCGAAGCGTTGGCAGGCCACAAGCAGGGGCGTGTGAGCCGATTCGCTGACAAGTCCCTGCGCCGTCTGCTGCGCGATGTCCGCTCCAAGGCGGAGGCGGCCGGCACTGACCCACTGAAGCTCCACAGAGTGCGCATCGCAAGCAAGCGCGTCCGCTACGCCGCCGAGTTCTTCGCCTCTCTCTACCGGGACCGCTTGACAGACTTCGTCCGCCTCTGTAAAGACATCCAGGATACGCTCGGCCTCCTGCACGATGCGCAGACGCAACTCGCCTACGTCGAGAGCCTGCCCGAGGCAGCCGACCCGGCGGTCGCTGCCGCGCGCCGCCGCCTGCGACGCGCCCTGAAGCGCCAGGCCTGGCGCCAGTACCGGGCTTACGTCAGGCTGAGGCCAGGCCTGCTCTCGCGCCGGGGCAGGAAGAGAGTCCGTGGCTGGCTGGGCCCGGGCAACAGGCTCAAGTGCCGGCCGCGGCGGAAGGCGGCGGCAGGAACCGAGGGCCAGCCTTCGAGGGAGGGCTAGCTCTCGCGAGTTGAGCCGGGGGCCGGGCTGCAGCCAGTTCGCTCTCCCTTCTCAAGGCAATCTACATTGATAGGAGTGGTCCTCTGGTAGCACAAGGAAGCACGCCGGAACTCGAGGGCGCTCAAGCATCCGCACCTACCGCCAATCCCACTCTGGTGGCAATCTTCAGCGATATCCATGGCAACGCACCGGCGCTGCGGGCAGCGCTGGCCGATGCCATCGGTCGCGGCGCCACCCAGTTGTACAACCTGGGTGACAGTGTTGGTGAGGCACCTTTCCCCAATGAGACGATTGGCCTCCTCATCCAGTACGGTGTCATCTCGATCCGGGGCAATTTCGATCGCAACGTGATCGCTTTCGAGGAGCGCATCGAGCACGTGCGGCGGCGAAAGCACCCGGCGCGCGTGGCTGCCATCGAGTTCACGGCAGCGGAGATAACGCCCGAGAACCGCCGTTACCTGGCGCAGCTGCCCCCTAGGCGGCAGGTGAGCGTTGGCGTTGTCTCCCTCCTGCTCTGCCACGGCAGCCCGCGGCGCGACAACGAAGCTGTGTTCGCCAATACACCGGCTGAGCGCCTGGCTGAGTACGCCAGCATGACCGACGCGCACGTCATCGCCGTCGGCCACACGCACCTCCCCTTCGTGCGCCAGGCGGCCGGCAGGCTGTTCGTGAACCCAGGCAGCACCGGCCGCCCGGCGCGCGACCCCCGCGCCTGTTACGCCATGCTGCATGTCAGCTCAGATGGGCCCGGGCACGCCCACGTGAGGGCCGAGATCATCAGGGTAGTCTACCCGATCGCTGAAGTCGTCGAAGCGATCTGGCGCTACGGCCTGCCAGAGGAGTTGAAGGCGATCTTCCTCAAGGGGCAGGCTTTGCCCTGACTGCGTCAATGAGGGCTGGCCGTCTCAACGCGCCAGAGGCAAGCGTACCAGGATGATGCGATCGCCCTGGCCGCCAGCGGTGACTGGCAGGCGCTGGCCGCTGCTTGGGTCGTACAGGCCGACCTCGATGGCGTAATCGCCCGATGGCGCCTGGGCATTGACGCGCAGGCAATGGCGGTCCGCCACCTCCTCGCCCGCTCGCCAGCCGGTCATCGGCCGGTCCCCCTGTGCCGGCTGGCCATCGTGCTGCCCCCAGAGAAAGTTGTTCTGGCGCGCGTTGTAGGTCGTGCCCAATAAGTGCACGAACACGGTGTACGGCCGAGGCGCCGGCCCACTCGCTCTCCAGAACAGAGTGACGCATAGCTGCCCGCCCGGCTTGAGGGAGCCAGGCTCGAGCGCATAGCCTTCGAGATCGGCAACGTCGCCGAATGTAGCCTGGACAGGCTGCCGTCCAGTGTTGCTGACTGCCGGCCCGGGCGAAGGTGCCGGGCCCACCCTTAGCTCGGTCAAGGAAAGCGCCCGTTCGCCAGCAATGACCACAACCCGGTACCGCCCTGTTTCTGGCAGCGCAAGGCGGTAGGAGAGGCGCACCAGGCCGCCTGCCTGCGCCGGCTCAGCCGATGGCGGTGCCGTGACCACCGTGGATCCGCCGGACACAAGCGCCAGGCTGGGTGCGGCGCCTGTGCCCTGCCACCACAGATACGCCTGCCACTGGTCGCCACTGCGTCCGCGTCCATAGGGCCACCAGGCACCATTCAGGCTCGACAAACCCGTACGGAGTCTCGCTGCGATCAGGGCCGGGCGCGGCAAGGGAGTGCCCTCGGCAAGACGTATCAGGCTGCGCGTGCCGAAATCCCACCGATCACGAATGCAGTCCGTCACTCCACACCAGGCTTCTACCGCCCCCTCGATGCTGTGTTTCGGGTCGGCCCGCAAAGCGTCGGGCGTAAGCACAAGCCAGACCACTCTTCTGCCCGGCAGGAACTGGTGCAGGTAGTTGCTGGCCGACTGGTCGTTCCAGGCGACGCTGTTCGGCACGCCCTGCCAGGCGCCGGCGTAGTGATAGGCGAACACGGGCCAATCGCTATCGGTGTGCAGCAACACCAGGTCATCAGGCTGAACATAAGTGCGCAAAGTGCAGGCGAGCGAGAGGTAGTCGTCGGTGATGTAGCGGCCGGCGTAGAGGCCAGGCAGCGAACTGGCCAGGCTGCCCAGGCTGACGCCCAGTAGCAGCACCGCGATCACGCGCAGCCTGCCCTTCAGCCACGACCAGGCGCTGGCCAGGCCGCCTGCCCAGAACAGATACAAGAGCGGCGCAAAGGCGCTCAGGTAGCGCGGTTCAGGCTTGGGCGCGTAGAAGAAGTGCCGCGGCTGGGAAAGTAGGAACACGGCAAGAGGCGGCGCCAAAGCAGCGAATGGCGGCGCCAAAGCAGCGAATGGCGGCGCCAAACGCCGGCGATCCTCACCCTTCGAAGGCGCAAGAACGTAGGCGCAGGCGGAGGCGAGCAGGGCCAGGCCAGAAACAGCCAGCAGCAAGGCTGACTGCTCGATGTGCACGGTGCTGCCGCGCACGCTGGCGCCCCAGTAGTTGTAGAGAAAGGGCCACAGATGTATTGGCTCAGCGACAGACCAGGTGGGCATGCGCGGCAGGAACACCATGAGCCACGGCACCATGCCGACAACCAGCGCACCCTGGGCAAGCGGCCAGCGCCACACTTCTTTCCTCTCACCACGCCATAGGTTCAGCAACCACAGGCCGTTCTGGACCAGAAGAAAGAGCGCCGCCAGGTTGTGCGTGAGCAGCATGGCCAAGGCGCAGCCAACGTAGGCCAGCCAATCGCGCCAGCGGCCACGCTGCCACAGGCGCAGCGCCAGGTCAGTGCTGGCGGCGCCCAGCAGCGCCAGCAGCGAGTACATGCGCGCCTGTTGCGACCAGGTGATCATGAAGGGGCTGATCGCGACCAGGGCCGCTGCCAATAGGCCGGCCAGGCGCGACTCGAGCCGCCGTCCCAGCCGGTACACCACCGGAATGAGCGCGACCCCTGGCAAGAGGGACAAGAAGCGGATGGCGTACTCGCCTTCGCCAGCGGCTAGCCGCCACAGGTGAAGCAGCCAGTAATAGAGAGGCGGGTTGGTGTCATATGCCGTGCGCAGCGCCGCCCCAGCCAGGCTCATCCGCGCCAGCCAGACACTCCAGCCCTCATCCCACCAGACGCTGGCATCGCCGAGCCGGTAGAGACGCAGCGCCAGCCCTGCGAGGGTGATGCCGGCAAGGGCCAGGTGCTGCCAGCCCATCAGGCTCCGCCGACGGGGCGACTTCCTCGAGGATAGCACCACTCGGACCGCAGCCTAATGTCTGATCTCGGCAAGCAGCACGGCGCCGCTCTCTCCAGGCGCAGGCACGGAAGGAGCCAGCCGCTGTCCGTCCGGGCCGTACATCCCCACCAGTATACGCAGTGGACCGCTGGCGGCAGCGGGCAGCACCAACCGGTGCGCGTCGGCGATGTACTCGCCCTGGACCCAGGATGAGGCCGGGGCCGCTCCCCCAGCTGGCTCGGAGTCGTCCTGGGCCACGATCGTGCCGCCCTGATCCACGCAGTGCACGAACACTTTCAGCCTCTCCCCAGGCTGGGCCAGGGCTTGCCAGTACAGCTTCAACTCTAGCAGGTCGCCCTGCCTGTCCAAGTCATAGCCGACCATGCGGGCAACGGCTCCTTCCGGGCCAGAGAGGGTGATGTCCACCGTTTGCTGCGGTTTGGGGGGCTGCAGGTCATGTTCGCGCGCGCGCACCTCGACCATAGCCAGCGGCAGGCTACCGGACAGTGGCGGCCAGGCCCAACTGGCAAACATAGCCCGCCGCGCCGGGCTACCAGCCAGGATGAGGCGATAGCGGCCGGAAAGCAGGTTGGCCGGAAGCGCGAACGATGCTGCCTGACGCAGGTAGGTGTGCGGACGCCAGCCATCGTAGCTCAGGGCAACGGGCTGGCTGGCTACGACCTTGCCGCCACGTTCCAGAACAAGCGACAGAGGCAGGTCGCCGGAGCTTGGAGCACCATCGTTGGCCCAGAGCAGCTCCACCGGTAGCACATCTCCCGGCTTGGCCACGGTGCTCGCCTGGAGGCTTGTCGCAAGCAGGGCATAGCCGCCGATGAGTTGGGCCGGGCGTGGCCGCAACTGCCACTCCGCTAGCGAACGCGGGCCGGCACTGGCGGCGACGCTCTCCGTGCCCAGGCCAACGCGCGCCACTTCGGCGCCGCTCTCGGCATCGTACAGGATCAGCGTTACGTCCACCGGGCCACCCGGGTCGCCCACCGGCATGTTGATACGATAGTCGTCATCTATCACGTGCGTTGTCTGTGGCGGCTCCGGCCGCCAGTAGGTGGTCGGGTAGGCGTTGTGCACCGGGATCGTGTCCAGACTGGCGACCACCTGGCCGTCACGGGAAAGGCGGGCCGAGACTTTCAGTGAGCGGCCGAGTGGCTGGGTAACGAGCCAACTGACGCGCATGTTTACATAGGCCCTGCCGTGCTCCTCCGCCGCTGCCGGCTGCCAACTGAGAAGGTGTAGCCCTGGCAAGAGTTCTCGCCCGTAGCCATTGCTCGGGGCGGTCTGGGCCAGAGCCGACACATGGATCAGGGGCCCGGCGGCGTCGAGCGCAAAGCGCTCCGGCACACCGGCCAGAGGCCGCGTCAGATACGTGGGCGTTCCTTTGCCCACCAGCCAGCGAACCGTGTCCAGACGCACCTGCTGATCATCAGCAGGGAAAAGCTGCACATCCGGCCGCAGGCCCTGGCTCACCTGGAAATACTTGAGGAGCACCGTCTCGCCCAGTATGCCGACGACGGCGCCATCCTGCTGCGGCGCTTGCAGCCAGGCCAGCCCCTGGTCATGCACGGCCCAATCGTGCGAGCGGTCCTCCGCCAGCCAGCGCAGGGGCAACGGCTTCAGCAGCGCCACCCACAGGATCACCGCCAGGCCGACGCCGGCCACCGCCCAGCCCCTACCGGCCCGCTGCGAGAGGCCGAACATCACCTTGAGAAGGAAATCCAGACCCAGGGCCAGCATCACCGCCAGAATGATGATGGCCGGTATGCAGAAGACCTCGGCATCCTGCACGCGGTAGGCCACAGCGAAGATCAGGTTGAGTAGCAGCGAAGAGCCGACCAGCAGCCGCTGCCCGGCACGCCCCCAGAGAAAGGCGATGCCGGCGACGATGAACACCCAGCCCAGAATGCCGAACTGGCTGGCGAAGACGGCGACGTAGGCGCTCAGAGGCTTGCCCGGCACCACAGGCGAACTCTGGCCGAGGAAGACGTCGTAGCTCGAGGCGGCGATATACTGGATGAACCCTTGAAGGGTGTTCGTGTACGTGCCATCGAGGGACGAGGTCACCTGACCACGTAGCGGCAAGTAGGCATAGAGCAGCAGAGGCAAGGCCACAAGTAGTGCCAGCCTGCCCCAGATGCGCGGGCGCATTCGCTTGCCGAACCCCCACCACAGGTAGGCCACCAGCGGCGGCAAGAGTAACAGCGACATGCGGTGGTGGGTCAGGCTGAAGCCGTAGACCACCGCCAGCCACTGCATCCGCTTCAGGGCCGTGGGCCATTCGTCTCGGGCGCTTCCCGCCCACAGGGCCAGCCACAGCGTCGCCGCGAGGAAGGCGGCATTCAGCGTGTAAACCTCGGCTATGGTCGCCTGAGACCAGAACACCGGCGAGATGGCCAGAGCCATGGCACCGGTCAGCGCCGCTGCCCGGTAGCAGAACAGCTGCCGGCACAGCATGTACACCAGCCCGACCGCGACGCCGCCGAATACCGCTGACATAAGATTGACGCGAAAGGCCGGATCGCCAACGGGAATCAGGGTGAAAAGCCAGCCCAGCAGAGTGTAAAGTGGGTAGCCCGTGGGATGGGCGATGCCAAGCGTGGAGCAGACAACCTGCAGCTCGAGGCTGTCATCGTAGATGGTCGCCACTGAGGGAGCCACGGTGACCAGGTAGATGGCCAGGGCGAGGAGCGCCGCAGCGGCCGCGAAAGCAGCATCCGCCAGTGTAATGGTAGCGAGCGGCGTAGCTAACGGCGCTGCTCGCTGCTTGCCCGGCACACGCCGACGTCTTGGTCTCATAGTGTCTTAGTTTAGCCCATTGCCTGGACAGCATCCAATTGTCGCCAGCCTGCCCAACGCCGCCTCGATCTTGAGCGACAGCCTGCGGAACGGTGCTGTTGACTGGCCCTTTTGCAGCCCCTAGAATCGCATCTCAGGTGCGACGATCACAGCGATCGCCGCGGTTTCTGGCGCACCTTTGCGAAAGGAGCCATCGAGATGAACAGGGAGCGCTCTACACTGCTCATCATCATCGCGGTGATCGTGGTCCTCGCCTGCATCGTCGTTCCCCTTGTGGGTGTAGGCGGCTATCTGCTGCTCATCCGGACGCGATCGGCCACGAGCACGGCAGCCATTGCCCTACAGTCACCGGCGCCGGCGGCCACCAGCCTTTCCCAGCCCGGCCCATCGGCCACCGCCGTGAGCAAGCGGCCCAAAGGTGGGGAGTTGCGCCTCCCGGGCAGCATGCCGCCCACCCTGGACCCGGCTCAGAGCACGGACAGCACATCGGCCGGCTACATCGTCGAGATCTTTAGCGGCCTGGTAACACTGGACCCTGACCTGCAACTGGTGCCAGATATCGCCCAGAGTTACGAGATCAGCCAGGATGGCCGCACCTACCGCTTCCACCTGCGCCAGAATGTCCGCTTCCACAATGGCAGGGCCGTGAAGGCCAGCGACGTCAGCTACTCCCTGGAACGCTCCTGCAGCCCCAGCACCGGATCGCCGGTGGCGGCGACCTATCTCGGCGATATAGTCGGCGCCCGGGACATGTTGGCGGGCAGAGCCGATCACCTGGCCGGTGTCAAGGTGGTGGATGACTACACAGTTGACGTGCAGATTGACGCACCGCGAGCCTCGTTCCTGGCCAAGCTGTCGCACCCTGTCGCCTATGTCGTTGACCGCAACAGCATTGGCTCATCCGACCCGGTGAAGGCCGCCAATGGCACTGGCCCCTTTAAGCTCACCGAGTTCAAAGAGAACGACCACATCACTCTGCAAGCCAACACCAACTACTATCGTGAGCCGAAACCGGCCCTCGACCGTGTCGTCTTCCAGTTGGCCGCTGGCGACCCCGTGACCATGTACGAGAACGACGAACTGGACATCGCACCCGTCGGCACCGGGGCTCTGCCACGCGTGCAGGACCCGCAAAGCGGCCTCAGCGAGCAGTTGAGCATCACCGAACAGATGGCGACCTTCTACATTGGCCTCAACTGCCAGTTGCCACCTTTCAACGACGTGAAGGTGCGGCAGGCATTTGCCCAGGCCTTGGACCGCCAGCGCATCGTGGACAATCTCTACGATAAGACTGTGCCCGCCGCCACCACCATTGTGCCGCCCACCATGCCAGGCTACAGCATCAGCGGGCTGCATGCCCCGGCCTATGACGTCGCCGCCGCCAAGCAGTCCCTGAGCCAGTCCTCCTATGGCAGTGCGCACAAGCTGCCGCCCATCACACTGCATGTGAGTTCGGCGTCACCGCAGACCGATCCGACCGCCGCTGCCATCGCCGCCCTACTCAAGGAGAACCTTGGCATTGACATCACCATCGAGCAGAGCGACTGGCCAACCTTCCTGGGCGAGCTCAACAAGCCCAAGAACCCGTTCCAGATGTACGTCCTCGGCTGGATCGCCGATTACCCGGACCCGGAGAATTTCCTCAACCTGCTTTTCCACACCGGCAGCGCCGATAACCACAGCCGCTACTCGAAC
>DAOTVV010000080.1:0-6351 GCA_034436255.1 Anaerolineae bacterium
CCTGAGGGCAGCGTACGGAACAGGAATAGCACGAGACGCACAGCCAGATGTCCTGGCTGCGCAACACCGGCTCGGTGAGACCGAGCTGCAACATGTGAATGATGCGCCGCGGCCCGTATTGCATGCGGATGAGCGTCGGGCACGAGCCGGAGCAAACCCCACACTGGAAGCAGCGTGCCACATCCAGCCCGGCCACGATTGTGGCCAGTTCGCCGGTCAGGCTGGGCGGCACGGACAATGCTGCTCGGTCAATCGTGCTAGTTGGCGACTGCAACGCCATAACACCCTTCCCCCGACGACCGTCGCAAGCGGATGCCGGCTACACCTACACCGCTCATATCCCCTTCTCCCGCAGAAGTGCTGCCGCGCTGACCAAGTGCTTGCCCATACCGAGAGCTTCCGGGTCCAGCCCAAATGCGAGCCCCATAACCTGGGTGAAATACAGGATGGGCAGCTCGTAGGTCCTGCCGTAGCGCTCGCGGATCTGCCGCTGGCGCATGTCGAGGTTCGCCTGGCACAGAGGGCAGGCGACGGCGATCGCCTCGGCGCCGGCCTCGCTGGCGGCATCCAGCACCTTGCGGCTCATTTCTAGAGCGATGGGAAGCTGGCTGAACGACAGCGAGGCACCGCAGCAGTCTGTCTTGCCTTGCCAGTCCAGCGTTTCGGCACCGAGGGCACGAAGCACAAGGTCCATGCTCATCGGGTATTCGGCATCGGTGGCCCCCGTGAGTTCCGGGGGGCGGGTGATGACGCAGCCGTAATAGCAGGCCAGCCTCAGGCCAGCCAGGGGCCTGGTGACCGCTGCCGACACGGCTTCCAGCCCCACACGTTCGATGATGGTGGTGAGCAGGTGCTCCACAGTCAGTGTGGGCGAGGGCATTGATTTGATTCGCCCAGCCACTTGCTCTCTCAGCCCGGGATCGGCAGTGACATCGCGCATCGCAGTGCGAAAACGGGTGAAGCAGGAAGGGCAGGGTACGGTGACCAACTGCTGCCCCATCGCCTCCATCAGGGCGAGATTCCGCAAAGGCATGACCGTGGCGAGCAGGTGATCCGTCGAATGTGCCGGTGTTGTACCGCAGCACGTCCAACCGGGTGGCTCAATCAATTCAAGGCCGATTCTGGGGGCGACCGCACGGGTGGAGAGATCATACTCGACGGCAGTGCCATGCAAGCTGCAGCCGGGGTAATAGGCCGCGCTCTGACGCCGTTCCGGCCCGACCGACTTCTTCTCGTGTTTGGCGGCATGGCTGAGCGGCGGCAAGAGCTTGAACTTGCCTGTTCGCAGCAGGTGCAGAGCCAGGGGGATGTCCTGCCGGAGGAACTGCTGCCGGTCCAATTCGCCGGCCAGTGCCTGCCGCAGGTACAGCTCGCCCATGGTTCCTGCCTCGTACATACGCCCGAAAAGCCTGATGCCGCGTAGGGCGGCGCTGTAGAAGGCGGGAACAGAGCGGATTGGCGGTGTAATTCCCTCACGGGCGGCCATTATCTTGAGGGCATCCATTATCCGAGGCAAGTCCACGCCCTGAGGGCAGCGTGTGGTACAGGTCTCGCAGGCGGCACACAACCAGATGGTGCGGGAGCGGAGGACGGCCTCTTTCTGGCCAAGCTGCACTTGTCGAAGAAGGCGGTGAGGCTCGATATCGAAATGCTCTGCCAGCGGGCAACCGGCGGTGCACTTGCGGCACTGGAAACAGAGGTTGGCGTTCTCGCCGCACGCTTCCTTCACTTGGAGCGCCAGATCAGGCTCGTAGGTTACCGCCATCGCCCACTCCTGGTTCCACCGGCGATGCAAGCGGCGAAGCCATCTGAGCCTGCAGCATCTCCTGCCGCTGCATACCATGCCCGAAGGTCACTCCACTCAGCCGGAAAGAGGCATCTTGCCTGGCCCATCAGTACTCCTTTGGCAGCCGCTGCAGTTCCGCGAGGCTGAAGACTGGCCCATCCCGGCAGACGTACTTGTCACCGATGTTGCATCGGCCGCACTTTCCGATGCCGCACTTCATGCGCATCTCCAGGGAGTTGTACACGCGTTCCGGTGTGAAACCGAGGTCATTAAGCACAGGCAGGCAGAAACGAATCATGACCGGTGGTCCGCAGACCACCGCGATAGCGTTCTCGGAACTTGGGGCCACTCGTTTCAGGACGTCCGGTACGAAGCCTACCAGCCCTGTCCACCCCGCGTCCCCCCCATCTACTGTCACATGCAATGAGATGTCATCTCGGCGCGACCACTCTTGGAGGTCCTGCTTATAGATTAGCTCTCCTGGATTGCGCGCACCGTAGACGACAACCAGTTCGCCGAACCGGTCCCGATTCTGCGGATGCAGGATGTAGCGAGTGAGGGAGCGCAAAGTGGTGAAGGCGAACCCGCCGGCGACGATGACCACGCGGCCGCCTTCAAGCGCTGACATGGGGAAGCCATTGCCGTATGGGCCCCTGACGCCGATCACGTCGCCTACTTCGCAGTCATGCAAGGCGCTGGTCACCAGCCCCATCCGTTTGACGGTGAACTCGACGTGATCTTTCTCAAGTGGCGACGAAGCGATGCCGATAGGACACTCGCCGACCCCCCAGAGCGACAGTTCCGCAAACTGGCCGCAGCGGAACTGGAATGCCTGCCGAGCCGCCTCATCGCCGAAAGCGAGTTGAAAGGTCTTGATGTCGCGGGCTTCGTTCTCGACGGTTATCGCGCGTATCACCGCCGGAGATGGCCGGTACGGGTTGCGCACGTCCTTCTCGCTCCGAACCGCAGCGATACCTGCGGGCGAACCTGTCAACCTGGTGTTCTCCATGCTCTTATCCGCACTGGCCAGTATTCATCGTCATCTCCGCCTGTCCCTGGTCGCTCAGTAAGTCCGACAAGACGTAGCGCAGGTCAATGTTGACGGGGCAACTGCGGACGCAGCGCCCGCAGCCCACGCAGGCGATCTCCCCGTAGTTGGCCACGAAGTAACGGAACTTGTGCATGATTCTCTGCCTGATCCTCTCCTTACCGGACGGCCGAGGGTTGTGACCGGAGGTGTGCAAGGTAAACAGCGGGAACTGACAACAATCCCACAGGCGTAGGCGGCGGCCGCTGCCGTCGTCGGCCTCATCGAGAATGTCAAAACAGTGACAGGTCGGGCAAAGATAAGTGCAGGCGCCGCACCCTAAGCACTTCTGCCCTAGAGCTTCCCAGAGCTGGTGCTCATACTGGGATTCGAGCCTCTCCTGTGTTTGTGAGGGGACCAACGGATTCGCCAGCACCGCGCCGATCTGCAGCTTTCTCTCGGCTTGCCGCGCCAGTTCCTGCTTGCGCTGGAAAGCCGAAGGGTCAGCTTCCTGGTACCAACCCGAGTCAGCACCTGCCCATCTTTCGAGGAAGGCAGCACCTCTGGCGTTGACTGGCTCGGCGAGGTAGGCCTCACCCAGGTCAGTCAGAAAGACGTCCAGGCCTCGCATGTCGAACGGACCGCCGCCGACGGCGCTGCAGAAACAGGTGCTGGACGGGTGGTTGCAGGCGAGGCCCACCAGATAGGTGTGCTCTCGCCTCCAGGCATAGTACGGATCCTGGCTCGGAGGCCCAGAGAAGACGTTGTCCAGCAGCAGGAAACTCCGCGCATCGCATGGTCGCATAGCGAACACCACGCGTTCGCGGCCGAAAGCGGGCTCGTGCACCTCCTGGCCATCATAGCGGAAGAGCACTTCACACGGAGGAAAGATAGCATTCTTGGATGGACGGGTTGTGTTGCTGAAATCGAGCACAGCCTGAGAGGCATGAGTGATTGGCTCAAAGGCCAGCTCCTCCCGAAGCTGAACCGGCGCCAGGACCTCCCATTCGCCAATCAGGGCTTCCAGCAGAGCTGTGATTCCGTTCTTGCTGATCAGCCTGGCGGTTCCTGCGTCTGTGCCAGCCATCACTCAATGAACTCCTGAGGGTCGTCCGGCCTGAATGTCGCCAGTGGCGCCAGCGCATCTGGGTCGAGGCCTGCTTCATAGCCATACCACTGCTTGATATCCTTGATCAGTTTCCGGTTCAGGGAACGCAGGTCAATGCCGACGGGGCAGGCCCGGCTGCAGGCGCCACAGTCGGCGCAGCGTCCGGCGCTGTGCAGCGCCCGCACGATATGGAAGGTTATCAGGTCGGTCGTCTCATCTGTCTTGCCGCACCAGGCCGGCTGGGTCTGATCCACGAAGCACTCGGGGCAGTAGCAGAGAGGGCAAGCTTGACGGCAGGCATAGCAACGTAGACAGCGGCTCAGTTCGCTGCTGAAATGTGCCCATCGTTCGTCGGCGGTCATGGCCTCGAGAGCAGCAACATCGGCGTACTCTTCGAGTGCGCCTTCGCTATCGCCTGCCAGCGGCTCGCCGATCAAGGCGTCGTACAGGAGCGGAGTGTGCTGGCGGCAGGTCAGGCAGCCATCCCAGAGTAGCTCTTTCAGGGGCAGGCTCTCCTGCCAGCCCTCGCCGCCGAAGACAACCTGAGCCCCAGCAAGGGTTGCCTGTTGTAGCTCCCTGTCTGCCAGATATGCCTGCACCTTGCGGCGGTCAACAACGCCCTGACAAGCAACCCCAATGATGAACAATTGATCCCTGGCCAGTTGCCTCTCGCTCAGAAGCACCGTAATCGCTCTGGCGTCGCAACCCTTTGCCACGATGGCGACGCGGCCCCGCTGACTGCGAAGGTAACGAGCCAGGTTATGCTCGCAGGTCGCATCCCACACGAGTTTCCCTGCCGCTTCGGCTTCCCTGATGAAGCAGGGGGTGGTCCTCAGGGGCAAGGTTCCCCTCTCGTAACCGATGACGACATCCACCTTTCCTTCTGCGAGCAGTACACCCGCCAGTTCACGTAGCTTGGTCTCGACTTCGGCAACCGTCTCCATACGCATCAGCTAACCTTGACCAGGCGCTCTGCCGGCCCCAGCGCCTTCACTTCCTGTACAACTCCGCTTATCAGGCTGGCGAACTTCTCGCCTTCGGCGGCCGACACCCAGGCGAAGTGCACCCGCCCTGGCTCCAAGCCCACGAACTCGAGCAAGCTCTTCAGCAGGGCGAAACGGCGCCGAGCGTAGTAGTTGCCGCTGATGTAGTGACAGTCTCCAGGATGGCAACCTGAGACGAGCACGCCATCGGCTCCCGTCTGCAGCGCCTTGATTATGAACAGCGGGTTGATTCGCCCGGAACAGGGCACGCGGATGATGCGCACGTTAGCTGGATACTGAATGCGGCTGATCCCGGCCAGATCGGCCCCGGCGTAGGAGCACCAATTGCAGAGGAAGGCGACGATCGTAGGCTCCCAGCCTCCTTGTGATGGGCCGCTGACTGGCTCAGGCTGGCTGGCTATGCTTTCTGGCTCTGGCCCGGCAAGTGCCATGTCGTCACTCCTCTACGGCCGCGACTGATGGCAGCCCGATGGCCGTCACCTGGCGGCGCTCCGGCCTGATCGCAGCCCTCACGGCAGCGGCCACCTGGTCGTTGCTGAAGCCGCGCAAGTCAATGGCACTGCTGCGACAGCCGGCGGCACAGGCACCACACCCCTTGCAAAGGGCCTCGTTCACCTGGGCGGCCTTGATCCCTCGTCGCTGATCCACAACGACCACCTGGATAGCCTTGTAGGCGCAGGTGAGCTCGCATTGGCCGCAGGCAGTGCAGCGAGATACGCGCACCGTCGGTACGATGCCCTCTGCTTCGATCGTCTCCTTCGCCAGGATGGTGCCGGCTCTGGCCGCTGCCGCCTGCGCCTGGGCGATAGTCTCCTCGATCGAACGGGGCGAATGCGCCAGGCCGCAGACGTAAACGCCTTCGGTGGCGAAATCCACCGGCCGCAGCTTCGCGTGCGCTTCCAGGAAGAAACCGTCTGCATTGAGCGGGATCTTGAGCATCTGTGCCAGAGCAGCATTGTTGGCCCTGGGTACGATCCCAGCGCTCAATACCAGCAGGTCAGCGGCGATGGTGACTGCTTCGTCCAGTGACGGGTCACGCACTGTCACGAGCAGCGTGTCGCGCCCATTCTGGCTCTCTCGGGAGAGGTGCGGTTCGCTGCCCTCGTCATAGCGCAGGAAGATCACGCCTGCTGCGCGCGCCTGCCGGTAGTAGTCTTCCCTGAAGCCGTAGGTCCGCATGTCTCGATATAGGATGAAGACACTCGTCTCAGGGTTAGCCTGTTTGATTCGCAGTGCGTTCTTGACGGCCTCGCTGCAGCAGACGCGACTGCAGTAGGGGTGTTCGGAGTTGCGTGAGCCAACGCACTGGATCATGACCACAGTGGCCGGGCCAGCCAGACGGCCTGTGGGCAGGCTACCACTGGCTAACATGCCTTCTAGCTCGCTCTGGGTCACAACTCGTTGGTCCTGGCCGTAGCCGTACTCC
>DAOTVV010000081.1:0-15778 GCA_034436255.1 Anaerolineae bacterium
GCCCTCGCCGTAGATGTACTTGGGGTCGCTGTTCCACACCAGCACCTCGCTCCCGTCAGCCGAGGACCAGTAGAAGGGACGCGAGACTCGCGGCACCTTGGCCCGTGGTACGCCGTCCTGGGCCCAATCCTGATTGACGGCTGTCGCCAGGTAGCGAACGCCGCTCTTAGCCAGCACTTGCGGGAATCCCCAGGGATGCCCAGGGATGTCGGTGGTCATAGCGCTGGTCACTCGGAAGCCGTACTTGCGCCCGAGCTCGTGGGCGTAATAGATGGACCGTACCAACTCTTCATGCGTCAGGAGCGCTGAGTTGAAAGCCGCGTACTGGGCCGTGATCTCAATGCGCCCGTCCCGCACCAGATCGAAGAACGCCGCGATCTGCCGCTCGCTAGCGTCCTGCAGGTAGTACTTCACCGCCCAGGTCGTGTCGCAGGTCCAGCGGAACTTGGCATCGTCCGGAAAGTCTTCCGTTTGACGGCAGTACTCGATAATGCTGTTGTAGTAGTCCTTGTGCGCCTGAATGCAGGCCTCTGGTAGGTCGGTGTAGCCCAAGTCGTGATGCGAGAAGTGCGTCAGGTACACCTGCCAGTGCCGCACCCTGTCCAGCATGACCTCGCTTTCCAGCCGGGTCGCACCGACCTCAAGCACAAATCTAGCCAGCGTGGGCGATGTCACCTCCGGCACAGTCACCGGGTAGAGATCGAGACCGTGACGGATCCGGGGCAACTCGATGTTCCGGCTGCTTCCGGCAAGCTCGATCAGCAAGTTGCCGGCCGTCACCGGACCACTGTTATCAATCTGCACATTGAGAAGCTGCGCCAGCCCGCCCCCTTCCTTGACCAGGAATATCGTCTTCAGGACTGCGAAACCACTTATATCGCCCGGCACTCGACCCTCCTACCAGAGCTAGTATCGCCCGTACTTGCGTCCCGCCTCGACAAAGGCATGTATGTTCTCGAACGGGGTGCCGACCACGGTACTGTCGGCCGTACCCAGGATATAGCCACCTCCCTCCGCCGCCGCCTCAATGCAGAGTAGCACGGCGCGCTCGACGTCAGCCGGCGAACCCTTGAGCAGCACCTCTATCGGGTCCACATTCCCCTTTAACGCGATCTTGCCAGCAGTGAGACGCTTGAGCAGGCCCAGGTCGGCCACGTCTCCTTGCGGCGGCGGCAACAGTGGACACACTATATCCACGCCAGCACCAATCAGGTCGTTCACCAACACCTGCACATGGCCGTGCTGGTGCAGATGCAGAGGCACATTGAACTGATGGCAAATCTCGCTCACAGCCTTGAGCACAGGTACATCGAACCGGCGGTACACCGCAGGGCTGATAATCGGCGGCGCTGAGTAACCGCTGTTCACGAAGATGGCTTGCGCTCTGGTCTTCTCAAGAACGACACGAGTCTGAGCCGAGATGTGCTCCACGTAGCGCGCATGCAGTCTCCAGCAGTACTCAGGATAGTCGTTCAGGTCGTAGATCGTCTGCACCATGCCCCCCTCGCGCACAGTGGCGAGGAAGCTGGTGAACAGTTCACCGACGCCGGGCGTGACCAGGCCCTTTTCGCCAACGCCAGCTATGGCCTCGTTGATGTCGGCGACATCCGCCTCATCCGGGTCGTCGAAGTAGTAGCACTCGTACCGCTCCATGTCTGCAGGAAACTGCTTTACCGGGTGCTCGATCAGCCAACCAGAGTAGTCGCTGGTTGTCCGAGCGATGGCGTGCAACGGGCCTTGAGGGGTGCGGTAGACGATGTCCGTCTCGACAGTGGCGTCATCAATGAAGGCCGACTTCTCGACCACCATCTCGGCCTGCCGCGGCGAGCGTCCCACACCCGGGACAATCCAGGCATCAGCGCCAAAGTACTCAAAGGCCGCCAGGTGCGTCTGCCACCATGGCACATCGGCGAAGGGCCCCACAAGCTCATAGAAGGGCCGGCGGGCAACGGCAATCGCCGTCGCATCCCACAGCTCCGGTGACACTGGCACACTGTCGGGCACCTGCCTCTTGTAGGCAGCAAGCATGCGTTCTCTAGGAGTCACAGGACCGACCTCGACCGTGTGCGCGCCATGAACACCATCCCTCCGCTGACAGGGTCAGTAGGGGACATGGGCCGCCCTCATGAATGTGTGAACGTTCTCGACGGGCGTACCGACCGTGAGTGGGCTGCCGGTGCTCATGATGAAGCCCCCCTGCCGCGCCGCTGGCAACTGCGCCTGCACAGCCCGCTCGACGTCTGCCGGGGTCCCTCGCCACATGACCTCGACGCTGTCCACGTTGCCCACCAGGCAAACGCGATCGGCCAGTTGCTGCTTGATCTTGACCACGTCCACGTCGAACCCCTTCTTGGGCTCCTCCACCATCAGGCACTTGATGCCGATGTCGGCCAGCCGTGGCAGCAAGGGGTTGATGTTGCCCATGAAGTACATGAACGGAATCACCCCCAGCGCCGCTACTCGCTGGTGGAAATGCTTGAACACCTCGTAGACGAAGTCATCGAACATGCCTGGAGAGACCGTGTCGGCCGCTACATAAGCCTCGGAGACGATGAGCCCATGGCAGCCGATCGCGGCCAACGCCTTTGCCTCTTCCAGGTAGCCTTCGTAGCTGCGCTCGATAAGGTAGCGCATGAGCGCTGGCTTCTCGTGCAGCGCCACTAGCGCTTGCTCATAGCCGAGGGGGCCATTGGGACCGAAGATGCTGCATACGGGCGAACCAATGTTCACCGCGACGAATACGCGGTCGCCGTAGCGCCGCGCGATCTCACGGACGTGGTCGTACGTTCCGGATTCGAGTATGGCCTGCTGGTCCGGATAATAGCGGGCAACGTAGTCGTCTATCTCGCTCTTGGATGTGAGCCCGAG
This sequence comes from Anaerolineae bacterium, assembly GCA_034436255.1. GTDB lineage: Bacteria > Chloroflexota > Anaerolineae > DRVO01 > DRVO01 > DAOTVV01. Next base: position 2,869 of record DAOTVV010000081.1, read on the forward strand.
CGTGAGACGGTCGCCAGGCAGGGTCTCGATGGTCCAGTCCGGCATGAGCCTTCGCCGTCTACCGGAGGCGGGGTCAAAAAGGTACATCTCATCGCCAACTCGCTCGATCGGCATATCCCAGATCTCACGCGAGGCACCGCCACCGAGGTGAAACAGATCAGGCTTGAACGTCTCATAGAAATTGGCGTCTATGTCGGCCAGGCGCGGCCCGCCCAGCGTGGGGAACAGGCGCGGGTCCATGCCGAGAATGTCCAGTTTGTACACGCCCCACCAATGGGGGAAGGCGGGAATCAGGTCCGCCTTGCCGCCATCAAGCACAGTCAGGATCCTCTCCTTCGACGTCACTCCAACTCACCTCCCACCATCGAATGCCGCCACTTGCTTGAATTCGACGCCGCTCACGTCGCACCACGTCGCCAGCAGCGAGACAAGATGACCGGGGGCGACGGCGAAATGCTGCGTCAGCCCCAATTGGAGTAGTTCAGCCAGCAGCGCCTCGACACCACCATCTGGCCTGATGACGGCATGGGCGAATCCTTGCAAACGCAGCGGTCCCGGCAAGGACTGGCCTTCGAAAGCAGTCATGCGGTAGCCGCGCCCGGTGTCGTACAGGCTGACGCAGGTGACAGGGCCGGGCTTGAGCCGGAACTCCTGCCATGCTCCCTCCCACTTGTCCGCTAAGCGATACTCGTAATCCGGCACGACGTGTACGCCTGCTTCCGACGCCAGGCGCGGGTCGTGCACCCCAGCGTGACCCATCAGCAGCACATTCTCATCCGGGTCGTAGCTGAAGATCTCGGTATACATGCAGGGCTGACCGCTCGCATGCATCGCCACGAATAGGCCCAATGTGGCGTTGACGTCGCTTTCCATGCCGAAGGCAACGCCCATCTCGGCACTCACCGGCGGGCAGAGGCAAGGCCTGGTCCCGGCCAGCCGGTGCAGCTCGGGGTCGAGATCCTGGATCGCCACCACGCCCAGGCCATACTTGGCGACCAGGTCATCGAGCGCCAGCGTGTTGCGGCAGGCCAATTGCAGACTCTCTTCGCAGACTCGCACTTCCCGTGCAGCCCGCGCCACCTGAACCTGGAAAGCGCGGGCTCGTTCGGCGGGCACCGCCTCGCAGGCTGAGGCGTACTCCTCCGCGCTGATCTCCACGAGCCGCACCCCGAGTTGCCCTTCTAGCGCCTGCTCATCCACCCGCGTGCCCGTCATCACCTCGCACATGCCAGCGATGCGCCCGGCGGCCAGCTCTTTGACCTTGGCGCGCACCGCCAGGGCACGATCTAGCTCAGAAAGACGCCTGCCCAATGCCGCATTGCCAGGCGTGCCGCGGACGAGCAGAGGCTGGATGCCCAGCCGCTGCAACACGGCACTGCCCTGCAAAGCGCCCACAGTGCCACTGCGGCGAAAGAGATCGTCAGTAGTCAGGAATGCTGGCAGGTGCCCCGTAGGATGGTAGTGCCAGAGGACAAGCGGCAGGTCGTTGCAGCCTTCTAGCAGAGCGATGAGCGGCTGATCCTCGCTCCACATGATGTGCACTAGCACCACAGCGTCTACAGACGCTCGCCGGAAAGCCGCCACAGCCTGGATCGCCTCTTCGACGCTGCTGATCACGCCTGGGGCCACTACAGTGCCGAAATGCTCTCCAAGAAAGGCCACGAGGCGCGCGTAGTCCTGCTGCAGCACGGCCCCGAGGCCACTCGCCTCGGCCTGCAGCCCCACCTCCTTGAACCAGCCGGCACACATGGCTGCCAACCCGATGCTAGCGCGCTCTTTGGTCCTCACCCGGCTGGCACTCATGGGATGGCTCCTGCGATCTCTCGTATCTGCGCCTCAGTCGCCGCCGGCAGAGGCTCTGGGCAATGGCTAGCAAGGATTTCACGGGCAATGCTCTCCGCACGCTCGTAGACCGTAGGGGCACCGATTGCCTGCCAGGCCAGGAACCCATCCTCGATGAATACCCGCGGCTCCCAGAGGTCAGCGCGAAGGTGGCGCACAGTATGAGGATGGGCAGCAAACTTGAGTGCTTGCAGCGTCGGCTCCGCGACAACATCGCCGATCACGTCGAGCGCAAGGGTCTCCTCTGTGATCTCGGGTCGTCCATGAGCTGCGAGGACATAGCCGGCGATCTCGTCGTCTATAACCGCCTGGACGAAGCTGGAGAGCATCATCTGGTCCATGTGCGACGTTGGGCCCTGGATGAGGTTGACGCCGGCATCGAGCAAGATCTCTAGCTGCACAGCACGTTCGCACGCGGCCTGCGAGTCGGCCATCTTGGCGTCAACGGGCGCGGCTGAATAGGTAGGGAGGCCGTACCAGTGCCCCAGTTCAGCAGCGAGTCGTATCAGCTTCAGCGACTGCGGGTTTGCGGTGAGCGGGTCGAGCGTGCGCATGTTGGCACTGCCGCCAAAGCAGGTGTAGCTGAACGGCGCCCCCGGCTGAGCCGCCTGGGACATGATCAGGGCCGTGAGTTGGATGGCGTTGATCTCTACCACAGCGCCGGCCACCGTTTCGGGCCCGGTGACGCCCATCATCACGTAGTCGCCCACGCTCGAAGGGATGCCCTCGCGGCTGGCTGCGACATGCAGCTCGGCCACATGCGCCGGTATGTACAGCGGCGGCTCGGCGTTGCCGCCGGTCATGAAGATTGGCTTATCCCGCAGAGCCTGGCGCGATCCTCTGATCGCCACGCCCATCTCCACGAAGGCATGCACGTCCTCAGCATCGCCCGCCTGGAACAGAGGTGGCTTGGGCGTGCCGATGAGCATCTCGGCAGCCAGCCGCTTGTAGAAGCCAGCCCGCGCGTCTCCCTGAGGGTCAACCTGGTTGATAAGGACGTGAATGTTCGGGAGAGCATCCAGGAGCGTGTTGAACTGACGTAGGTGTTCCCAGGTGCTGGGTTCGTAGCGGCAATCAAGGGTGAGCACACGCACTGAGCCGCCACCCGCGACAATCCAGGCGTTCTCACCACCGACGATGAGGGGCGCCGCCGTGGCTCGCCCATAAAGGGCGAACGACCTGGGCGCGCTGGCAAGAGCGCGATGAACCTGCTCTTCCCCCGGGTATGCCCGTTGCGCCCGGCGATCAACGCGTACGCCGACCGAAGCGAGCAAATCCAGCACCTCCGCCGAGCCAACGCGCACCCCAGTGCGACTCAGCAGCCGCAAGGTGGCTTCGTGCAGGAGGTCCAACTCACTCACCGACGCCCTCATTGCCACCGCCCTCCGCCGATCCGCGCTGCCAAGGCCGGCAAAAGTGCAAGCGCCGGCACCAAAGCCACATCCACTGTGTCCCTACTCCACCCAGCGCATGTGCTCGGCGTAGTCCCGAGACACCTGGACAATCCTGGAGTACGCCTCGCGTATCTGGTCATCGGTCACGGAAGCGCCGTCAATGCCAATGCAGGGCACGACGACCACATCGGGAGCGAAGAACTCGGCGATCCCTCTGAACGTATCCAGCGTCCTTTTCAGGTCACCGCCGAAGTCAGCGCCCAGGCCGCCAACACCTGTGTAGATCAGGCCACGACCGGCAAACGCTCGCTTGAAAGCCGCCGCATCGCCCTTGCTGTACTCCCAGGCAAGCGTCACGCCCTTGATCGGCGGCGTGTGGTCGAGGTAGAGGTGTGCCGAGGGGTTAGGTCCGCAGTTGTGCATCAAGCCGCCACCGTAGCGGGCAAAGATGCGGCTGTTGTACGGCCGGCCGAACTCGGCGAAGGTCTGAGGACTGATGGTGGCACAGACATCGTCAGAAACGTAGCCCTTGTACTTCTCCGGCGCCCACAGGCTATCGAAATCGGTCGTTGACATGTTCTGCTTGCCGCCGGCAGCAGCGATGATGGCGTCATAGCAGGCGATCATGTCTCTCGTGATGCGGTCAAGCAGGAAATGCAGTTCTTTCGGATACTCGTAGAAGGCCGTGTAGAAGAGGTTGGTCTCGATCAGATCCTTGCAAGTGTTGAGTGGGCCGCCCATGTCAATGCCCGAGGGATAGAGCTTGCCCTGGCAACGTCTAGCAAACAAGGCCTCGCGCCGCAGGCATTCGGGCATCAGGCCCTGCTGCGTCGGGTCGGCCTCCGGCAGGTCGTACACTTGCTTCATGTCGTAGATGAGGTTGTGGGCGATGCCCGGCATCTGGTTTGGATCGTCCGACCAGTGGACCGGGATGCCATACACCGTGGCCATAGTCATGTAGCCCACGTCGGGCCGCATGGTCGGAATGTAGTCGTCGGGCAAGACGCGCATCGCCCTCTCAATGCCGGCGATGGCCACTGCCCATTGCTTCTCGCCATCCTCCAGAGTGTCGCGCATCGTGAAATGCCAGGGGTTCTCGTAGACGGTAACATGCAGAGGGATATGGTCCACGGGTCGGTACTCCCAAACGTCGCGCACCCTCTGCTTGCGTCGCTCGATCTCGGCCTCGTCGTACATGGCCCAGATGCGCTCCAGGGCTGCCTCAGCTTCTTCAGCAATCGTTTGCGCAGATACCGCGTTCACGGCGCCTTCCCGTCCTTGCCCATCATCGCCTTCACGGCCGTGCAGATCGGGCTCAACCCGACCCCGTTCCGAGGGAACTCATCGTCGGCATACGCCCATCCTCGACTTCGACCATAGAGCGGGCCACCGCTAACCGCGAGCTGGCTACCTCCTCCACTTTCCCCCTCAGAAAGTCCAGCGATTGTTGGTCCACGGCGAACGTGATCGTCACCACAGGCGCGGACGGCTGCAGCGCTTGCACCGCTCCATGCGACGTGTGCGTGTCCACGACGAAATCCGCCTGCCGCATCATGGCCGACATGTCTGCACACTTGCCCACCAGACAAGTCTCCACCTTTATGCCGGCGTTGTAGGTACGCACCTGATTGAACAAAGTGTTCAGCGTGGTCGGCTCAGTGCAGACGACCAGCACCCGGCTGCCATGCGGCGCCCGGGCAATGCGCAACAGGCCCGCGGCCTCCGGTGGCGCATGCACACCGATCACCGGTAGACCGCCGCATGCCGCTGACACAAGGGCCTGGACCGCCGATAAGTGGTAGAACGTAGTGACCACCATATCTACATCCTGGCAGGTGCCCTCGGCGTCATGCTCCAGATCCGACAGCAGGGCAAGGCGCACCGGCACACCCACGCCCTCCCGCACCTGCCCGCCCAGATTCTCGGCGTCGTAGCTGTTGCATTCGACAAAGAGCAGACGCACCTGGTCACCACCATAGACCCGCTGCATGGCCGCATTCGCCAACTCGCGTACCTGCTCGGCCTGCAAGCCCATGAGCTTCGCCCGCCAGACGATCCTGGCCAGGTCCGCCGCCAGGGCATCCTCTACCCTGGCGCCCGGCTGCCTCTCCACCCGCCCCTCCGAGGCATACACTCCCTTGCCCGCCACGCTGCGCACGTAACCTTTCTGCTCGAGAGACTGGTAGATGCGCGCGATCGTGTTCTTGTTCACGCCATAGTGCCGAGCGAGCTCGCGCACCGAAGGCAGGCGCGTATTCGCCGGGTAATGCCCGGCCCGGATGCGCATTATCAGCGCCTGCTCGATATCATCCGCTACACCCAACTTCCCCAACCCCCGAGGATACAGCTGTCCCACTGACTGATACGCTAGGACAGTTCCAGCATAGTATCTTTTCCGGCCGCTGTCAATAGGTTGCAGCAACTGGGTTTCGGCCGTTGTCCAGGTAGGAGCGGGCGCAGGACCCCAATCCCGCGCTGGCGTCCGGCGCTGACCCTGGCGAGGCACTCCGGACCCCTGGAAGAGCTGCCAAGGCCTTGACACTCTGACCAGCAAGCGGACCTCGAAGCCGTCTTGGCAAGAGAGCTTGGCGCTGCATAATGGAAGGAGTATGAGAGCAGGAATGCGGGCCACTGCCGCGGCGGCTGGGCCCGCAGACAGTGAGGCTAGGAGATCGCAATGATGAAGGCCATCCGCTTGACGGCGGCCGGAGCACCTCTGGAGGAGCAGAACATCCCCGTGTCGGCGATAGGCCCCGGTGATATCCTCGTCCGCGTGAAGGCCGCCGGTATCTGCCATTCAGATGCGCACTACCGCGCCGGCACTTCACCCGTAGCCTTCGTGCCCATCACCCTCGGGCACGAGATCGCCGGCACCGTTGAGCAAGTCGGTGAAGGAGTGGACAGCCCCCAGCTCGGGGACCGCGTCTGCCTGCACTATCTCGTCTCTTGCGGTGCCTGTCCTGCCTGTGCAGCGGGGGCGGAACAGTTCTGCCAGCAGGGGCGCATGCTTGGCAAGCATCGCGACGGGGGGTTCGCCGAATTCATCGCTGTCCCGGCGCGCAACGCCGTGCCTCTGCCCGCAGAAATACCTTTCGACCAGGGAGCCATTCTGATGTGCTCTTCGGCTACATCGTTCCATGCCTTGCGCAAAGCGAGGCTGAGCGCCGGCGAGACGGTGGCTATCTTCGGGGCCGGTGGACTGGGCATGTCGGCCGTGCAGTTAGCCAGGGCGGCAGGCGCCCTGGACGTTTATGCCGTGGATATCAACCCGGCCAAGCTCAGAATCGCCGAAAGCTACGGTGCCATCGCCATCAACGCTGCCGAGCACGATCCTGTGCCGGCCATCCGCTCCGCAACCAGCGGCCGCGGCGTGGATGTCGCTCTCGAGCTGATCGGCTTGCCACAAACGATGGCCCAGGCGGTACAGTCGCTCGCCGTCTTCGGCCGCGCCGTGCTAGTCGGCATCAGCGACAAACCATTCGAGGTCGCCTCTTACACTGACCTGATCGGCCGGGAAGCAGAGGTGATTGGTTGTTCCGATCACCTGCTTCAGGAATTGCCCATCCTGCTGCAGTTCGTGCGGCGCCGCCGGCTTGACCTCAGCCAGGTGATCACGCAGCGAGTGCCACTGGAAGCGGCGGCCATAAACGCGGCTCTTGATGGCCTGAGCCGGTACGGCAGCGAAGTGCGGACGGTAGTCGTGCCTTAGGCCGGCCCAGTCCGGTGGCCGGGTGGACAGCGCTCAGCCGGCACACCTCGCTGAAACACGTCTTGCCGTTGCCGGCGAGCAGCAGCTTGAGAGCCTTTCCCCTGTATGCTAGAAAGGCAAGGTGCCATGGGTGGCCTCGAGCATTCTCAGGCAGCCGCCCTGGCAGAGGGAGTGCGCGATGTTTCGTTACGGTGCCGACTACTACCCTGAGCACTGGCCAGAAGAGCGCTGGCCAGTTGACGCAAGGCTGATGCAGGAAGCTCACATCAACACCGTTCGCCTGGCTGAGTTCGCCTGGAGCCGCCTCGAGCCTAGCGATGGCAACTACGATTTCGCCTGGCTCGACAGGGCCATCGAAGTGCTGCATGACCACGGCATTGACGTGGTCCTGGGCACGCCCACTGCCTCGCCGCCGCCCTGGCTGGCGCAGAGCCACCCCGAGATCTATCGCGTGGATGAGCAGGGCCGGCGGCTCACATACGGCAACCGGCGCGAATACTGCCCTCACAGCCCCACCTACAGGGAATACGCCCGGCGCATCACCCTGGCGATGGCTGAGCACTATGCCGACCACCCCGCGGTCATCGGCTGGCAGATTGACAACGAGTTCGGCGACCCCTGCTACTGCGAGCTTTCGCGGCAGGAGTTCCAGGTGTGGCTGCAGCACCAGTACGGCAGCCTGCATAACCTGAACACCGCCTGGGGCACCATCTTCTGGTCCCATGTCTACACCGAGTGGTCCCAGATCCCACTGCCGGTGGCCACAGGCGGCGTCCCCAACCCTGGCCTCGAACTGGATTTCAAACGCTTCTCCTCTGCCAGTTATGTCGGCTTCCAGCAGGAGCAGATAGATATCCTCAGGGCTGTCTGCCCAAAGCAGTTCATCACCCACAACTTTATGGGTTTTACGTACGACCGGATTGACTATTACGACCTTGCTCGCAACCTGGATTTCGTCTCTTGGGACAACTACCCGCGCGGTTTCTGGCGCGAAGGAGTTGACCTGCCGGCCGTGGCCCTGGGGCACGACACGATGCGCAGCCTTAAGCGGCAGAGCTTCTGGGTGATGGAGGAGCAGGCCGGCCATGCGGGCTGGACCACCATGACCCCCGCTCCCCGGCCCGGTGAGATCCGCCTGTGGAGTTGGCAGGCTGTCGCCCACGGGGCGGACGCAATCGTTTACTTCCGCTGGCGCACTTCTCGTTTCGGCACCGAGCAATACTGGCACGGCATACTCGAACACCATGGCCAGCCGACACGCCGCTATGCCGAGGTGCAGCAGACAGGCGAGGAGTTCGCTCGCCTCGGCGACCTGCTCACTGGCGCCGAGACGCGCGCCCAGGTCGCCATGCTGATGGACTACGATACCCGCTTTGCCTTCCAGGGCCAGCCCAACCAGGCGGAGTTCTCTTACCCTGCCTATTTCCTCTCCTGGTACAAAGCGCTGCACCGCTTCAACGTTGGCGTGGACATCGTCAAGCCCGGCACCAATCTCTCAGGCTACAAGCTGCTCATCGCCCCGGCGCCCTATATCCTGACGCCCGACCTGGCGAGCAGCCTGGAGAACTACGTGCGCAACGGCGGTACCCTGGTCACGACCTTCCGTGCTGGCGTCAAGGACTACTTCAATGCCGTCGTAGAGAGGCCGTTGCCGGGGCTGTTGGCCGACACACTCGGCATAGTCGTCGAGGAATACGACCCACAGCCCGTCGGCCAGGGCAACCACATCATTTTCAGCCATCGCGAACTGTCCAGGCTTGCCAGCAGCGCCCCGGTTCGCGTCTGGTGCGACGTCATCGAGCCTCGAGGTGCCGAGGTGCTCGCCACCTACGGAGAGGGCTACTACGCCGGCCGGGCGGCGATCACGCTCAACAGAGTGGGCGCCGGACGCGCTGTGTACGTGGGTGCACTCGGTGACACGGAACTGCATGAACCGCTTGTAGCCTGGTTGCTGGCCGCCTCCGGCGTAGAGCCCGTCCTGGAGACGCCTCCCGGGGTGGAGGCGACGGTGCGCTGGCAAGGAGGGCGGCGCCTGCTCTTCGTCCTCAACCTGAACGCCGAGGCCACAACGGTGCATCTGCCCGCCACTCACGACCTCATCTCAGGCCGCGATCTAGCTGGTGACATCCTGCTGCCAGGATATGGGGTCTTGCTGCTCAGCGAGGGTTAGCCCTCCCTCGTCGGCCAGCCGCCCTTCACTCTCATGGGCCTGCTGTCCGCCGAGCAGTGGCGCGCCCGAGCCTCAGGCGAGGATGACCTCGACGCCGAGGCTGCGAAGCTCGTTCACGAACGGCTCCGGGGCCTCGGTGTCGGTCACAAGCCTATGCACCTGGGATAGCGGCACCACGCTGGTGAAGCCCACGGTCCCAATCTTCTTGGAATCGCAGACAACTATGATCTCGGTCGCCGCCCGGACCATGGCCTTGCTTACCTCGGCTTCCAGAAGGCTGCGCGTCGTCACGCCGTGGCTGAAGCTCAGCCCGTCCGAACCGAGAAAGAGCTTATCGGCATGCAATGCTGACAGGTTGGCCAGCGTTTGCGGGCCCACCAGTGTCTGGTAGTCCGGCAGGAAGACGCCGCCGAGGATGATCAGGCTCAGGTTGCGGCTGCCCGCCAGTTCGCGAAAGGCCGGCAGCGAACTCGTGATCACCGTGAACTGCTCCGGCTGCTCCGACCGGGCGGCGATCTCGCGCGCCACCTGGAGCACTGTCGTGCCCGAGTCGAGAATTATGCTATCCCCCGGCTGCACAAGTGCAGCGGCAGCCTTGCCAATGCGGCGCTTCTCCTCGGCGCGGCGCCGCAGCCGCTCATCGAAGGAATGGTTGGGGGGCACGGTCGGGTTACCGATTGCGCCCCCATGCACCCGCCGCAAGAGGCCGTACTGCTCCAGCTTCGCCAGGTCGCGCCGAATGGAAACCTCAGAGACACCAAACTGGCGCGACAGGTCCGCCACTCGGATTGTCTTGCTATCCCGCAGTGCCTCGAGGATGGCCAAGCGTCTCGCGTCTGTTGATGCCACCGCTACGACCTCGCCTCCCCGCCATATCCCGGCCAGCAGCCCGGGCCCTCGCCACAACGACCGTTTGGCGCGCCAAGTGACCCAATTATGAGCGTTCGATCAGTGATGGATGCGCAAAACATTGCGTTCCAATGTTACAGTACCGGCACTCATCGAGCAATCGGTCACCTTCTGGCGAGCGCAGCCCCCTGCTCGCCCAGTGCCTCCGCCCGCTTACCAGCAGCGGGAGTCGGGCACTGGTAACCACTCTCCGCCGCGGCGGATTGACTCCTGGCTGACCAGGCCGGGCAGTGTCATGTCCATAGCTTCGTGGATACCAATCGTGGGCGCCTTCCTACCCTGCACCGCCTCTACGAAATCCATAACCTCGAAGTAGTCGCCACCGCCATGTCCGGCCTCCAGGGCCTCCTTCGGCGGGTCCTTCCATATGTCGGGCAGGAACTCCGCCTCGAACTGCTCCAGCGGTGTCCACTCGTTGGGATCACGGCTGTAATCCTTGAGCCACACCCAGTTCTTCTCGCCCTGGCGCCGTGCGCTCTCGTAGACTCCCTTCGTGCCCTGTAGCGTGTAGTTTGTCATGGCGTGCGGCCGCTTGGAGAGCATGTCCACGCGCACACGGATGAGCTTCTCGCTCTTGGTCTTGCAGAGGAGAAGTGTGGTGTCCTCGAGGGTATGCTCGGGGTCGGTCCAGCGGCCGGTGCCGATGCAACTGATGCGCTCGGGCCGCTCCTTCACCCACTGCAGGCAGGGCCCAAGGCTGTGGGTTGGGTAGGTGGAACCGTTGACCCCGACCTGCCAATAGTAGCGCCAGGTGGGCTTGCCATCGGGGGTGTGCTGGATGGACGAGCAATCGTGCAGATACTCACCCTCAGCGTAGTAGACCTCACCGAAGACGCCCGCCTCCACCATGGCCCGCACCATGGCGTTGGGTTTGGTGTAGGTATAGTTCTCGGCCATCATATAGATGGCTTTGCTCTTTTTCGTCTCCTGCACCAGCCAGCGGGCCTCGTCAATGCTGACTGCCGCCGTGACCTCGGACAGCACGCTTATGTCGCGCTGCAAGGCGGCGATGGCCTGCGACACGTGGTGCTGCATTGGCGTGGCCACGACGACAGCATCAGGTTTGGCTTCATCCAGCATCTTCTCATAAAGGACGTATAGGCCGCGGATGCCCGTCGCCCGGCCCGCGTCCGCCAACGTCTGCTCATTCACGTCACACAGGGCGACGATCTCGGTGTCGGGGTGCAGTTGGAACGCCTTGAAGAAAGAACTGGCGCGATGAACGCCGGCGAATGCGACCTTGATGTCCTTTGCCATTGTGTCATGGCCTCCTACACGGAATTGCCGGGCGCTGGTGCGCTGGCCTGCACTACCGGTCCCAGATAGTGATAATGCATGTACAGGTGCGAGGTGACGGGCGGGAAAAGAACCTGGAGCAGTAGCCTCGATTCTGGCCGCACCACAGTGTCTGGCCAAGCATCATACAAGTCCTCCAGTCGCCGATACCCGAGCAGCAGGCGCACGAAGGCGTCGGGCGGGATGGCAAGGTCACCCGGGTCGGCGCCCATGGAGGCGTCACGGAAACCCGCCATTTCCACCTGTCTAAGTCTGCCGTTCTCGAACACCAGCATCAAGGCTTGGCGGAACAGGTTGAGCGTCAGAGCGCCCGTGAACCTGGCGAAAGGAGAAGCAGCCAGCCGTGCGCCGAAAACCGGTGCCAGCTTGAGCAGCAAAGCGCGCAAGTCAACGATCCGAAACAGCCATTGATAAGGTGGCAGGCTGCTGCTGCCCAGGCTGCGGGCCAACTGGGCCAGCAAACCGCTGGGCGGCCCGCCCAACTGTAGCTCACAGTTGGTCTCTTGGCTCAACAGCCGCAGCACAGCGAGGCCAGCCTCGTGATCAAAGACCGCAGCCTCGTTCACCCGCAGCGGGTGTTCTCCGCCACCATGAGTACAGACGTAGCCGGCAGGTCTCTCGTCTCGACCGTCAACCAGCAGACGCACTGGATAATGCGCCGCACACAGCAGATAACGCCAATCTTCGATCCCACGGCATTCACGGAATTGGACTGGTTCCATGGCCTTGTCGAATAACTGGCCAAGGCTCGACAGATCATCAGAGACCGCCGCCCGCAACCGAAAGCGCTGCTCCGTCCCCAACCCGCGCATCCGGGCCAGGGGCAGAGCTTCCAAAGGGCTGTGATCTACGGCATAAGCGTAGCCGAACTGGCGGTAGTAGTGGGGGATGCCCTGGATGATGCTGAGGTCAAACTGCCGCTCCTCAAGCACCTCATGGAAACGCCTTATCTGCTCGCGCACCAGACCGCGATGCCGATACGCAGGATGTGTCGCCACCATCTCAAGCATTGCCACCTGCAGAGGCACGCCACAGAAGCGACAGGGCCAGTGGATCAGGCACGTGGTGGACACGATTGCGCCAGAGCCGCGGTCCTCTACGACGAGGAAATCATCAAAACCCATGCGTGGGAAATGACGCAGCAGTACGCCACACGTCGCCCCCTCGACGGGAGAGACGTGCGTGCTATGTAAAGCCACAATGCTCTCAATGTCGCGCTCGCTGCGCACGCTGCGCAACACGAGCCCACCGCCCAGGCTGCGCTCGAAAGGCGCCGTCGCTATTTCCTGAAGGGGCTTCCGCACAGCATCAGCCAAACTAGCCTCTAGCCCTTGAGGCCGGTGCGCGCAAGACCCTGGACGAAGTACTTCTGCCCGATGAAATAGAGCACGAGCATCGGCAGCACGCCCAGTAACGAGCCGGCCATAATCACGCCCCAATGGCCGCCACCACTGCCCGAGCGCCCACGCAGCATGGTGAGGCCGAGAGCAAGCGTCAGCTTGTTCCCACTATTGAGGTAGATCAGAGGGCCAAACAGGTCATTCCAGGCCCAAAGGAAGTTGAAGATGGCGACCGTGGTGAGGGCAGGCA
>DAOTVV010000082.1:0-4779 GCA_034436255.1 Anaerolineae bacterium
GGCTGTCGCAGCGCCGCTCGAGCCGCCCAACCAGGTGAGCAGAGCGAGGAACAGGATGCTGCTGGCGAAGACGGTTAGAGTCAGGGCGCCGCGCTGGCTGCGCCCCACCTCCGGCGCGGTCGGTCGGGAAGGAGCGTCCTGGCTGGGCTGCGGCAAACTGGCCTCCGGCAAGCAGGCTGAAAACGGCAAGCTGGCGATGAGCGCTGAGTATACACTATGGAGCGGGGAAATGGGGAGAACGTGGCGCACGGTACGGCCCCGGGCCATCGCCCTTGTCAGCCGGTGCCGGCGCTGCCATAATCAACGCCGTAACCTCATCGAATCCAGGAGCAGCGATGGCGGACGCGCCTGCCTACGACATCCTGGTCGCAGGCGAGATCAATGTGGACCTTATCCTTACCGGCAAGACGGTACGGCCGTCGTTTGGCCACGAGAGACTGGTTGACGATTGCACCCTTACGCTGGGCTCCTCCTCGGTGATCTTCGCTTGCCAGGCCGCCAAACTGGGCCTGAAGGTCGCCTTCGTGGGCAAGGTCGGCGAAGACACGTTCGGCGATTTCATGCTCCGCGGCATGGCCGCCGCCGGTGTGGACGTGAGGAACGTCATCCGCTCCAGTGCACTAAAAACGGGCATCACTGTCAGCCTCTCGGAGCCGCACGACCGGGCGATGCTCACCTACCTGGGTGCCATCGCTGAGTTGACGGCCGCCGAGGTGAGCGACGACCTTCTCCGCCGCTGCCGGCACCTGCATGTCAGTTCGGCCTTCCTGCAGGCGAAGCTGCTGCCGGACCTGGCCGACCTTTTCCGCCGTGCTCGGGCGCTGGGCTGCACCACCTCGCTGGACACGGGCTGGGACCCGCTGGAGCGCTGGGGCCACGAAGTCGTCGCTGCCCTGCATCAGGTGCATGTGCTCCTACCCAATGAGGAAGAAGCCCCCTGCCTGGCCCGCGCTCTCGGCGCCGCTGGCGTGCAGAGCGCCGAGGAGGCGCTCGTCGCCCTTACGGGTGCGGTGCCTCTCGTCGCCGTCAAGCTGGGTGCGAAAGGCGCCATCGCCATGGCGGGCGGCGAGCGCTATGCCTGCCCGGCGCCGCGCCTGGAAGTGGTGGACACCACCGGTGCCGGCGATAGCTTCGATGCCGGCTTCATCTATGGCTTCCTGAAAGGCTGGCCGGTGCCGCGCAGCCTCGCCCTGGCCTGCACGACGGGCGCCCTCTCTACCCGCGCCGCCGGCGGAACCACCGCCCAGGCGACGCTGGCTGAGGCGATGCAGCACCTGCCGCTCGAAGTCTAGAGTACCGGTCGAATATCACGCTGTGGAACCCAATGCGCCGACCAGCCCGTGGAGTCGCAACCATCGGCACGGCGGGGTACATAGGGCACGCCATCCAGCGTCAGACGACGTAGTATAGGGGTTTATCCCCGTTGTTCTACGGCCTGACGACGCCCGCAAGGGGCTATATAGCGCCGACGCTCTAGATCCGCCGGCCAGGCCAAGCCTCGCGCCAGCCTATCGCTGCCGGACTTTGTGACCTTGGCCCGAGGGGCAACTTACTCTAGCATAGCCTCGGCTCTGAGGAGCCGGAACAGCAGCCAACCTGAGATGGTTTAGGAGGCGACATGGCCGAAGTCGTGGTAGTCGGTGCCGGAGTCGGTGGCGTGGCCGTGGCGGGCCGCCTGGCAAGGGCCGGTCACCGCGTGACAGTGTTCGAGAAGCGTGCCAGTTCTGGAGGGCGGCTGTCTGTCCTCGAGCGGGATGGCTTTCATTTCGACATGGGGCCATCGCTGCTGCTCATGCCGCCCGTCTTCGCCGAGACTTATGCCTCTCTGGGCGAGCGCATGGATGACCAACTCGATCTCGTGCGCCTGGACCCCACCTATCGTGTCCATTTCCATGACGACAGCAGCCTGGACCTCACCGGCGACATACCGCGGCTGCGCACGGCCGTCGAAGCCATCGAGCCAGGCAGCACCACGAGTCTGTTGCGCTTCATCGCCGAGGGCAGCAACAGCTACTACATTTCCCTGGAGCATTTCGTCGGTCGCAACTTCTACAGTTGGGGCGAATATCTCAGCCTGGCCAACCTGCCCCTGCTGTTCGAACTCAAGGCCCTGGTCAAGCATTACGATAACGTCTCTCGCTACTTCAGCGATCCTCGTCTCCGCGCCGCCTTCAGCTTTCAGAACATGTATCTGGGCCTCAGCCCGTTCGATGCTCCGGCCACCTTCACCCTTCTCCAGTATACCGAACTTGGGGAGGGAATCTGGTTCCCTCGTGGCGGCATGAGCCGCATCGGCGAGAGCCTCACCAGCATCGCTGAGGGCCTGGGCGTGCGCTTCCGCTACGGCGAGCCCGTCGCCCGCATTGACATCCAGGGCAACCGTGCCACAGGCGTCACCCTGGCTAGCGGCGAAACGGTCAAGGCGGACGTGGTCGTGGCCAATGCTGATCTCCCTTATGTCTACGATAAGCTCCTACCGGACGACGGTTCCTCAGCCAGGCTTGCCAGGCTGAAGTACACGTCGTCGGCTCTGGTGTTCTACTGGGCCCTGAAAGGTGAGCCCGACCCACAACTGCTGCACCATAACGTCTTCCTCTCCGAGCACCGGTACCGCGAGTCCTTCGAGCGCATCTTCAAGGATCTCACTCTGCCGGATGAGCCCTCCTTCTACATCCACGCCCCGGTCCGCACGGACCCGTCGCTGGCGCCGGCCGGCTGCGACGCTCTCATGGTCCTGGTGCCGGTTGGCTACATTAACGAGCGCCAACCCCAGGATTGGGAGGCGATCAAAGCAAAGGCGCGCGAGGCTGTGTTCGCCAGGCTCGCCAGGATCGGCTTGAAGGACTTGCGCCAGCGCATACTCTTTGAGGCTAACATGGAGCCGCTGCGGTACCTTGGCGAGTACAACCTGGCCAAGGGAGCGGCTTTCGGGCTGAGCCACAATTTCACCCAGGTCGGCTACATGCGCCCGCGCAACCGGCACAGCCGCTACGGCAACCTGTATTTCGTGGGCGCCAGTACCCACCCGGGGACAGGCCTCCCGATCGTCTTGCTCTCGGCGAAACTGGTGAGCGAGCGCATCGCCAAGGAACAAGGGCAGCGGTGAGCAGCGAGGCGAGGCAGTTCCTGCTTGGCGGTACCGCTAGCCAGCCCTGGGAGGCCAGGCTGCTGGATCTGGCGCGCCAGGCGGAGGGACAAGGTGACTGGCTCGAGGCTTACACGGGCGACCGCGCCAGCCTCGAGCGGAGTTACCGGCTCTGCGCCCAGCTTACGCGCGAGCACAGCCGCACCTTCAGCCTCGCCGCCGCCCTGCTGCCGGCGCAGGAGCGCCGCGCCATCCATGCCCTCTACGCCTTCTGCCGCCTGACCGACGACAGCGTGGACCGTGCTCCCTCGGGAGACGGGGCGCGCCTGGCGGCCTGGGCCGAGGAAGCCCTCTCCTCCGCCCCCGGGGCGCATACGCCTGAGCTACTCGCCTGGCAGGACACAGTGGCGCGTTACCACATCCCGCGCCGCTATGCCGAGCAGTTGGTCGCCGCTGTAGCTCAGGACCTGGTCGTGCGCCGGTACGAGAGCTTTGCCCAGTTGGCCGAGTATTGCTATGGCGTCGCCTCGACAGTCGGCCTGATGGCGATGACCATCGTCGGCTACTCCAGCGCCAGGGCGACCGAGCCCGCCATAAAGCTGGGCGTGGCCCTGCAATTGACGAACATCCTGCGCGATGTTGGCGAGGACTGGCGCGCCGGGCGCCTCTACCTGCCGCTCGCCGAACTGGCGCAGTTCGGCGTCACAGAAGCCGATATCGAGCGCGGCGTCGCCGGCGGCCCTATCACGCCGCAGTGGCGGGCCTGCATGCGCTTCCAGATCGCGCGGGCGCGCCGCCTCTACGCCGAGGGGCTGCCTGGGGTGCGCTGGCTGCGGCGGGAAGCGCGCTTCGCCGTTCGCGCCGCCGGCGAGCTCTATCAAGCGATACTGGCCGAAATCGAGAGGAACGACTACGACGTGTTCACCCGCCGCGCCCATGTGAGCAGCCTGGGTAAGCTGAGGCGCGTGCCCGGCATCTGGTTGCGGGCGGCGCTGCCAATCGAGAGAGGCTGAAACGTGACCGACGCGGTAAGCGGCCTGGTGTTCTTGGCAGTAATCGAGAGAGGCTAAAACATGATCTACGTTGTTAGCGCCCTGGTGTTCTTGGCAGTAGCAGTCGGGATGGAAGGCGTGGCCTGGGCCATGCACAAATACGTGATGCACGGCTTCCTCTGGGTTCTTCACGAGGATCATCACCACCCGCGCGGGCGCGGCCTGCAGAAGAACGACCTCTTCGCCGTGTTCTTTGCCGTCATCTCCATCGGCCTTATCTATGACGGCGTCTTCAGGCAGGCGCCGGTCGTCGCCGCCGCTGGCCTGGGCATGGCTCTCTATGGCGCTGGCTACGTGAGCTTTCACGACATCATGTTCCACCGCCGGGTGCGCTGGCTGCATCTGCGCCCACGCGGGCGCTACCTGCAGCGTATCGTGCATGCGCACAGCATCCACCATCGCTCCCGCGGGCGCACTGGCGCCGAGTCTTTCAGCTTCCTTTGGGCACCCAAGAAATACGATGTGGCCTCCGGCTGAGCTCCCCAGCCTGCGCCGGCCCCACCTGGAGCCTTGATATGACTTACTTCGGCTTCCTCGCCAGCTTCATCGGCGTGCCGCTTGCAATCCTGGCCGGCCTGGCCTGGGGCGACCACCGCTCTGGCAGGCGCCTGCCCGACCGTCTGCGCGGGCTCCCGGCCTGGG
>DAOTVV010000083.1:0-7653 GCA_034436255.1 Anaerolineae bacterium
TCATTCGGGCGCAATAGGAGGCAATATGGCTTCTGTCAAAGCGGTCTACGTCATGACCGACATGGAAGGCGTCGCCGGCATTGACGCCTGGGATCCGCGTTTCGAAGTGGCGGCTGGTAGCCTGCCAGCGATCTATGAAAGCCGGGACATGCTGCATCTGCTCACCGCCGAGGTGAATGCCGCCATTCTCGGGCTGCAGGATGCCGGCGTCGAGGACATCGTCGTCTGCGATGGCCATGGCTCTGGGCGCAACCTGGTCATGGACGAACTAGTCCCGGGCGCCAGGATAGTGAGAGGCATCAAGCGCAGTGAGTGGTTGCCCAAACTGGATTCCCATTTCGGCGGCCTGGTGCAGGTGGGAATGCACTCGATGAGCAACACACCCCACGGCAACCTTGCCCACACCATGAGCACCGACATCGAGCACTACCAGGTCAACGGCCGCAATGTTGGCGAGATGGAACTGGCGGCTTATCTGGCGGGCGACCATGGTGTGCCCTGGCTGTTCACTTCGGGCGACCTGCACGCTTGCCGAGAGGCCGAGTCGTGGGTGCCCGGAATCGTCACAGCGGCGGTGAAGGAAGGGCTCTCTGAGCTTTGCGCCGTGCATCTTCCGCCGGCGCAGGCCCGCCAACTCATTCGCGAGCGCGTGCGTCTGGCGGTACAACAGGCCGCGAACATCAAGCCGCTGGTGGCGCAGCCGCCAGTGACCCTGGAGATCCGCCGGCGCAAGCCGGGCCCGGATAGGGTTGGTCCTGGCGGGGTGCGCCTGGACGCTTTCACCGTGAGCTACACCGGCGATTCGATCAGTGATGTGTTCTACCGCGCCACTTATGCCTGAACCCCATGCAGCCAGGATGCGGCTTGCCAGCCCTCCGCATTCCTCAAGCGTCGTTGTCTGAAGCATCGTCAGGGCCACCGCTTTGTGGCCTCGTGGCGCGCCGGATGCGCCCACTAGAGGCCTGAGGAGACGACTTGCTGCTCAGTGAGATTGACCTGCATTACCACGCTGGCATGGAGCGCCAGGGAGGTGCCAGTCTGGCCGACTATCTAGATCACGCCGTGGCCACGGGGCGGCGCTTCATTGGCCTGACCGATCACGTGGGCCGCTACATGGATGGCATGCCCCAGCATCACCACCCAGGCATCTATTCGCCTGACCTGGCGGGTCTACTGCAGTACCGCGGCGAGATGGAAGCCCTGCGGCCGCTCTACCCCGAGTTGGCCGTGTTCTTCGCGCCGGAGTACCCGCACACTACGCCGCTGGGTAGACTGGCGGAGGAGTGGCTTGCTCCCGCCGACTATTGCATCTGCGAGCTAACGTTCGACGAACGGCCCGAGGCCGGCCCGGGCGAGCGTACTGATATCGCTATCAGCTACCTCGGCGACGTCGCTCGCCTCCGCGAACGCAGCGGCAAGCCGACCTACTTCGCCCATCCTCTGCGCGATTCCATGAACCGGCGCATCTACGACCCGCCCGAACTTGATCCGGCCGTGATCGAACTGGCTCGGCGTGCCAGCGCCACCCTGGACTGCGCCGACCTGAACGCGCTCTTTGAGTGCGACCTGGCCGCCATTGGTCAGGCGGCGGGGGAACTGAATGTGGCACTGGAAGTGAACGGCGAGACGCGCGGCCGCATCCTGCGCATCTTGCCAGAGCTTTACCCAGCATACATCGCCGCCTACCGCCTGATGTGCGACAACGGCGCCCGCCTTGTGGCCGGCACGGACCAGCATGACCCCAGGCATTTCCCGGCGATCAGCGGCTGGACCGAACCCATTGCCCTGCTGGGGCCGGAGAGCCTGGATGTTGGCTTCTACCAATCACTGGGCATCAAGGTCGAGCTAGAAAGCGAAGCGCCTGGCCCGCGACACCGTTAGGAGACATGGACGAACGGCCAACGGGCCGGATCGGCTTGTTGGCCTCTGCATCTACGTCGGTGACTGACGGTGGCGAACTGACAACCGATAACGCCTCGGGTCCAATTGGGCCCGGGTTTGTCCCAGTATCTGAGGAGGTGGCCGTGGATTCCGCGGTGGACGACTCCCTGCGCCTGCCTGGCCGGTTGACCGGCAATGGCGTCGAACCCCCTGTCGCTGGCACTTACCGCTTCTGTCGGCGCGGCCTTGAGCAAGACTTGCCACCTGACCTGGCCTCTGATGTGTCTCAACATGGGCCGATCTCTTTCGCAACAGGTCGCCTTACCGACGGCAAGGGCAATCCCGTCGGATGGCGGGGTAGCACGCTGACGGAACTGGGGGCCGACATCGTAATCGAACTTGGGGGCACCTATTTCATAGACCGCGTCGTGCTCGTGCAGGTGTTACACGAAAGCCAGAAAGAGATGCCCTCCTCATCCCTCTCTATGGATGCCTTCGGAGTGGCTGCGCCCGCCGTCAGCGGCGGCTCCGGTGGCATCAGCCACCTGGCGGTCTATGCCGCTGGCGGGGAGAACGGAGCCTTGCGTCTGCTGGGCCGGATCGGCCAAGACAACGCCGATCGGGCGCTTCCGGCCAGGGTCGAAGTAAGCGTCGGTGCGCTGGCCAGCCAATTGGTGCTGCGCTTCACGTCCTTCCGCCGCGACGTCTTGTTCTCATCCCTGGAACTCTGGGGCGCCGGGCTGGGCCAGCCGCGGCTCTTTCCTCTCCCTCAGAGGATGCAGGTCTTGCCGGGCGAGCCCTTCCACCTGGAGCGCTGTTCTGGGATCGAACTGGGCGAGGGGAATGGCGATGACCTGGCGTTCGCGGCCCGGCTGCTGCAGGGGAAACTGCAGCGTCTGGGCAAGGCGCTGCCACTGCTGCCGGCGGGCCAGGTGCGCGGTTGCGTCATCTCTCTGCGTCTGAGCCCCCGGGAGAGTCGGCCTGCTGGCAGTGGCTACCGCAGCCTTCACGACGAGAGATACAGCCTGCGCCTCGACAGTTCGGGTGCGGCGCTCGAGGCAGCAAGCCGCCTGGGCCTGGTGTATGCCGTTGAGGCGCTGTTGCAGTTGCTCGCCTGGTCCAAGCCTGGCGTCGCTGGGCCCTGCCAGATCGAAGACTGGCCTTTCCTGGCGATGCGAGGTGTGCACCTCTATGTTCCCGCTCGCCGCGACATCCCGTTTTACAAGCGATTGGTGAGTGAACTGCTGCTGCCTATGCGCTACAACACTGTCTTCATCGAGGTTGGCGGCGGCATGCTCTATGACCGTCACCCCGAGATCGCCGAAGCCTGGGAGCAGGCCTGCCAGAGAGCGGCCCGGGGAGACGTGGCGGAACCACCACCGCACCACGAGTTGGGCGGCGGTTCGTATCTCACCAAGGCCGAGATGCGTGACCTGGTGGACTATACACGCGCCTTCGGCCTCGAGGTGATTCCTGAAGTGCAGTCGCTCAGCCACAGCCAGTACATTCTCCTCGCTCACCCCGAGATAGCCGAACGTCCGACTGACCTGTACCCTGACTCCTACTGCCCTCTCCATCCCGACACTTACCCGATTCTGTTCGACGTGTTGGACGAGGTGATCGAAGTCTTCCAGCCCGAGCGTTATGTCCATATGGGCCACGACGAGGTCTATACCATGTGTGTCTGCCCGCGCTGCCAGGGTCAGGACAAAGCGGAACTCTTTGCGGGCGATGTCAACAAGATCTACGAACACCTGAAGCAGCGAGGGCTGGGCATGATCATCTGGGATGACATGATCAACACCACTCGACCGTTCGCTTGTGTCGGAGCGCTGGACAAAATACCCAGGGACGTCCTGATCCTGGATTTCGTCTGGTACGATCAACCCTCGGCAGACACCGAGGACATTCTCCTGGAACACGGTTTCGAGGTGGCCATTGGCAATTACTACTCCTCCCATTTCCCTCGTTACGTGAGCCGCGCCAGGAAACCGGGCGTGGTAGGAGGCGAGGTCTCCACCTGGGTAGGCAACAACGAGGCCGACCTGGGCCGCTTCGGCAAGCTGTACGATTTCGTGTATTGCGGTAACAGCATGTGGTGGACTGGCTACCGCGAGGAGATGCGCTGGACGATGGATCGAGCTGCGGCGCGCATCTTGGCGCGTCTGCGCTCGCGCCTGGGCGAGGAGCCCCTTCCCTCCAGTCTGCCCGATGCGGTTTTCTCGCCAATAGACTTATCCGCACTCGCTGACGTGCCTCGTCGCGACGAAGGCGGCACGTGGGATCTGGAGCAGGCACCAAAGGTCCGAGTAGACCTGGCTGGCATCCCCTTCCAGCTTCCGCGCGGCATGCTCTCGACCGAGGCAGACGGCGTCCGCGGCTGCTTGCTCCCAAGTGAGGTGCAGATTCCTCTCACCGGCAAGGCCAAGAGCCTGGTCCTGCTGCATGCCGCCTCGTCCATCGGAGTGATTGGCCTGGGTGCCCCGGGCACGCCGATGGGTCGCTATGAGCTGATCTATGCGGATGGCTCAAGGGAGAAGCTTGAGCTCGCTTGGGGCTGGCAGCTAGCCGAATGGGACCGCCGTTACGGCGCGCCTTTGCCGCATATGGCGCATCGCCACTCTGGATACGTGGGCAGCTATCCAGCGTTTCCGTTGTGGCAGGGAAAGTCAGCAAGCGGCAAGGATGTCACGCTCTATGGCTTCGAGTGGCTCAACCCGCATCCAGACCGCGAACTGCGCGCCCTGCGCCTAGCAGCACCGGCGGAGCCGACCGACTGCCGTGTGCTGCTCCTAGGAGTCACCCTGGTCCGCAGCGGCTAGCCGCTTTCTGGCGCTGCCCGGGCTGCCCTTGCCGTGAGAGCGCCATGCTGGTGCCTACAGCCGGGGCTACTTCTCCTCGATCGTGACCGACTCGAGGGTACTGCCCTTGGTGCTTGCGTTCTGCTGTGGGTCGCGCAGCGTCAGCGAGCGCACCACATCCATTCCCTCAGTCACCTTGCCAAAGATGGTGTGCTTTCCATTCAGCCAGGGTGTAGCAGCAAAGGTGATGAAGAATTGGCTGCCGTTCGTGTTGGGGCCGGAGTTGGCCATCGCCAAATAGCCGGGCCCATCGAACTTGAGCGTTGGGTCGAACTCGTCTTCGAACGTGTAGCCCGGGCCGCCCGTGCCTGTGCCGGTGGGGTCGCCGCCCTGGGCCATGAAATCCTTGATCACGCGGTGGAAGCTCGTGCCGTTGTAGAAGCCCTGGCGCGCTAGAAAGACGAAGTTGTTCACCGTCTTGGGAGCACGATTGGCGTACAGCAGCACTCTGAACTCGCCCTTATCTGTCCTGAAGACAGCTGTGTAGGTCTTGTTAGGGTCAATCGTGACCTCTGGCGGCTTACTCCACTGCTGAGTCACCGACCGTCCCTCCTTGGGCGAGTTGGCGGCCGGCGCGACGCCGCATGCCGCCAGGAGTACCAGGCAAACCAGCACCAGCGCTACCGACTGTGCCAAAAGGGCCACCTTCCGAGCGCGATGAGCGCGCCGGCAGTCATCCCAGTACATGCGTCCCTCTCCCGGGCACTGTGCCCCATTCTGGTGGTAAGCGCGACCGCCCCACCATGCTGACGACCGAGAATGCGCGACGGAATGCGCTAATGCCCGCAACATGCTGCCTTCGTTGCAGGCGAGCCCTGCATATACGTTCGGCCTCCTCATCATGCCTGTGTCAACTGCTGGGGGTCGCCACCGTCCTTGGCTAGGCGACAATCAGCGGATGGGGCCCGCCCGGCGCTCATGACATCTGTGCCCCAAGCAAAGAGCCCACTAACGAGCCGGCCATGATTTCGCCCCAAACGTTCTCCGTCGTAGCATGCTAGCGGTACCTGTTCATCGCCTGGATCTGGGCCCTAACCCGCTCGGCAGCGAACTCGGGTCGGTGCCAACGCATGGCCTCGAACACGAGGCCGCCCCTGTCGGTGCGGAAGTGGCGCACGATGCTGTCTACTTCGGCTTCGATCTCGGCTGGCGTCCCGGTAGCCAGGTTGCGCATCATGTCCACCGATACCTTCAAGCAGCGCTTGCCGCGGAAGTAGTCAGCGATCGTATCGAGGCCGGTGCTATTGGCCTGCACGAACAGGTGCTGATCCAGGTCCATCGCTGCCAGATCATCCATGATCTCTGTGAGGTTGCCGTCCAACAGCAGTGAAGCGTACATGCCCTGACGATGGATTTCGGAGAAAAGACGATCGTACATGGGCTTGAAGTGAGTGCGAAATAGCCGTGGCGAGAACATCATCCCAGAGGTGCCTGCTACTTCATCTATGACGTTCACCATATGCGCGCCCATAGCCCTAAACTTCGGGATCAGCGCCAATTGATACTGCAGTATCTTGTCGAATACGGCTAAGACTACGTCCAGCCGGTCATAGAGATTGAGCAGCAGGCCGTCGTAACCGAACAGTTCAAAAGCGACGACGAAAGGCGCAGGGTCAAGCAGGCCACAGATGAAGCGGTCGGGATAGTACTTCTCGATTAGCTGCTTGCGGCTCTCGAAAAACCAGTTGGTGCCCTCAGGGTCGGGCCAGGGATAGGCCTCCACGTCGGCCAGAGTGTTGAAGGTGGGCCGCTCGATCACCTGGTAGGCAACAGATGTGTCATTGGGCACGATCTGGGTGCAGCCCCATTCGTCCTTGCGCACGGGCTCGCCGCGCTCGTTGCGCCCCAGATCCTGGAAGGTCCAGTGATAGGTGACCCAGGCGCTATCGAAGTCCTCGGCGCCCTCGGGAACTCTAACCGTCTCAGCGTCCAGCGTGCCGTAAGCGTTGTAAATGTGTGGAACGTCCACTAGCTCCATGGGCACGTATGAAGGCGAGCCGAATTCGATCGCCCGCCTGACTTCGTCAATGTGGTTTCGCATAGCTGCACCTCAAGCGCAATACGCGCTCACCATCAGGGAGCGCTGGCAAAGTGGACCACACCACCCCGTTTCCCCAGTCGGTTATCGCGGTGCGCCGGCTACAGCCTCTCGAGCGCACGGATGTCCTCGTATCTGGCGCGCCGGTCGGCCAGGTACTCTGGCACAGGCACATCCCACCAGCCCTGGGCTGAACCGCCGCTGTAGGGATATTCGCGGTTGACCATCACCTCGAGCACGGCTGGCCCGCCGCTGGCAAAGGCACGCGCCAAGGCCGGCTCGATCTCGTCGGCCCGGGACACACGTTCTCCCCAGGCGCCGAAATCGCGAGCAACGGCGGCGAAATCCGGCGTGGTCCCGAATTCGACAGCCATTTCTCGTTCGGCGCCGTAGACCTCGTGCTGCAGGTCTCTGATCGACAGCCAGCCAGCGTTGTTGGCAACAACCGCAACCACGGCGATGCCATATTGCACAGCAGTGGCTAGTTCCTGGATTGCCATCAGGAAGTCGCCATCGCCCATGAGCGCAACGACCTGACAGTCAGGTTGCGCAAGCTTCGCGCCCAAGCCGGCGGGGTAGGCGAAGCCCATGGTCGAGAAGCCACCGGTGGTCAGGTTCGTGCGCGGCTCGTAGAAAGGGAATTCCTGCAGCAACTGGGCCTGAGTATTGCCCGAGGATGATGTGACAATTGCCTGTCGCGGCAACGCTGCGCGCAGGTGGCGCAGAAGCGACGAGATCATTACTGGCTGACGGCTGTCGTCAGCCCAGCTTTCTACGTGTTCCAGCCACCTTGACCGTTCCCGCTCAATGGTGCGCTGCCACGTTTTGCCCTGCCACTCGCGCTTGGGCTCCGACTCAGCCAGTTCAAGCAAG
>DAOTVV010000084.1:0-14736 GCA_034436255.1 Anaerolineae bacterium
CGTCCCTGCCAGCGCCTGGTGCTTTACGGCGATGTGTTGACTCGTGGAGGCTGGCGGATCAGCGACCTGGGTGTGGAACTGAGGCTCGACCTGGACGCGCAATCGGGGGTCACGGTGCACCCGGTCCGGCTGTGGTTCGGGCGTCTGCCTGTGGCCGTCGGGTGGCTACCGAGTTGGCTCACCGATCCGCTGCTCGACCCGGTTAATCAGGCGGTGAACTTGGGCATACAGAATTCGCTTCGTGACTCGGGGTTGAACATATGCGGGCTAGCCAGCAGCAACAGCAGTGTCAGCATCTACCTCTGTCCTGCTGGCTGACTGTGGCTGTTCTAGGGCTAGCGCGCTGCGCTGCTATCGAGGTCAGTTGCACCGTCAAGAGCCACATGCTACGATTTTGATGCTGATGTGAGCCCCAGTAGCTCAGTGGACAGAGCAGCTGCCTTCTAAGCAGCTGGCCGCGCGTTCGAATCGCGCCTGGGGTATACAACGTTGTAACAGGAAATCCGGGCCCCGCTCTGGGGCCCATCCGGCGAGTCAGGTCCCCCTTCAGCGCCTGTAGACCTCAGGCTTGAGCACTCCCACATAGCGCAGGTTCCGGTAGCGCTCTCCGTAATCCAGCCCATACCCGATCACAAACTCGTTCGGGATATCGAAACCCACGTAGTCAAGCGTGACATCAACGCGACGACGCTCAGGCTTGTTGAGCAAGGCGCAGACACGTATTGACCGCGGCCCGCGTGTCTGCAACATGTTCTTGATGTAAGCAAGCGTGTAGCCGGTATCCACTATGTCTTCGACGATGAGCAGATCGCGGTCCTGAATGGGCGTGTTCATATCCATCACGATGCGCACCACACCGCTGCTCTCGGTTGCAGCGCCGTAGCTGGATACGGCCATGAACTCAATTGCGTGGGGAACGCTTATGCAGCGCATCAGGTCGGTGAGGAAGACGACGCCGCCTTTGAGGATGCAGAGCAGCAAGAGGTCCTGTCCCTGGTAGTCTCTCGAGATCTGTTCGCCAAGCTCGCTGACGCGACGCTGGATGGTGTCGGCGTCCAAGAGAATGCTGGCTACATCATCGTGAAGCATGTGACACCCCTGTGTGAGCTTAGCGAAGATTGTAGCATCGGCTGCTGGGTGCGGCCAGCTGCCTCACGGTGTCGGCCATCGGCTGCATCAGGGGCGAACGGGTGTGTGTCCTGCGACAGGCAATGGGACCGAATCGCTATTGCCACGCATGAAAGTGGCGACTATGATGGCTTTGCTACCCCCATTTCTCTGGCGTCCGCAGCGGTTCGCACCCGGATCAGCATCAGTCGCGCTTGGCGGCCTGGTTTGTCAGTTGCCAACTCGCAAGTCGGCGAGGACGTGCCTGTACTGTGGACACTAGGCAGGCGCCGTCTGCCGTGCCAGAACTGCTTGACCCCTGAGGAAGGAGCGATTTTGGCCAAGCTTGCCCTTGTAGACCGCAATCCGAGCACACGAGAAGAGCTAACACGGCTGCTACAGGCTGGCGGCTACGACGTCGAGGCTTTCGGCCACTGGCGAGAGGCTAAGTCAGCATTGCAATTGGCCGCCGTTGATGCAGTCGTGTTGTGCGATTGGCTGCGCCTAGGCGGACGAGGGTCGCATCGTTATCTCTGGAGAGTTGCAGGCATCGCTCCCTTCGTGCTCGTATGTGACGGTGGCGTAACGCGATGGGATGACCGCTTCATGGCGGTGCTCTACTACCCTGTAAGCAGCAGTGATCTGTTAGGGGCTATCGAGGCGGCCATCAGGGGAGCAAATCAGTCGCTAACGCTCGGCGGGTACCGTCTTGATCTCAGGCGGAGGCGCCTCGTCTGGGGCGAATCCCAGGTGAGGCTGACGCGAATCGAGACAGCCCTCTTGCGCGAGCTGATGTTGGCCCAGGGGAGATTCGTCGAATCCACGCCTCTGATGACTCGCGCCTGGGGCGAGGATCTGCCATCGGACCGACGGGCGCTGTATACGCACATCGCTTGGCTGAGGCGCAAGCTGCTCACAGCCTTTGCCGACCGCAAAGTGATAACCAACGCCAGAGGCCAGGGATACCGCTTCGATCCCTCACAAGCTGACAGCCCAGACGCCACAATAGCGAGGTAGAATGGCACGGAACTGGCGACTCTGACTAGCCAGACGGCTTGCTCTTGGGCTCGGGTGCTTGCTGTGGCCGACCGGTTTGCGCGGTCCCGCCCCGGGTGTTCGGCAAGCTAGCCAACCACCGCTGACCTTGGGGAGGCAAGACAGATGCTGTGGCGTTCCGTGACATGCCCGATTCGGCTTGCGGCGCCGAGGAACCTGTTGTCTTGTATCGCCAGTGCGCTCGCGGCGCTCCTGCTTAGCGGTTGCGCTGTAGGCAGGCCGGTGCAAGCGACGGGCGGCGTCCACGTACTGGTGGCTACTCCGATGATCGGTGTAGCTGGAACGGCTACGCTGCCGGCGCAGGGCTCTCTGATCTTCATGCCGATCATACGACAGGGTCAGCCCCTTGAGCCGACAGCGACGGCGACGACAGGTGCGGCACCTCGACCGACGCGGACCTATGCTGAAGGCATCCGCATTGTGAACGCGGTCTGCAGCCAGAGCACCAGCCAGAACGGGGTCAGCCTGTCTCTGGAAGGCGAAATCAGGAACGATAGCCAGCAGAACGTGCATGCTCTGCGGGTCATTGCCCAGGCGATGGGCGAGTCGGGAGTATGCGGCCGTGGCGCCCTCGCCCCACTGGGCCAGGCGGAGGCAATCCTGGGGGCGGGTGAGTCCTGGCCGTTCAATGGCGTCATCAGTATTTCCTGTCCAGCTGAGCAAGTGCAGCTCGAGCTTATGGGCCTTGTCACCGGCGAAGCGCCGCTGCGCCTGGCCGTAGAGGGCGCCAGCGTGGGCGTGTCGAGCAGCGGTGACTGGATGCTCACGGGGACACTGCGGAACACGACAGGCGCTGCTGTCACCTATCCGCGCGCGATCGTTACCCTGAACGCTCCCGACGGCTCCTATCTTGCAAGCGGGCTAGCTTACGCCAGCGTTACCTCGCTTGCCCCAGCGGCGGCGACGCCTTTCACGGTGGTTATCCCCGCCGGGCGCGCATCTGGCTGGCACGACTTTGCCATCATCGCCACTGCTGACCGACAATAGTGTTGTAATGGCAGAAGCGAGGGGGATCAGCATGATCAAGGGACCTGTCATGCCCTATTTGCTCGCGTTGGTGACGGTCATCGCCACTTTCTGGGTGACGTTCTTGCTGCCTTCGCCTTTCCCGCTCTGGGCGAACCTGGTTGGGCTGGTATTCGGCCTGCTTCTGGGGCTCGCGATTGCCCAGAACTACGTCGTGCCGAAACAGAAGCTGCAGTGGGAGCGCATAAGGCTGGGGCGAAAGTACGGGGTGAACAGCACCAAGTACCGACAGCTGGCCCCACCTGATGACGAGGAGAAGGTCGGCGGCTGGGCTGGCTTTTTCTCCTCGCGCACCTGGAGCCTGGTGAATATCGTGCTGGGCTTCGGCCTCCTGCTCATGCTCTTTGCCTTTGGCGTCGCCAATATCCTATGCGCCTTGATGGGCGTGGTGGCCACGATCAATGTTCGAATGGTCATGGTCAACTACCGCGCCATCGCTCAGATTGAAGCTGACGACAGGGAACGAAAAGCGGGCAAGTGAACGCACTATTCATCTACAACCCGACAGCGGGTCAGTTCAGCATTGAGCGTGAACTGGCCCGTTGTATTGACAACCTGGTGCAGAGCGGTTGGTCGGCAGACCTTCTCTTGACCAACGGGCCGCGCAATGCCACCGAGTTAGCCAGCAAGGGCGTTGCCCAGGGGCGACAGATGGTGGTGGCCGTCGGTGGCGACGGAACAGTAAGTGAGGTGGCCAATGGCCTGGTCGGCTCGGAAGTCATTCTGGGGGTAATCCCAGCAGGGACGACCAACGTATGGGCCTTGCAGATGAACATCCCCAGCCTGCCACCATGGCACCCTCGTCGTATGGTGGATGCTGTGCTGGCAGATCTCGAGGAACGGGGCTGGCACAGGCCGCCCGGAACTCCTTCCTGGCTCTCCGATGCGTTCAAGGTGTTGCTAAACTCCGAAGTGCGGCTGGCTGATGTCGGCAACGTCAATCAGCGCAATTTCCTGCTCATGTGCGGCATCGGCTTCGATGCTGTCGTCACCGGCAATGTAGAGCGAGAACTGAAACGCCGCTACGGGATGCTCGCCTATGTGGCTTCGGGGCTGAGCAAGGCTGTCGAGTTTCAGAGTGCACGGATGCGCGTGGTCGTGGACGGTCAGGAGTTCGAGCAAGAAGACGCACTCATGATCGTGGCCGCAAACGCCCGCCTGTATGGTGGCATCCTGAACATTGCTCCCCGCGCCTACCTGGACGACGGCTTGCTCGACGTTTGCATGTTCATGGGCGAAGGCTTGCCAACGATAGTGCGCCATTTCGGTGCGGTGCTTGCTGGCCGACACTACGAGGAGGCTGACGTCGAGTACCTGCAGGTTGAGAGCATGAAGGTCTTCTCCGACCCGGAGCAGCCCGTTCACCTGGATGATGAGGTCTGCGGCGAGACACCGGTGGACCTCAGGGTCATTCCCCGGAGCCTGCGGGTGTTGGTGCCTGAGAAGTCTCGAACCAACCTCTTTCAGCAGCCGCGGATTGGCTTGCTGGCCGACATGCTGTGAGCGGCCAAGTGATGGGTGCCGAACCGAGCGCGGAGGTCCGCCCGGCTGGCGTCGAGGGCTCAGGTTCCTTGTGCGGACGAGCCGATTACTCCCACTCGATGGTAGCGGGTGGCTTGCTGCTCACGTCGTAGACGACGCGGTTGACGCCAGGGACCTCATTCACGATGCGGCTCGAGACTGTGGCGAGCAGATCGTAGGGCAGGCGAGCCCAGTCGGCGGTCATGAAGTCCTGTGTCGTCACAGCGCGGAGCCCGACGACATTGCCATAAGTGCGGCTGTCGCCCATAACGCCAACCGAGCGCTCGGGCAAGATCACGGCAAAAGCCTGCGACACATCCCGGTAGAGCCCGGCCCGTCGGATCTCCTCGATGAAGATAGCGTCGGCCCGCCGCAGAGCTTCCAGGCGATCCGGCGTAACCTCGCCGATGACGCGTACGGCGAGACCCGGCCCCGGGAAAGGGTGCCGCCAGACTATTTCTTCAGGCAGGCCGAGCTCGACCCCCACCAGGCGGACTTCGTCCTTGAAGAGGTAACGCAGAGGCTCGATGAGCTGGAGCTGCATGTCCTCGGGCAAACCGCCGACGTTGTGGTGCGTTTTGATGCGAGCGGCGACGGAGCGGTCAGGCCCGCGGCTTTCGATCACGTCAGGGTAGAGCGTTCCCTGGCCCAGGAAACGTACTCCTCCCAAGGAGCGCGCTTCGCGTTCAAAGATGCGGATGAAGCGTTCGCCGATGATGCGCCGCTTCTGTTCCGGATCGGTGACGCCACGCAGCGCTGCGAGGAAGCCCTGGCTTTCGTAAACGGCGATCAGGTTTGCTCCGAAGCGGCCGCGGAAGGTCGCGACGACTTGCTCAGCCTCCCCCTGGCGCATCAGCCCCGTGTCAACGAAGACGCTGTAGAGACGGTCGCCTATGGCACGATGGATTAGCGCCGCCACGACCGACGAGTCCACGCCGCCGCTCAGAGCACAGACCACGCGCTCGTTCCCGACCTGTTGGCGGATGTCTCGCACCGCTTCGTCAATGATGGACTGGACCGTCCAGTTTGGCTGACAGCCACAGACCTTGAAGAGGAAATTGGCGATGATCTGAGGCCCGAGTGGGGTGTGAGCGACCTCGGGATGGAACTGCAAGCCATAGAGATGGCGGGCCTCGTCCCCCATCGCAGCGTACGGGCAATTGGCGCTGCTGGCCAGACCGGCGAAGCCGGCGGGAAGGCGCTCGACCTGGTCTCCATGGCTCATCCAGACTTTCAAATGGGCGGGGAGGCCATCGAAGAGCGGAGAACCGGGCAGCACATCAACCTCAGCTGGACCGTACTCGCGCCGTTCAGCCCGGAGCACGGTGCCGCCCCCTGCCACTGCCAAGAGCTGCATGCCGTAGCATATGCCTAGCACTGGCAACTTGCTCTCGAGGACATAGGGAGGCAAGGAGGGGGCGCCCGCATCGTACACACTGGCGGGCCCGCCCGAAAGGATAAAACCGGCGGGATGCTGGGCCAGCACCTCGGATGCTGGTGCGGTATAGGGAATCAGCAGGCTGTAGACGTGACACTCGCGGACACGCCTGGCGATCAGCTGGCTGTACTGAGAGCCAAAGTCCAGGATGATTATTGGGTTGAGCTTAGCTGACTGCTGCACCAGTTTCTCCTCAGTGTGTTCCTACTGTGCAATCATGGCTTATCAGCCGTGCGCGCGGCCATCGCTGGCGTGGTTCTGTGGCTCAGCGCAGCCGCCCCCGGCAAGCAGCCGCGCCGCTGTTGCAGTTCGCCGGCTGGCGCAGAGCCGAGTTGCTCGAGCGCATGGCCGATGTCTGCTAGGCCGCTTCCCTGGGCATTAGCGTCGAGGCCGAGAGAGCGAGCGCTTTCGCACATGACGCGCTTCACTACCGCCGGCGTCGCCTCGGAGTCAACCTGCAGTAATAGGGCTGCCATGCCTGCCGCAAAGGGCGTAGCCATACTCGTCCCCGAGGCGCGCACGTAGTATTCCGCTGCTCCCTCTACCGGGTCGCCCATGTGCCCTTCCAGGGCACGGCAGGAGGCGATGCCGACGCCGGGGAAAGCAATGTCCGGTTTCTGCCGCTGGTCGCTGGTTGGCCCACGCGACGAAAAGGTGGCAATCGGGACACTCGCTAGCTGGCCACTACTAAGATCGGCGGCGCCAACGGTGATGACCTGGCGAGCGCATCCCGGTGGCCCGACGGTGTAAGGCCGGGGACCGCCATTGCCTGCGGCTACGCAGATGACAAGTCCTCTTTCGACAAACTCGTCGCAGGCGAGCGACAGAGCGTCGGTGCCATCGCCGGACTCATCGCCCCCGAGCGAGAGGCAGACGACCTGGGCCCCTTTGGCAAACGCCCATTCCAGGCCGGCGATGACGTCGCTCGCCTGGCCGACCCCATCATCGTCCAGTACTTTGGCAACGAGCAGCGACGCTTCAGGAGCGACGCCCCGGTAGCGCCCGCCGCTAGCCTTGCCGTCGCCGGCGATAATCCCCGCCACATGAGTGCCGTGGCCGTTTCGGTCAGTCCATGACTGAATGCCACTTTGGACGCTGCCAGCTGCGGCGGATTGGCTCATACAGTTGCGCGCCGCAAGCACGCGGTCGCCGAAATCGGGATGCTCGCTGTCTATTCCGGTATCGAGCACAGCCACGGTCACGCTTCTACCGGTGATGCCCGATTCCCAGGCGCGATGGGCGCCGATGGCTGGCGCTGCCTTGTCAAGCACCACGTGCACCCGGAAGTCGAGCCAGATCCGCTCGACGTCATCATCGTCCACCAGACTGCCGAGTTGCTCCAGCGAAAGGCGGGCAGCAACTGCTGGCAAGACCTGGTAGGCGTGTGAGATCTCCAGGCCCAACGCCTTGGCTGACTTCGGCCGTGCCTCGGGACGGTATCGCACAATAACCGGCAGGCCGGCGGGAACGCTCGGACTGTCGAGCCTTTGGCGCAGATCGCGCGATATCTTGGCGGATGTGCTCCAGTCGTGACGCATAGGCGTGGACAACCATTACGGAGCGGGCTGGCGTTGTGCTTATGCAGGAATCATACCATTGCATCAGCCCTCGGGCCAGGCACCAGCAGGATGGGCTTGCCAACTCAGTCCCCAGGGGCTAGCCTGAGGCATGGCCAGGGAAGGGCACCGCAGGAAGTTCAGTACGGCCTACCTTTTAGCCAGCCTGGTTCTGCTGATTGCTGCTGCTTCTCTGCAGCGCGAGGACAGCAGATGGGCAGACGCAGCCGCTGTCACCCGCACGCCGTCCACCGAGGCTGAGACCCCTCTGCCTCCGTCGTCGCCGACGCGTCAGGCGCTGGTGACGACGGCGATAGCGCCCGTGATCGTGGACCCTACGCCAGCCAGTGTGTCGTCTCCGCGGCCGGTGACAGCCGTGACGACCGTCTGGCTGGCAATGCTGCCGATCATGGAGGTGAGCCGCGTAACGCCGACCCCTTCTTCGCCTACCGTTGTGTCTGGCAGCCCGGCGCCTGAGAAGACAGGTGGCGCCACCTCTGAAGCCAGCCCGGTCGCCGTGAGCCCACCCGCTGTCGCCGGCACATCGGTCACAGCTGCGCCTGCCCCGACGGTCACAGCAATACCAGCCAGTGGGACGGCGAGCCTTGCCCTCACGGTCACGCCGGACGGGGTTTCACGAACCCTGGTGGTGCCGATACTGATGTACCACCATGTGGCTGAACCCCAGCCCGGATGGGACAGGATTCGCCAAGGGCTGACGGTTTCGCCAGCAGCGCTGCGAGAGCAGCTTGCCTACTTGAAGGCTGCGGGGTACCAGACTGTGAGCCTAACGGAACTGGTGGCGGCTCTTCAGCACGGCGGGCCACTGCCGCCTCGGCCGCTGGTGATAACCTTCGACGATGGCTACCGGGACAACTACACTACGGCCTTCCCATTGTTGAAGGCGTTTGGTTTCAGGGCTACATTCTTCCTTGTGACTCAGCCTATTGACCAGGATTCGCCCGATTTCCTGACTTGGGCCCAGGTCACGGAAATGCACGCCGCCGGAATGGAGATCGGCGGGCATTCGTACACCCATCCAGACCTGAGGAACAAGTCCCGAGACTATCTCATCTGGCAGATACTCGGAAACAAACAGGCGATAGAACAACGCACCGGCGAACCGGTGCGCTTCTTCGCCTATCCATCAGGCGAATATGACGACAATGTGATCGCGGTGCTGAAAGAGGCCGGCTTCTGGGGAGCAGTCACAACCTTGCCCGGTTGCACACAAAGGTCAGACCAGCTATGGACCCTGCGCCGGGTCAGAGTCACGCCGTGGGATACCGTCCAGACCCTAGCGGGCAAGCTGTCAGCCTGCCCCTAGAATGGCGATGCGGCCTACCAGGCCCTTAGTGTCGGGCGCGGAGTGAACGGCTACTCTACCTTGATCTTGACGCCCTCGTCCTCGGGCTGACGTTCGGTCTTGGATATTACCGCATCAACCAGGCTGCGGTAGGCGAGGAGCATCTCTCGGAAAGCGGTCTTGGTGTGCTCCTTGAACTCGGGCGGCAGCGCGGGGGTGACTTTGGGCACGCTGCCCAGCATTCCGTCCACGCCCTCGGCAAGCCATTCGCCGAAATCGAACTCCTTGCGTTCCTTCTCGCTCATACGGACCTCCACACCATACCTAATTCTAGCAGGGTTTGCGCGCCACTGCCAGCACCGCTGTGCCCACCGGCAAGGAGAAGCGGCGCAACAGTGCGGCCTCGGCCCGGCCAGCCAGCGACAGGATGGTGTTGAGGGCACTCGGAACGGGCTCCATCTCGACCTGGTAGGCATCATCTTCCGCTGGCGTGGCGATCGAAGGCCGGGCGCCAAGAAGGCGACGTACGAAGATCAGCCCGGCGGCAGCGGGGAAGACCAGGAAATAGGTGTAGGTGAGCCGGACAACCTGGAACCCACGAAACTGCAGCTTCTGGCGCAACCCGGCTTTGGTGTAGCGGCGCAAGTGCTGGTTCGCCGTATCGTTGTAGCTCCACAGCCATGGGAAAGCCGGGCTCGTCACGACCACCAGCCCGCCAGGTTGCAGGACGCGATAGGCCTCAGCAATCACAGCGTCATCATCGGGGCAATGCTCCAGAACATCCAAGAGTGCGACCAGTCCGAAAGTCCCGGTAGCGAAGGGCAGGTTGGCGGCGCTTGCCGGCAGCGAGCAGAGGCCGCGCTCCCAGGCAACCTGAAGCGGCTTCAGGTTGTTATCTACTCCGATGACGGCGCCATACCGCGAGAGGTGATGAGCCATGTTACCGGCACCGCTGCCGATATCAAGCACTCTCGGGGCGGCGGGCTTCAAAGGGTCGAGGCAGGCATTGATGGCGAGCGTACGAGAGAGAAACCACCAATGCCTGTCTTCTGGGAGTTCGATTCCCTGCCGCTGATCCTGATCAATGATCATGGGTGATATCACTCCGATGGTAGCTGCTGAGGCCAGCCCCAGTGGGACGCCCGGACGATGCGGTTGAGTATAGCAGTGCGTGGCTGCCGTTGGCCACCGGCCGGTTTGTCAGAGTGGGCTTGGCAGCGTATACTCGGTGTGCTCGGGGCGTAGCGCAGTCGGTAGCGCGTGCGGTTCGGGACCGCAAGGTCGGAGGTTCAAGTCCTCTCGCCCCGACCATCGTTTCGGCCAGGGTGCCCGCCAGTGAGGCGGGCATTTCTTGTGCCCGGGATTGCTGCGGTCACAGGTTTCGCTGGGCGCCAATTCGCCACAGCCCCAGGCTGACCGCTAGAAGAGCAGCCGCCCCGAGTTCACCAAGGCGAAAGGCCGCGTTTCTCCCAGGAGCAAGTGCCTGCCGATGGCTTGAAGCAGACGCAGGGCTCGCCTGGAGTGAGGCCGTTGCGAGCGCTGTGGGGCTGCCGAGCGCACCAGGTGCCTCAAGACGGGTTGGCGCAACCTTAGTCGGTTCGGTCGGGGTGGAAACCTCGCGTAGGCCCCTCACACCTGGAGCCTCCGAAGGCGATGCCACGACCGGCGGGCCGGCGCAAGCGCTTGCCGCCTGGGAGCGGGCCGCCGGTGCGCTTTCAGGGCTGGCGGCCTCAGCAGGCGCGGCTGCTTGCCCGTCCGCAGCCAAAGGCGCCGGTTGAGGCGGCGTCTCAGGAGGAGCGCTCCGCGTCAGGGGCGCCGCCGGCGTGTTTGTAGCCTCGACGGCAGCAGGGGCCGTCGCTTGCTTTGCCGCCTGGAGTACGATTTCAGCGCTGGGTCCAGGAGCTTCGGTAGCCACCGCAGCCAGTTGCGAAGCCGCACCCGTGATCGGTGCCGTGGTCACGGTGAAGGCTTGCGCAGGCGGAAGTGAGAGTGCTGGCTGCTGCCTTGCAGGGCGGGCGGCGAAGAGGTCAAGCGTAAGTAGAAGCACCAGAGCGGCGGCGCTAGCAGCGCTGACGAACGGCGCCATACGAGTCAGCATTTGCAGCAGGCCGCGAGGCTGTGCCCTCTCAGGCGTGAGCGTGAATGAACGCGGCGGCGCGACCTGTGGCGTGGAGCGCAGAAGCAGGACGAGCCGGCGCATCTGCTCGAGTTCCTCACGGCACGAGGGGCAAGTGGCAAGGTGCTTCTCGATGCGCTCACGCTCTTCAGGGCTTATCTGACCGTCCAGATATGCTGAAAGGTCATCTCGGACATGTTCACATTTCGTGGTCATCTCTAGCCATTCGTGACGTGGCCATCAGGCTTTCACGCACATATCCATAATCTACAGACGCAAGCCGGGGGGCAGCAGTTCCCGGTCCGCCATAAGCTTGTCGCGCAGTTTGGCCCGAGCCCGGCTCAGGCGCGACTTGACGGTGCCCAGCGAAATCTGCAAGGCCGTGGCAACCTCCGTGTAATCGAAGCCGTTCAGGTCCACCAGCACAAGCACGGCGCGCTGGTCATAGGGCAATTCCTGGATAGCCGCTTCCACGACGCGTGAGAGTTCCGCTGCCAACGCTGCCTGCTCAGGAGAGGGCGAGTCATCAACAAGGGCTGGGACACGGTCCTGCTCGTCCACAAGCTCCTCGAGGGACTGGGTTTGCCGCCGGCGCTTGGCTCGCAGGCAGTCGTAGGCGCAATTGGTCGCGATGCGTGCCAGCCAGGCACGGAAGGAGCCATCGCGCAATTGCCGGAGGTGACGGTAGGCCGAGAGGAACGCCTCCTGCGTAGCATCGGCAGCCAGGTCCTGGTTGGCGGTCAGGCGATAGCATATGTTGAAGACGAGGCCCTGGTAGCGTTCGACCAGAGCGTTGAAGGCGGCCAGGCTCCCACTGAGCGCCTGGCGCACCAGTTCCTGGTCAGGCGGATTCGATTTGCCTGCGAAAATCGCGGTCACTATACTTGCCCTGAGCCTAGGCCGAAGTGGCGGAATTGGCAGACGCGACGGTCTCAAAAACCGTTGGGGTTCACCCCCCACGTGGGTTCGAGTCCCACCTTCGGCACTCTCCTACCTGATGCCCGGGCGTAGCGGCTGGCGCCCGGGTGCTCCGCGCCCCTTATCTTCATGTCTCGCCTGGGCCTTGTCGCCCGGCCATCTCAGTAGCAATTGTTGATGCCAAGGCTCGTTCGTGCAAGCGGGCTCTTGACTTTGCTCCCTACCTGCGATAGCTTATGCGCCAGTTAGCAGGGCAAGGCGCTGGACAGCGAGTGCCTATTGGGAAGGTGGAGGCCGGAAGGCAGCGTTGCCGAGGCAGAGCGGCGATTGTCGCTAGCAATCGGTTGCCAGAAGTTGCTGGCGTCCCGCTAGGCAGCGGCAATGTAACGCCAACGGTGTATGGCCGGCAGTGGATCGCTTGTAGCTGTTCCCCTGGGCGTCATGCGCCAGTCGCGGTGTCCTGGGAGCCGGCTGCAAGGCAAGGTGGACGGCAGCGCCGGCGCGGTGGGCGCCGTGGCGGTCAGTCGGCGGCTGGGGCCGCCGTGACCGGGTTGCTGACCCGAGATGGGTGCGCATGGAACCACGCCCGAATGGACCCGGTCGAACTCGCAAGGAGGTTGCCAAGTGGACAAGCCTGACCTGAGCAGCGTGCCTCTGTTCAGCGGCCTCAGCCGTGAGGCTTTGGGTCGTCTGGAGGCATGGCTTGAAACCAGGGTAGCGGAACCGGGCGAGGCTATCGCCGTCGTAGGAGATCCGGCTGGCTACCTGTTCGTCCTGTCGCGCGGATGGGTCCGGCTGACCGATGCCGCCGGCCACGAGTTGGCGCGCCTCGGGCCGGGTAGCAGTGTTGGCGAGGCCGACGCGCTCGTGTCGGGCGCATATTCGATGGGTGTCGTCGCCGTTACCCATGTCGAGGCGCTTGCCCTCCCGGCCGCGGCGATCGGCGATCTCATACGCAGCACGCCAAATGCCCTACCGGCGCTGGAGTCGGCCCTCGGCTTTCGGCCGTCTGTTGCGGTGAGTGGCTTCGCCCAGTGGCTAGCAAAGGTGGACGGCCTCGAGGGTGCCTCCGATGACGAACTGCTAAGGCTCGCTGGCCAGCTTGAGGCTGTGGATTTCGAGCCACGGCAGGATCTGAGCCGCCGTCCCGAGTTCGGCTTCCTGGTGATCGAGGACGGCGAGGTAAGAGTCTCAGAGGCCTCTGGCGCTGTCTCCTATCGCAACGGGCCGTCGCTTCTGCTTGATGTAGATGCCCTCGAAGACAGCGAGCCGTCGGTCCAGGTCCGAGCTACTACTGCTACCTCTGCCTGGTACCTGCCCCGGGAGCGCTACACTTCCCTGAAGCGCGAGGGGTTCGCACTGCTGGAGCGGCTGCTGGCACCCGCGACGCCCGCCCAGGCGGAGGAGGTTGCTAGCGCAGGCGAGACATCCGAGTATGCCGAACTGGAGGCCGAAGAGAAAGCGGCAGGGTCGCCAACTGCTGAGGAAGAGCCGACGGTGCGCTTCAGCGAGCCTGCCGAACCCGAAATGGCTTCCGTTGACACTGGCGAAGTGGCGGCGCTGGAGCCGGCCGCGCCGTTGGGGCGTGCGTCCAAAGTCGGGGCGAGCAAGGGGTGGTTCGCCAGCCTTTCCACCGGAGCCAAGGTGCGGCTGGTTCTTGCCGGAGTGCTCGTACTGTGGGTGCTCGCGGCGGCAATTGGAGCGTTGTGGCACGTGGCGGTTGCCGGCGCCTCTGCGCCGGTGCGCGATCTGAGTCGCTTTCGCCAGGCGGCAGCGGCGCTGACGCCACAGGCACTGGCGCTCGACTTCGAGGCGACGCCGCCTTTCGTGCCGACGCCCACCCAGCCACCGACGAATACCCCCATGCCGACCAGCACGCCTCTGCCTACGGCGACGCCGACAGCGACGAGCGTTCCACCTACGGCTACACCTCTTCCCACTGAGACACCTGTAATTCCGACCGAAACGCCTCTGCCTCCGACGGCTACCGCTGTGCCCGCTGAGGCGGCGCCTGCGAGCCAGCCGGCTCCTGTGCCGACTGACACGCCGGCTCCCCCTCCTCCAGCGCCCGCGCCGGCACTGGCCGCATATGACGTGCACGGTCAGCCCATTGCGGTCGAGGCGCTACAGGCTAAGTATGGCTTCCAGATTCGTCGCGCAGACGTGCCATCGGGTGGCCAGGTGTATCGTCTCGTGGCCATTCGCGAGGTTAGCGGCCCCGCTTCTATAACTGTCAAGGCGGATCCAGGATTGCAGATTGCCTTCAGTTGGGCAGGCGCCCCTCAGCAGACGACGACGCAGTTCGATTGGACGGATAGGTTTGAGGTGGGGACGACCAACGCGGCCGGTGAGACGGGCTTCGGCATGGGGCACGGGTCGTACATCCGGGACCTGAGTGCTGGAGGACCGCACGGCGTATGGGTGAGGGCTGGAGTGCCATCGGACGCACTTTTCGGCCTTGGGATGCTCGGTGGTACGCCCCATGACCATGTTGAGCCCACGTTCGCGCTGGTGACGGCCCCCTGATCTGTATTCAGTCGCGGCGGAAGCCAAGGGGCCGCTAAGCGAACGCGCCAAATGGGGCTCGACGCATATATGTGCCGGGCCTCATTTCGCTTCCGAGGAGACCGGGCAGGGAAGCGTCCCTGCCACTTGCTGATAGTGAGGGGAAAACAAAGAGCCTGGCAGACGG
>DAOTVV010000085.1:0-8625 GCA_034436255.1 Anaerolineae bacterium
CGCGCCTCCACTATCGCCGTCCGGCTCTACCCTCTGGGCGACGTCCTCGCCGAGCCGTTCCAGCGCGATTCGCGCGGCCGAGATGACATCAGCGGTAGGGACTATCTGTACTGGACGGCCGCCAGGACCAGGGACCTTCCGGAACGTCGCTACATCCGGCCTGGCCAGCGTTTTCGGCTGACGCTGGAGGATCGCTCTCTTGGCGAGGAGAAGGAGGCGTTCCTTCCGGCCGTTGCCTCCCTTTGGCTTCTGCTGCAGCTAGGCGGCGTCGGTTCCCGTTCGCGGCGCTGCGGCGGTAGCCTGGCTGTTGTCGAACCGCCAGAACTGAAAGGACCATCCTGGATGCTGCGCGGAAAGGAGGCGAAGAGCGTCGCTGCGGAGCTCGGTGCCGCCCTGACTGCTGTGCGCCGGAGCATCGGCACGGTGGCCGGCCCGGCGCCGAGCCTGCCCACAGACTATGACGTGCTCTCGCCGGCTACCTGCAGCATTCGCGTGCTCGGGGTCTGGCCGGACGCCAAGGCTGCGCTTGACAAGGTGGGCAGCACGCTACGCCGGTTCCGTGCAGGGCAGCCGCTCCCCGCTCGCGCCGCCTTTGGCCTGCCCATCCAGAATCTGCGGCTGGACGAGGACGTGAGGCGGCGTGCCTCCCCACTTTGGTTGAAGCTTGCCCGCGCCGGCGGTGGTTACGCCTGCGTGGCCACCCTTTTCCGTTCGCGCCTCTTGCCTGCCGAGGCGCGCCCGTCCGGGTCCCTACCGCGAAGCCCGGACCTCGTCGAAAGGTTCCTCTCGGAGGAGTGGCCCGGCGCGGTGGAGGTGCACTATGAGTGAAGCGCTGCTTATCTTCACCTTTAGCCCGGTGCAAAGTTTCATAGCTGAGGCGAGGAGGACGGGCGACCTCTACGCTGGCAGCCGCATCCTGGCCGAACTTGCCGCTGCCGCGGCGTGCAGCATCGGGGATCAGGGTGGCAAGGTCGTCTATCCCCAATCCGCTGCTGGCGGCGATATGCCGAACAAACTAGTCGCCCTCGTCCCGCAGGCCAGCGCTGCCAGCATCGGTCGGCAGGCTGAGGCGGCTGTGCATGACCGCTGGCGAGGCCTTGCCGCTGAGGGGCTGGATGGTCTCATTCACCTGGGCGCCACCCGGCCGGACGGCACCTGGCAGGCCATCTGGGAGCGGCAGACAGCCCCTGGTTACCTCTGGCAGTGCTTCTGGGCTGCCGCCGAACTCGGCGACGGCGGCTATGCCGAGGCATACCGCCGCGCCTCAGCGACTG
This sequence comes from Anaerolineae bacterium, assembly GCA_034436255.1. GTDB lineage: Bacteria > Chloroflexota > Anaerolineae > DRVO01 > DRVO01 > DAOTVV01. Next base: position 1,275 of record DAOTVV010000085.1, read on the forward strand.
TGGATGCCGTCAAGCACAGCCGCCTGTTCCCGCAAGCAGTGGAACAGGGAGAGAAGGACAGCCTGAGCGGCAAGCGCGAGGCTCTGCATCTTGAGAACCAGAGCGGCCGTCGCTACTGGCGCGAGGTAGCCGGCCTGCCAACCGTCACTGGGGCGCTGCTGCGCAAGGACGGGCGCGAGCGGCTCGATGCGATCGGCGTGGTGAAGCGCTTCGGCAACCTGTACAGTGACCGGAAGTTCCTCTCGGTCAGCAGTATTGCCGCCGCCCCCTTCCTCGCTGCCGCCAGGCCGCGCCTGAGCCCATATCGCGATGCCGTAGAACGCCTGCTCGGCGAAACGCTCTATCGCGTGAGCGACGACGCCATCTGGCCCTACGACGGCGACCTGTTGTTCGAAGATACGCTAACCCGGCAGCGCCTGTTCGCCAGCTACGGTGCGATCGTGGACCCGGACGAGCTAAGGGCGGCCCGGGCGGTCCTCAACAACCTGTATGAGGCCATGCACTCCAAGAAAGTAGCCCCACCGTGCCCGTACTATGCGGTCATCAAGCTAGACGGGGACGACATGGGGGAGAGGATCAGTGCCTGCCTGCGCGAGAAGGAGGCTGAAGCAGCCCACCGCCGCTTCAGCCAGTCCCTGGCTGCGTTCTCGAGCCGGGTTGCCCAGGTCACCAAGGGCCACCGTGCCTGCCGGGTGTACAACGGTGGTGACGACGTGCTCGCCCTCACCCCAGCTACGGCAGCAATACCGTTCGTTTGTGCTCTGGCAGAAGAGTTCCGCAGCCATGTAGGGGCGACGGCCTCGGCCGGCGTCGCCCTGGCCCACCACCTCTCGCCACTGGATGCCGCGCTGGAGGCCGCCAACGAGGCAGAAAGGCTCGCTAAAGGCGTACCGGGCAAGGCCGCCATCTGCGTCGGCCTGCTACGCCGGTCCGGTGAGCACGTTTTCGTTCGCAGCAGCCAGCGGGCCCTGGCCGAGCCGCTAGCGCGGGTGCTGCAGCTATTCTCCAGTGACGTCCTCTCTGGGCGCCTTGCCTATGAGGTCTGTCAGGCCGCTTATGCCTTGCCCGAGCCAGGCCCCGAACTCACGGCCGAACTCAAGCGCCTGCTCTTGCGACATAGCCAGGGGAAGGTTGGCGAAGATCTGGCGTTGCAACTCAACGCCTGGGCTGAGAGCCTGCCTGAGCCGGAACCCGGCCTATTCGGCAGCCGGGTTGAGGAACTGGGCCAATGGTTGGTGCTGGCCCGCTTCCTCGCCAGTCAAGGAGGCGAAGATGCAACTTAGGCTTGAAACGATGGACGCGCGCCTGGCGGGAGCGAGCCAGGCCAGTGCGCAGACGAGGATGCAACTAGTGCTCGAGCCGGTGGATGTGTGGCTGTTCCGCGATGGGCGCCCCTTCGACGCCGGCAGTGATCACCACGCTCGCTGCCTTTTCCCGCCCTACCCCAGCGTCATCCAGGGCGCCATCCGTTCTCACGAGTTGGTGCTCAGGGGAGTGAACCTGCGCGACCCGGCGGCCGTCGCAGCCGCGGTTGGGACGGCCGAGGAGTACGGGTGCCTGCGTCTGTGCGGCCCATTTCTGGCGCGGTCGGATGCTGGCGTGCTGACCCGCTACTTCCCTGTGCCTGCCGACGCTGTTGTGGGTCAAGACGGCAGAGCGGAGATGCTGAGCCTGCGGCAGGGGCAAGAAGGGGTCGTGAGCAGCATCGGCGAGCGTTTGCCGCGCCTGTTTTTCAACCCGGGTGAGGCAGGCAAGCCGGGCCGCGGCAGGTGGGTAGCGGAGAATGACTTGCTCGCCCTGCTTGCTGGCAACACGGTGCGCGCCCTGCCTGACAGGTGCCTTTTTGAGTACGAGGAGCGCCTCGGCATCGGCCGCGAGGACAGCATACGCTCGAGCAAGAGCGAGTTGCTCTATGAGGCGCAGTATGTGCGGCCGGCCAGAGATGTGGGCCTCTGGCTGGAGATGCAGGGCTACAGCAAGTGGCCGCGTGAGGGCATAATGCGCATTGGCGCTGAGGGACACGGCGCCTTTTTCCGAACTGTGGCGCCACGGCCATGGCCGGGGCTGGACCTTTCCGGGCCGCTGCCGCCGCGTTTCAAGCTGTACTTCGCAGCACCAGCGTATTTCAGTGAAGGCTGGCAGCCGGAATCGTGGGCCTTCGCTTTCGCTGGCTCGGTGACTCTGGAAGCGGTGGCCCTGAGTGGCTATGAAACCATCGGCGGTTTCGACTGGGCTGCCGGCAGGCAGAAGGCCAGCCGCCGCTTCGTGCCCGCCGGAAGTGTGTACTATTTCAGGTCCGACAGCGCAGTGCGGCTGCAGCCCAGCCTGGTGAACCAGGCCGTCACACAATGGGGCGGCGAGATCGGCTTCGGCCGGGTCATCGCTGCCGAATGGAGGGGTTAGGGTTATGTACGAGGCCAAACGCATGCTTTTCATCTATGTTGAGACGCCGCTTCATGCCGGTAGCGGCCGTGGCCTGGGGCCTGTGGACTTGCCTATCCAACGCGAGCGCATAACGGGCTACCCTACAATCCAGGCCAGCAGCCTCAAGGGGCGGCTGCGCGCCATCGTCCGGCAGCACAATGGCTGGGGCGACGACAGCCAGGAATTGGCGGCCATTTTCGGCAAGGCCGGTGGCGAGGGCGAGAACTACGCTGGCGCCCTTTCGCCTTGCGACGCGCGCTTACTGCTCCTGCCGGTGCGCTCTCTTGCCGGCGTTTTCGCCTGGACGACCAGCCTGGATGTGCTCGCCCGCTTCCGGCGGGACGCGGAACTGGCTGGCCTGCGGATCCCCTGGTCATTGCCCTCTGGCGAACTGGCAGGCGACTGTGCCCTGGTGAGCGGCGGTACCCTGGTTGCCGGTAAGAACGTTGTGCTGGAGGATTATGCTTTTGCCGCTGATAGCAGCCAGGCAGCGCTCTTGCACGAGATCGGCGCCTGGTTGGCCGAGAACGCCTTGCCCAAGGAGGGCTACGACTACTGGCGGCAACAACTGCCTGCCAGGCTGTGTGTTTTGCCTCAGGACGCCTTCCGGGACTTCGCTCTCTACGCTACTGAAGTGCAGACGCACATCAAGCTGAACCCCGATACGAAGACGGTTCAGAGTGGCGCCCTTTTCACCGTGGAGAACCTGCCGGCAGATAGCCTTCTCTATGCGCCTTTACTGGCGACGAGATCGCGCCAACAAGGCAAGGACCTTTCGGGGGAGCAAGTGCTCGCGGCGCTGGCCAATTGCCAATTAAGCCGCACCCAGCTTGGCGGAGATGAGACGACCGGCCAGGGCTGGGTGGCCCTACGGCTGAGTGAAGGAGGTGCGGCATGACCAGGCAACGAACCCTTGAGCAAAGGCGCGCCGAGCGGGCCTGGGCAGACGTCAATGAGGCAAAAGAGCGGGGCGACAAAGCGGCCAAAGAGTACGGCAGCCTGGCGCGCAGCGCCCCGGCCGACCTGCAGGCCAATGGGCTTGGCCAGACCCTGGCTTTTCTCCGAGCCAAGGGCTTCGAGAACGGGAAGAAGAAGGACAACGGCTACAGCCTCCTGTTCGGACATATATCATCCTGGGTGATGGCGCAGTTAGGGGCAGAGGGGCCAGACCTGCTGCTCTGGGTGACGAACACGGCCAGCAGCCAGGACTATCGGCGGGCGACGACCGAGGCCATCGCTTTCTCGTCCTGGCTTAAGCGTTTCGCCGAGGCAGAGTTGCCCACGGGGGCTGACCATGAACGCTGACCGCGGACAGCCGCGTCGGCAAGGGCCGGCCAACGCCGAGGCTGGCGGGGTTACCCTGGAGTATCCGCTACAGAAGGAGGCGCTGGCCGCCTGGCGGCAGATGCTCCAAAGCAACCGACCGCTTAACGCCGGGCTCATTTTCGACCGCTTTGTCGCTAATACCGGTGACCCGCTCGCGAGGGCTGGCGGGCGCGCCCGCGGCCAGGACGCCAAGGGCCAGGCCTGGGGCGAACTCGTAGCTGTCAGCAGCCGCGCTGATGGCAACTTGCTGCAGGCACTTCTGGCCAGGTGGCGGGCCATCGCTCAGGCGGCGGGCGCGACGCCATTCACTCTGAGGACGGACTGGCGCCTGGTTGCCGGCCTTGGCCGAGGCGGGCCACTGGAAGCCGGCTTCACTTTCGGCCGGCATGGTTTCCCTTTCTTGCCGGCAAGTAGCCTCAAGGGGCTGGCGCGCGCCTACGGTTTGCGCCAGTTGGCCCAGCAACTCAAGCTCAGCCGGCTCAACCTGGAGGGCGCCGGGGAAGCGCAGAGTCAGCGGCTCGGGAAACTGGCGAAGCTGGAGAAAGCCCTGATGGATGAGGGCGAGTTGGCGAAGGCCTGGGCGAAGGCGGGTCTGCCACAGCCCGTCCCGCCCCTCGCCCACGATTGGCGGGCCATTTTCGGCACGACGGCAATGGCCGGAGGCGCCATATTCCTGGATGGCCTGCCCACGAAGCCGCCGACGCTGGCTCTCGACGTCATGAATCCTCACTACCCTGGGTACTACCAGGGGGATGCATTCCCGGACGATAGCCAGAGTCCGCGGCCAATCCGCTTTCTCACCGTGGATAAGGACAACGAATTCACCTTCGCTGTGGGCTGGCGCGACGTCGTAGAGGATGAGGGCGGGCGTCGGCTGCGGCTCGCCGCCGATTGGTTGCGGCAGGGGCTGATGCGTCTCGGCGCCGGCGGCAAGACGAGCGCTGGCTACGGTTACTTTGTGTGAGAGGTGGCATATGACAGAGGCGGCGATGGTCCTCCTGACGGGAGAGCAGCCCATCCCGAACCTGCTGGGGGTGCGACACGTAGACCCGGCTAGTGTTCTTCTCGTCGAGAGCGAGCGCACCAAAACGGTTGGCGATCGCCTTGTCGGGTTGCTGGGGCGGCGCGTCGAGAGACTGCTGGTGAAAGATCCATACGACTTGGTGGCAGTGCAGGAGTGCATTAGCGACCGCTTGCAGAAGCTGGGTTGGGCTGACCAGGTGGTGTTCAACCTGACCGGCGGTACAAAGCTGATGGCTTTGGCTGCCTATAGCCTCGCCCAGAGGCTTGAGCGGCCCTGGATATACGTGAGGAGCGAAGGCGGCCGGAGCTTGATTTACCGGTATAACTCTGATGGCGAGCCGATCGGCAGACCGGAAGAGGCAGCCAGCCTGATCACTGTGGACGACTATCTGCGCGCTCATTTGGGCAAGTACGACACTGGCGCGAAACCCGGTGCGCGGGACGAGGAGCAGGCTGGCAAGTGGTTCGAGGACCTTGTGGCCAGGGAGTTGAGGGGTTGGAGCTACCTGGACGAGGTTATCGCCAACGTGCGATATGGCGAGGCGCTGGAGCTTGACCTGGTGTTGCGCAAGGGCAACCAGGTGGGTGTGGCTGAACTGAAGAGCGGCACTGAGGCCTACCACAAGAAGGGCATTGACCAGCTGAGCACGGCGACGGAACAGCGCTACCTGGGCACATACACGCGCAGGTTCCTGATCATTGACCGGCCGCTTGGGCCTGACTTGAGGGACCTGGCGGAGCAACACAGAATCCGCGTCATCCAGCTGAAGCTGGATCAGCGCGGTCACCTGTTGGAGCCCAGCCGGCAAGAGTTCCGCGAGGCCGTCCGCACCTGGATGGGCAAGCAGGGATGATTCTCCTCAACTTTGCCCATCCTTTGACTGGCGACCAACTTGGGGAACTGGAGGTGCTGCTGGGGCAACCGGTGGCGCGGCTGGTTGAAATCCCCTGCAGTGTGGACCTGACTGAGCCGTTGGGGCCGCAGGTCGTGGCCCTGGCTGATGCTTGCGGGCTTTCGGCGCAGGAGTGGCAGACGCTGCCACTCCTGGTCAACCCGCCCTCGCTCAACTATGTCGCTGTGGCGCTTCTGGCCGAGTTGCATGGGCGCTGCGGCTACTTCCCGGCGCACTTGCGCTTGCGGCCGGTGAACGGCTCGGTGCCGCGGCGCTTCGCGGTCGCAGAAGTGCTGGACCTTCAGGGTCAGCGGGATGCGGCCCGGGCTGCTGGCAAAGCGGCGGGCACTGGATAGGGAGTTGGTATGCGCTGTCTCGTCGTATATGACATCAGTGAGGACAAAGTGAGGGCGAAGGTGGCCGACATCTGCATGGACTATGGCCTTGACCGCATTCAGTACAGCGCCTTCGTGGGCAGCCTGGCGCGCTCCAATATCGAGGAGTTGGCGCTGAAGCTGAAGCGGCGCATTGGCAAGCGCAAGGATGCGAACGTGCAACTGTTCAGCATTTGCGAGAAGGACTGGAATGAGCGGATCGTTCTTCCCTAACGCGCAGGTGGAAGGGCTCGACCTGCCTGACCCGCTTCTGCCCGAGCCTTTCTACCTGCATGTATCTGACCTGCGCCAGTATAGCTACTGTCAGCGTGTTCTTTATTATGCCTATTGCCTGCCCAAGGTGCGCCCGGTCACCTACAAGATGGAGGAGGGGGAGGAGCAGCACCTGGAAGAGAAGGAGCGGGAGCAGCACCGCGGCCTGGCGATTTATGGTCTGAAGGAACTCGAGCCCTGGGCGAGCAAGCGCTTCGATGTGCGGGTGCAGAGCGACGGGTTGCGCCTGCGCGGGCGGCTGGACATGGTGATAGACGTGGTAAGAGAGGGAGAACACACCTGCTACCCTGTGGAGTATAAGGCGACGCGCCAGCAGCCTGGGCCGCAATACCGCTTGCAGTTAGCTGCCTATGCGCTGCTCCTGGAGGAGCAGGAGGGCGTTGTGGCTAAGGAAGGGTACTTCTTCCTCGTGCCACTCCGCCGCGCCATCGCAGTGCGGTTGGATCGAAGTGTGAAGGAGAAGGTGCGGCGGGTGGTGGCTGAGATGCACGCCGTTGTCCGTGGGGAGAGTGTACCGCCAGGCTGTGGTGTGGCCGGGCGGTGTGCCCTTTGTGAGTTTCGCCGTTTCTGTAACGACATCTTCTGATGCGGCGGTTGGCCGCGCGCTGTAGAAGGCCTCCAGCGCCGCTGGGGCGCAAACCTCGCCGGGCAGGGGCGCTGGTGGTCTGAGCTTGCGGTAGGTCTTGCTAGGGGTAGCCCCTGACGTCGGTTCGCATACTAGATATGGGCATGCAGCCGGCGCAAAAGGGGTGCCATTTTCAGGGCAAGAGGGGTTTGCGGCTGGGAAAGGGGGCTGGGCCAGAGGCAGGGCTTGAGAGGCGGGCGAAGGCGCGCTAGAATTACCGGAAAGGCCGGTGAAGGCGCTCGCGAGGCAAAACACACAGGGAGGGGCGGGAGGCTGGGAGCGTGTTACACAGCCAACGATCCGTTCGAGGATACTGAAAGGCAGTTTGTGCAAGCTCATCGAAATGGCGCTGCATATGTTACACAGCCAACGATCCGTTCGAGGATACTGAA
>DAOTVV010000086.1:0-4457 GCA_034436255.1 Anaerolineae bacterium
GGCCTGCAGTGGGCCAAGGAACTTTCCCACGCTCGCACCGGTTCCCGCGCCGACGCACCCGGTTTCGAACTCCCTCGCTGCGGCAGCGGCCGCAGCGTAGCCGGCCGCGGCGTCCGGCCATGCCGGCCGGCCCAAGCCAAGGTCGAATATGATCGCTGCTGGAACGATCGGCACCGGCACGACGCCAGTGGGGTAGCCGCGCCCACGTTCATGCAGCCAACGCATGACCCCGTCCGCCGCAGCCAGACCGAAAGCACTGCCGCCCGCCAAGACAATGGCGTCAACCTGCTCCACGAGCCGGCCAGGAACCAGAAGGTCCGTCTCGCGCGTGCCAGGAGCGCCTCCGCGCACATCAACGGAACAGACAAAGGGCTGCTCGCAGAGGATGACACTGCAGCCGGTGAGGCTTTCGCGGTCGGTCCAGTGACCCACACGAATGCCAGAGACATCGCTCAGTTGCCCCTGAGGGTTGAGTACAGAGATGCTCATAGCAGCTTGGCTATCCTGGCGACCAGCCGCTCGGCCACCTCGCTCTTGGGCAATAGCGGCAGGTGCTCGACTCCGCCATTAAGGTCGAGAAACGACACCCGGTTACTGTCCACCTCAAAGCCAGAATCGGGCGAGGAAACGTCATTGGCAACGATGAGATCCATTCCCTTCGTGCGCATCTTCACGCGCGCGTTCTCGATGACCTCCTCGGTTTCCGCTGCAAAGCCAACGAACGCTCGCAGGCGTGGCGGACGTTTCGCGCCCACCTCTGCAGCGATGTCGGGGTTCTGCACCAGGGTCAGCACCCATTCGCTGCCCGTCTTCTTCATCTTCTGGGCCGCCGGCGACGCCACGCGATAATCGGCCACTGCTGCTGCCATCACCAGAGCGTCGGCCTGGGGCAGCAGGCTCAGGACCGCTTCGCGCATCTCCAGGGCGGTAGTGACCTGGGTTGTCTCCGCCCCATAGGGCGGCTCAAGGTTTGTCACTGCCGTGACCAGGTTGACCTCAGCGCCGGCGTCAAGAGCGGCCTGGGCGACGGCATAGCCCATCTTGCCCGAGGAACGATTGGTTATGAAGCGTACCGGGTCTATCGGCTCACGCGTCCCGCCCGCTGTCACCAAGATATTCTTGCCGGTCAAAGGCCCGGACCGTGACATGACGTACCGGACACAACCCGCGATTCGCTGCACAGGAGCCAGCCTGCCAGCGCCGATCTTGCCAGACGCCAAAGGGCCCTCATCTGGCGCGACAATGTGGAATCCCCGGTCCTCAAGCCGCGACACATTCGCCTGGGTGGCCTCATTTCGCCACATCTTCTCTTCCATCGCCGGCGCCACGATGACAGGGCAGCCCGCGGCCAGGACGGTGCTCGTCACCATGTTGTCAGCAAGGCCCAGTGCCAATTTCGCGATTGTGTTGGCTGTCGCTGGGGCGACGACGATGGCATCGGCGCGGTCGGCCAGGGCGACGTGCCCGATCTCCATGTCTCGCAGCAGTGCGAACATGTCTAGAATGACTGGCCGATGCATCAGAGCCTGGAAAGTGAGGGGCGCGACGAACCGTGTCGCTGCCTCGGTCATCACGACATCAACCAGCGCACCTGCCTTCTGCAACAGCCGCGCCAACTCAATGGCTTTGTATGCGGCGATGCCACCGGTGACGCAGAGGACGACGTTCTTCTGCTTCAAGATACGATCATCAGCCATTGTTCATCCGGTAGACGCGATAGAGGCCATCCAATGTCAGCCCCTGGTCCACGACATCGAAGATGTTCGTCTCCGCAGCCACGAGATCGGCCAACCCGCCGGTCGCGATAACGTGCATACCTTCACCCAGTTCCTGCCGGAACCGCTGCACCAGGCCCTCTGTGAGCGCGACATGCCCGTAGAGTATGCCGGACTGGATGCTATTCTCCGTGTTGCGGCCGATCACCGACGGTGGACGCCTCAACTCAACCTTGCTGAGGCGGGCCGCTCGGGCGAACAGTGCTTCTGATGAGATGCGAAGGCCAGGGCAGATCGCCCCTCCAAGGTAGGCGCCATCAGCGTCCAGAGCATCGAATGTCGTCGCCGTGCCGAAGTCTACGACGCAGGCTGGCCCGCCGAAACGAGCCTTCACCGACACGGCGTTGACGATTCGGTCGGCCCCGACCTGCCGCGGGTCGTCATAGAGCACCTTCAGGCCTGTCTCCACTTCGGGCCCGACGACAAGCGGCTCCTGCTTGAAATAGCGCTGGCAGAGGCTGACGAAATAGGAGGTGACTGGTGGCACCACTGAGCAGATCGCCACCCCACCGACAGCGCTCGGCATGATGCCTTCCGTCGCCAACAGCCCCGTCAGGATGAGGCCGTATTCGTCTGGCATCTTCGTCGGGCTGGTGGCAATCCGCCACTGCGAAGCCAGGTATCCATCACGAAAGACGCCAAACACTGTATTACTGTTGCCAATGTCAACGCAGAGTATCAGGCTAGCGGACATGCGCTCTCCAATCTGCCAACAGCTAGGAAGCATTGTAGCTCTTGCCAAAGGCGGTGCAAGCATGCATTAATGGGTGAGGTAGGCCGCTCATCCGGGAGGAAAGAACCGTGTTAAGCATCGTGCTGCCCAAGGGTAGCCTTGAGCAAACTATCATGACTCTGTTCCAGGACGCCGACCTTACGGTGCGGCGGGACAGCGATCGCGAATATCGCGCCGCGATTGATGACCCGCGCATCGGAGAAGTGCGCATTCTGCGTCCGCAAGAAATCCCCATGTACGTTGCCAAGGGTTTCTTCGACCTTGGAGTCACCGGGCTCGATTGGATACTTGAGACCGATAGCGATGTTGTCGAACTGCTGGACATGAGCCGACCAGTGAGGCTTGTCCTGGCTGCCGCTGCCACCTGCCCAGCCAAGACCGGCTCTGAGCTGAAGCCCGGCAGCCGCATCTCGACCGAGTACCCCAATATCACGCGCCGGTACTTCGAGAAGCTCGGCCTGCCCGTCGAGATCTTCCTCTCCTATGGCGCCACCGAGGCCAAGGTGCCGGACATCGCCGATGCTGTTGTCGAGCTAACCGAAACCGGTTCAACCCTGCGCCAGAACGGCATGAAGATCATTGACACGGTGCTCACGAGCAGCACCAGGCTGATCATGAATCGGGATGCCTATGCCGATAGCAAGAAGCGCGCCGAGGCCGAAGACATTCGCACTCTGCTCGCGGGGACTCTGGCGGCACGAGGCCGGGTGCTCGTTAAGCTCAACGTCGCCGAGAATGACCTTGAGCCGGTCATCGCCGTGCTACCAGCGATGAAGGCCCCAACTGTATCGAAGCTCTTCGGCACAGGCTACTATGCGGTGGAGACCGTCGTCGAGAAATCGTCCATCAACCGTCTCATCCCGCAGCTGAAGCGCCTCGGAGCCGAGGATATCCTCGAGTTGCCGATCACCAAGATCGTTGACTAGTTTCCTCGCGCTGAACTCTGGCATTGCTCGCACCGGCCGGGTCTGGCGCGGACGGCAACAGCTTGTCCGTGCCTCCGCGCAGCCGCGTCTTCCCGCAACTGTGCCACCGTGCAGCGGAGGTATGGAGGGTCTCCCCTCACAGGCTGAGCAGCAGCACTGCGGGGATGGCAAGGAGTATGCCAGCAATCGCTCGGGGCCCGGGCCGTTCATGCCAGATCACCATTGCCAGGACGGCCCCGAGCACCATCGAGCCGACGCTGTTGATGGGGTACACGACCACCCCCGACAGTGTCGCCAGTGCGACAAGCAGCAGTGCCGTTCCGGCGATATTCGCCGTGCCAAAGATAAGGCCGAGGCCAAGCCCTAATGGCCGCAACGGATCGCGAGTGCGAGCCCATACCAACCCGGCGCCAAGAGCGGCCGAACCGAACAACAGCGCCTGGTAGGCCCAGAGGTGCTCGGCAAGCCCAAACTGCTTCAGCGCCCTCGTTGTCGTCATGGCCAGGCCCTGCACCAGGAAGAGCAGGATCAAAATGGGCCAGGCCTTGGCAAGGCCTCTTTGGTGCCTGGCACTATCACCGTTTGCACTAGACCCCAGCAGCACCAGCGCTGCACAGGCAAGCAGCATTGCCCCCTTCTGAGCCAGGGACGGCGACTCGTGCCAGAATGCAACCCCGACCAGCACCGGCACCAGACTGGCGATCCCGGCAACCGGCTGCGCCACCGCCAGCCCGGCCTTGTCTATGGCGCTGAAGTTGACGTAGAAGCCAGCGACGAAGCCAATGCCAGCGCCCACGCCGAGCAAGACGAGCGGCATGCTGGCGAAGCCAGAGCGATCGCTCCACAGGGCGATTGCCAGGCAGATGACCGCAGCGAAGATGTAATTCACAGCGGCAACCGGTGTTGGCGGCTGGCCTCGTTGGCCGGCCACTTTCATCACCAGGCCGAAAGTCACAAACGCCAGTACAGCGAAACAGAGGGCGACCAACTCTCACTTTCCTGTGCAGCGTGAATTCGCCGTGA
>DAOTVV010000087.1:0-3572 GCA_034436255.1 Anaerolineae bacterium
GACAACTGCTGTGCCGGCTCCTATGTCCCCTGGCTGCAAACGGACACCATATGGATCGGTGTTGACCACAAGGGCTGCGCTCACTCTGCCCTCTTTGACATCGTGGAGAATGGCGTCGCCGCCCATGTAAGAGGGCGGGTGCAGGCCAGCCTGGTAACGCCCGAGCGCGTTACCACCGCGGCGCAACACAAGCACCCGGTCCCTGGCTTTAGCCATGTCCAGCAAGACGCTGAGGGCGGTTGCTGCCTCGGCAGGCATGGAGTCAGTGCACACGATGGCTGGGTGGCGCGCCCTGAGCAACGCCTGCAATGCCTCCAGCAAGACCGCTGGTTTCAGTCGCAGCGTCTCAGCCGCCTCTAGCACGCCTTCATCTTTGCTGGAAGCAAGCTGTGCCATGGCAGTGAACAGCAACGGCAGTTCCGGATCCGCGACGCGCAGCACTCGACGAGCCTGAATGTCGAGGCGCGTGGCGCGCCCGGCAATGACGGTGGTGGGGACACCACTACTGGCTGCTCTCAGAACCTCGATGCCGGCCACGGGCGCGTACTCGAAAGGATCATCGCCGATGACCCAGATGAGGTCGGCCGACACCAGGTCGGCCAACCTTACTGACCCGGGTGCGGCGGGCAGAGTCTGTTCAAAGGTGGCAGGCTGGTCCGGCCCATCCAGCGCCAGAATGCGCTCAGTGCGCAGGACGCTGTGAGCGAACCGTGCCAGAGCAGCAGCGTCCTCATTGGTGAGGGGACCGTTTACCAGGAGGGCGATTCCATTCGTCTCGCGCGCTGCTGCCAAAGCGGCAGAAGCCTCCGCCAAAGCATCGTCCCAACTGCAGCACTCGAGAGAACCTGCGCGCCGCACGCTTGGCCCTGCCAGCCTGGGCAGGGTCTCCAGGTAACGATAGCCGAAGCTGCCATCAACACAGAGGTTGCCCCGGTTGTGATAAGCTCCGGGAATGGCCGTGGCCCGTATGTATCGGCCGGCGGTAGTCTCTATCTGTAAGCGACAGCCGACCCCGCAGAAACCGCAGACAACTTCCGTGCACTGGACCTTATATGGGCCAGGTTTGGGGAGGAAGCGCTTTGCCTGGAGAGCACCGGTAGGGCAGGCATTCACACACTGGCCACAGGCGTCGCAATCGGTGTCAAGTAGCGGGCGGCCCAACTCGGGCTGGACCGCGGTGTCGAACCCTCTGCCGACCAGGCCAAGGGCGCCAAGCCCCTGCTGCTCCAGGCAGATACGCACGCAGCGAGAGCAGATGATGCATTTGTTTGGGTCGTAGATGAGCAGCGGGTGCTCATCCATGACTCGCCGATGGCGGAACTGGACCTCGAAACGGTCCGTGTTCACGCCGTACTCTTCACTGTATTGACGCAGCGAGCATGTGTCTACGGCGGCGCAGCCACAGGATAGGCAACGGGCTGACTCGGCTATCGCCTGAGACATGTCAATGCCCAGTTCCACCTCGGCGAAACTCTTGACACGTTCCTGCGGTGGCAGAGTGGCCATCGTGGCCCGTGGCTGACGCTGAAACTCGGCAAAGAAGTCCTCGTCGATCTCTTCGAGTCTGCCGATGCTATCAGAGAAAGGTTTGCCGATGGGCAACAGAGGCAATCCTCGCACGTAGCGGCCGATGGAGATGGCCGCCTTTCTGCCGCCGGCGATGGCCTCGATAGCGGTTGCCGGGCCTGTGAGGCAGTCGCCGGCGGCGAAAACCCAGGGGATGTCCGTCTGGTAGGTCGTGGCGTCCGCTACAACTGTCCCTGCTCGGCTGGAAGACGGCGCTTGACCATCAGCCCACGCTCTGGGGTCGGGTCGCTGGCCAATGGCCGCGATTACGCTGTCTGCTATGAGTTCGAACTCACTGCCCTCTATCGGCACTGGCCGTCGCCGCCCGGAGGCGTCGGGTTCGCCCAACTGCATGCGCACGGCCCGTATGCCACAGGCACGCCCGTTCCGCTCCAAGACTGCCACCGGGGCGGCAAGAAACTGGAACCCGACCTCTTCCTCCTCAGCCGCCTGCACTTCGGACGCCTCGGCCGGCATTTCCTCGCGCGAGCGGCGATACAGGACAGTGACTTCAGCCCCGAGCCGCCTTGCGGTGCGAGCGGCATCTATGGCCGTGTTGCCGCCGCCGATCACCACCACGGAGCGGCCAAGGTCAGGCGGCTCTTCGCGCGACACCTGGCCCAGGAAGCCGATACCGGTCAGGACGCCGGGCAGATCCTCGCCTGGCACGCCGAGCTGGCTGGAGACCCAGGCGCCGACGGCGAGGAACACTGCGTCGTAACCTTGCTCCCTGAGGCCAGCAAGGGTGAAATCGCGCCCGAGCCGCTGCTTGCAGCGAAGCTCAACGCCAGTGGCGAGAATGTGGCCAATCTCGCGGTCGAGTTGCTCGCGCGGCAGTCGGTAGCGCGGGATGCCATAGCGCAGCATTCCGCCGGGCTGCTCGTTCATCTCGAGCACTGTAACCGCGTGGCCCTGGAGACGCAGGTAATAGGCGGCCGACAAGCCCGCTGGCCCGGCGCCGACGACGGCGATGCGTTTGCCCGTGTCCGCCGCAGGCTGGGCCACGTAAGGCCGTTCTGCCTTCAGGTCAAGATCGGCGACGAAGCGCTTCAGAGGGTTGATGGCCACCGGCTGGTCAACGCGGTTGCGGCGACACTGCAGTTCGCAAGTGTGTGGGCAGATGCGGCCGCACACCGACGGGAAGGGGTTGGTGAGTTTGATCGTCCGGAGCGCTTCAGCGAACTCTCCGGCAGCGACGAGGGCGATATAGGCTTGAGTGTCCGTATTGTCGGGGCATTGCAGTTGGCATGGGGGCAGGCAATCACCGTCATGGGCAGAGATCAGCAGTTCCAACGCCAGCTTACGGGCGGAGTGCACCGCCGGGCTGTCGGTACGGACCTTCATGCCGGCGGCCACGCGCGTGCCGCACGAAGGAACGAAGCCAGCTTTGCCTTCCAGTTCCACCAAGCAGGCATAGCAGGAAGTGAACGGCTCCAAGCGTGGGTCGTAGCAAAGCGTCGGTATGCGCTTCCCCAGGCGCCTGGCTACTTCGAGGATGGTCTCGCCTGCTCCCGCCGATACCTCCTCGCCATCTATCGTCAGTTTTATTTCCGGCCTGGTATCCGGTTGGTCACCGGGGCTGTCTGCAGGCTTACCCGCATGTGTAATCTCAGCCACCTTTCTCAGCCCTCACTCAACGATAATCGCGTCGAATCGGCAGCGCTCCTGGCACAGCCCGCAGCGCGTACACTTGCTCTGGTCAATGACGTGGACCTGCTTCGCCTCGCCGCTTATAGCGCCGACCGGGCAGACCCGTTTGCAGGCCCCACAGCCCGTGCAGGAATCGGCCATGATGGTATAGTGGATCAAAGCACGGCAGGACTTTGCCGGGCAGCGCTTTTCCCGGATGTGCGCCTCGTACTCGTCGCGGAAATACCGGATGGTGGTCAGCACGGGGTTGGGCGCGTTCTGGCCAAGCCCGCAGAGCGAGCCCCGCTTGACAGCGGCGCCCAACTCTTCCAGGAGTTCGATGTCGCCTTCTCTCCCCTCGCCTGAGGTAATGCGTT
>DAOTVV010000088.1:0-6238 GCA_034436255.1 Anaerolineae bacterium
GGGCAGGAGAGCGATGAGCCGGCAGAGTGCACGGAGATCAACATCGCTCAGGCGCTCGCTCTCGATTGCGATCGCGAGCGCGCCCGGCGCGACCAGGAAGCCATCGGCGAAGTGCTCTCAGCCACGCGCCGGTTGCAGCAGCTTGCGGCCTTTGCCCCTCGCCCTGGCGGCATCACCTGGGAGCAATACCGCGCCGAGTTACAGGAACTGGTCGCCGGGCGCAGGCTGAGCGATGACGCTGGCATCCGCTTCGGCGCCCTGGATGCCGCTCGCGGCGTGCAATACGACTACGTCTTCGTGCTCGGGCTTGCCGAGGGTGAGTTCCCCGGCCTGCCGGCACCGGACCCGCTGTATTCGCCAGCCGAACGCCAGAGTGACGAACTCGGTCTCCTCAAGCCGGAACCAGCGGCCTCGGCCTCCTTGTGGTGGCAGGTGGTAAGCTGTGCCACCCGCCAGCTGACGGTTCTGCGGCCCCGCTTCGACGAGAACGGCGCCCTCTGGGCGGCGTCACCCTACTGGCAGGAAATCGTCAGGCGCGCCCCCTGGCTCCGTGGGCAGATCGAGCAACCGCCGGCGGCTGGCCTGCCCGCAGCTGAGGACGCAGCCAGCGAGGCGGAACTGCTCACCACGCTCGCAGCCACCGGGTCGGCGCCCCAGGAGCCGCACCTGGCCGGGCATTGGCGCTGGCTGCTTCAGGCGCAGGCCACGAGCGCTAAGCGCGCCAGTTGGGCGCCGCCAGGCGAGCACGAGGGCGTCCTGCGCTCACCAGGCGTAGGCGCGATCTTGCGCCGGCGCTTCGGCCCCGATTGCCGCTGGAGCGCCTCCCGCCTCGGGCTGTACGGGACCTGCCCTTATCGCTTCTTCGCCAGGGCAGTGCTGGCGCTCGAGCCCAGGCAAGAGCCGGAGTTCGGCATGGACGCCCTCCAGCGCGGCAGCCTCCTGCACGCCGTGCTGGAGAATCTCTACGGCCGGCTGACAGAGGCCGGCCTGTGGCCCTGTCCCGCCCAGCAGGAGGAGATACTCCGCCACCTCGATGCCGCCTGTGAAGCCGTCTTCGCCGGCGCCCCTCTGCGTTACCATTTCCGCCCGGGTGCCTTGTGGCAGCAGGAACAGGAGGAACTGCGCCGGCTGCTTCGCGCCCTGGTCAAATGGGAGTGCTGCCAGATGGGTCTCGCCTTCCACCCCTACCTGCAGGAGACCCGGTTCGGCGAGGCGGACGCCAGCCTGCCACCGCTCACGCTGAAGAGCCAGGACGGCACTTCCTTCCTGCTCCGTGGCATCATTGACCGCATTGACCAGGGCGGCTCCTACGACCTGCGCGTGATTGACTACAAGACCGGCAGCAGTAGCTACAGCCGCAACGACATGGCCAAGGGCCTCGCCTTTCAGGCCTGCCTTTACGCCGTCGCTGCCGAGCGCCTGCTGCAGGTCGGCCCGGTGCGCGAAAGCCGCTACTTGCACATCCCATCGCCGGACGCGGGCAGCCCTCTTGTCTTCAGCGAGGGTGCCACCCAGGACGCGCTCGTGCAGCAGGTGGTGGACGTTGCCGCGCGCTTCATCCAGCGCATCCAGTCGGGGCTCTTCCCCTGCGCTCCCGCCAAAGCCTGCCCAAAGCACTGCGAATATGCCGGCCTCTGCCGCGCCGACCGCCACGCCAAAGCCAAGGCCCGCCAGGTCCCGTCCCCATGAACACAAGCAGCCCTACACCTTCCATTGACCTTCGTCGGGCCACGGCCGAGCAACGCGAAGCGATCCTGGCCGAAGGCCGCCCTCTGTTGGTGGAAGCGGGAGCGGGCACAGGCAAGACCTGGGTGCTCGTGCAGAGGTTCCTGCGCCTGCTGGACGATCACCGCGACTGGCCGATTGATAGCATCATCGCGATAACCTTCACCGAAAAGGCAGCCCGCGAGATGCGCACCCGTATCCGCGACGAGATCGAGAGAGTCGCGGAGTCCTCGCAGCCGGATTCGCACTGGTGGCAGCGCCGGCGCGACCTGGATCACTTGATGGTGAGCACCATCCACGGCCTCTGCGCTCGCATCCTGCGTGAGAACGCCATTGCCGCCGGCCTCGACCCATCCTTCACTGTCCTGGACGAGCAGGAATCGGACCTTCTCAAGCAGGAGGCGATCGAGCAGGCGCTCGCCCAACTCGTTGGGAACGATGATCCTGCCCTCGCCCTCCTGGCCGGTCTGCATCTCGGCGACTTGAGGCAGGAACTCGCCCAACTGATGGCCAAGCGCGGCACGCTGCACGAGCGCTTTGCCCAGCTCGAGGAGGGCGAGGCTTTGCTCGAACGCTGGCGCCGCGGCGTCGTGGCCAGGCGACAGGGCCTGTGGCAGGAGCAGTTAGCCCACGTGCCAGGCCTGGTGCCGGCCCTGGCGCACCTGCCAACGGTCAGGATCCGTGACGAGGACGACGCCCTCGTTCCCTCCCTGAGAGCAGCACAGCAGGGATGTGAGCTCGTGGCGCAGCAGCAGCTCGTGCCCGCTGCTCAGGCCTTCTCCAGTATCAGGCTGGTCGGGGGGAAACAGGCGTCCTGGGGCGGCAAGGGCGAACTCACTCACCTGAAAGACATGCTCTCGGCCGTGCGCGAGGCGGGAAGAGCGCTCCTGGAGGCGGGTTGCGACCAGGAAGTCGGCCCGGCCGACGAGCAAGCGATTGCTGCCCTCGCTCTGTGGCGGCGGGTCTGGGAAGCCGTCGGCGCTATCTACGAACAGTTGAAGGCAGCCAGGCAAGCGCTGGACTTCGACGACCTGGAGATACTCACGGACCGGCTGCTCCGGGCGCCGCATGCGGAGCGCCTGCAGGCCTTTCTCGCCGGCATCAGGCAGGTCATGGTTGACGAAGGCCAGGATATCAACGAAGTGCAGCAGCGCCTGATCTACGCCCTCGCCCCCGCGAGTAGCGGCGGAGCCCTTTTCGTGGTTGGCGATGCCAAACAGAGTATCTACCGCTTCCGCCAGGCGCAGGTGAGCGTCTTCAACCGTGTCAGCCGGGACATCCAGTCCGCGACCGGGTTTCCGCCACTGCGACTGAGCCGCTCCCTGCGCTCCAGCCAGCCTCTCGTCGCTGCCATCAACGCCGCCTTCGACTTTCTCTTCAGGCCATTTGCCGGCGACTACGAGGACTATGAGGCCAGGCCGGCGCCACTCTCGGCCCATCGCCCGGAAGCGGACGTGCCAGCAGCGGCGCCAGTGGAACTGCTCCTCATCCCCGGGAAAGATGAAGCGGACGAGAACGTGGACGCCGAGACGGCGCGCGTCTGGGAGGGGCGCTGGCTGGCGGAGCGCCTGCTCGCACTGCAGGAGAGCCGTTTCCCCGTCTGGGATAGACAGGCGCGGGCTTACCGCCCCTTCCGCTTCGGCGACGCCGCGGTCCTCTTTCGCGCGACTACAGTCCTGCCCATCTACGAGGAGCAGTTCAGGGCCTACGGCCTGCCCTACCTCACCACCAGCGGCCGCGGCTACTACGACCGGCCCGAGGTGCAGGACCTGATCGCCCTTCTGGCCGCCCTCCAGGACCCCACGGACGACCTCAGCCTGGCCACGGCCCTGCGTTCGCCTCTCTTCGACCTGAGCGACGAGACCTTAGTGTACCTGCGCTGGTCCACCCCGTCCGGCCCCAGTCCGGAGCCGATACCGTTATGGCGTGCCCTTGGCGACCCACCGGCCACCGCTCAAAAGGAGGCAGTGGCGCGAGCCGGCGCCATCCTCCAGCAGTTGTGGCAGGAGGTGGGGCGCGGCAGCGTCTGGCGCCTGCTGCGCCTGGCCTTGGACCTGACCGACTACCAGGCTTTCCTCGCCATGGCCGGCGGCCAGGACCGAGACAGTGGCCGCCCGAGTGCCAACCTCAGCAAGCTCATGTCGCAGGCGTTGGAGCACGGGAGCGCCACCCTCTCGGCCTTCCTGGGCCGGATCAATTCCCTGCGTGCCCGCGAGGCCCGCGAAGGCGAGGCTCAGGTAGGAGCGCCCGAGTCAGGCGCGTTGCAACTCATGTCCATCCACGCGGCGAAAGGGCTCGAGTTCCCGGTGGTTGCGATCGCCGATCTCGGGCGGAGCGACGCCAGAAACAATGCCAGCGCCCGCCTCCTGCACGACCCCGCCTTCGGCCTGGCCTGCATGTGGCGCGATGAGGCCGGCAACTGGAGCAAGCCCGCCGGCTACCTCTGGGCCGAATGGCTTGAGGAGCGCATGCAGCGGGCCGAGAGCAAGCGCCTGCTCTATGTCGCCTGCACCCGAGCCGCCGACCTGCTCCTGCTCACCGGTCGGCTCGGAGGCAGCGACAGTTGGCTGCAATCGCTCATGGACGCCTGGCAGATCGCGGCGCCGGGCACCGAGCGAGAAAGCTGCGAGCGCGATGGCTTCCGCCTGCTGGTGCATCGCCCAAGGCGTGCACCAGAGGAACGGCAGCAACCAGCGGCACGGCGCGCCGCGGCTGGCCCACAACAGGCGGACACACGCCTCGCCCGCCCGCTGCCCGCGGCGCCACGCCGCCTCCACGCCAGCATCACTGAACTGCAGAGCGTTCTGGACCAGGCGCTGAGCCAGGTGCAGGCGCCCGACCCGCTCGCTGCCTGGGAGCGAGAGGTACTCCCCGGGGCAGCGCTCGTCGCCGCGACCGGCCGGGTGGTGCATCGCGCCCTGGCCGATTGGCACTGCCTCGCTCTGTCGCCCGCCGAGTTGTACCGGCGGCTCGAGGCCTGGGCCGGCCGCGAGCCAGGCCTGTCGCCCGCCGATGCCGCAGGCGTCGCCAGCCATTGCCTGGCAATGCTGCGGCGGCTGAAGCGGCACAGTCTGTACCAGGAAATCTGCCAGGCCAGCAAGCGCTACGCCGAACTCCCGTTTGACCTGCGCCTAGGCGAGCACCTTTTCAGGGGCGCGATTGACCTCGTCTTCCAGGCAGGCGACGGCAGCTGGCACCTGATAGACTGGAAGAGCGAGAACGTCGGCCGCGTGAGCGAGGCTGCCAGCCAGCGTCACCGGTTGCAGTTGGCCGCTTACGCCCTGGCGGCGCGGCAGGCGACGGGAGCCATTCCCGCGGCGGCCCTATGTTTCCTCCGTCCCCAGGTCACGTTGGTGCCGTATGGCCACGCGGAACTGGAAAGCGCCTGGGAGGCCAGCTTGCGCCAGTTGCAGTCTTGCCCTGGCTAGACCGTGGTGCCAGAATCGTTGCCAGTTGGAGAATCGCACTCGCTAAGGAGCCGGACAATGCTGCCGATTCCCAGGCCCAGGCCTGACGCCGAAAGACTCCTGCGCATCCTGGACGGCGAAGAGATAGCGGACCGTCCGCCACTCACTGAGTACATTGCCGACCCGCCCATTATCCGCCAGGTGGTCGAGGGCTTGCTCGGCCGCGCCTGGGTGGACCCGATTGCCGGCGACCGGGCCAGCCAGGCGGCCTATCTCGACAACTGCATCGCTTTCTGGTACCACCTCGGCTACGACACCATCCGTCTGGACTCCAGCCTGCCTTTGCCGACCAGGCGCCTTGTCGCCCAGGATACGGCACCAGGCGCCAGCCGCGAACGGCACTGGGCCGACGAGCACGAAGGGCCGATCGCCTCCTGGGACGATTTCGAGCGCTACCCCTGGCCCTCCGTCAGCGACGTGGACTTCTTCCCCTTCGAGTACACTGCCGACCATCTGCCAGAGGGTATGGGCCTGATGCTCGAGCACAATGGCCACATGTATGAGCTATTGTCCAACCTCTTCTCCTACGAGGGCCTGTGCTTCGCCCTGATGGACCAACCGGACCTGGTGCAGGCCGCGAGCGAGCGGTTGGGCGAACTGCTCGTGACCTTCTATGAGCACATCGCCGACATAGATAACGTGGTCGCCTTCTGGGCCGGTGACGACATGGGCTTCCGCACCTCGACCCTGATCAGCCCTGCCGACCTGCGCCGCTTCGTCTTACCATGGCATGCGCGCCAGGCGGCCATCGCTCACGAGCACGGCCGCAAGTACTACCTCCATTCCTGCGGCCAACTGAACGCCATCTACACGGACCTGATCGAGCAGGTACTCATAGATGGCAAGCACTCCTTCGAGGACACGATCATCCATGCCGAGGACTTCCACCGTCTCTACAGCCGCGGTGAGGCCGGGCTCAGCCGCCGCATCGCCACCTTGGGCGGCGTCGACGTGGACATCCTGGCGCGAGGCAGCGAGGAACAGGTCCGGCGGCGTACCCGCCAGTTGATCGAGGCCTGTGGCCCATACGGCCGCTTCGGCGTCGG
>DAOTVV010000089.1:0-26320 GCA_034436255.1 Anaerolineae bacterium
TGGCCACTGCCTCGGACAGGCCTGCGCCCAGGATCATCGTGGTGCGCACTGGCCCTTCGGCCTCTGGGTTACGGCCGATGGCCTCAACTGCCTTGCCGGCGGCGAAACCGATGCCGATGCCCGGGCCGATGGCGCCGAGAGCGATGGCCAAACCTGCGGCTAACTTGATGATTGCTGCGTCAGTCATGTCTTCATCCGTCCTTTTTGCCAGGGTGAGTTCGCTGCCGATCCGACCGGCGCGAAGTAGAGCACATTGAGAGTTATGCCGCACTCACGGCGAGATCTTGCTCGCCGTGAGTAGGCCCCGCGGCCATCGCGATGTAAGCGATGGACAACATCGTGAAGATCATAGCCTGGATGAAGCCGAAGAAAATCTCCAGGCCCAGGAAAACGGCCGGAACCACGTAGGGCACCAGCGAGTACATCACAATCATGAGCACTTCGCCGCCAAAGATATTGCCGAAAAGTCGTCCGGCGAGTGAGACTACGTGAGAGATCTCGCTGATCAGGTGAATCGGCGTGAGAAACCAGGGAGTCGTCAGTTCCTTCAAGTAGCCGACCAGGCCGTGCTCCGCCAGAGCCAACACCTGCACCGTCACCACGGCAATCAATGCCATCGCCGCTGTCATGTTGAGATCACTGTTCACCGACCGAAGCAGAGGCACGCTCTTGCCTTCGAAGTTCACGATCTTGATGCTTCCGAAACCCGGGAAGTTGCCCAGCCAGTTCGCTGTCAGGATGAAGATGAAGAACGTCGCTACCAGGGGGAAGATCCGCCTGCCCAGTCTTCGACCAGCAGCTCCTTCGCTGGCGCTGAGCACGAAGCCCGTCACCCATTCGATGAGCATCTGAAAACGCCCCGGGTTGTCAACCGAGGCCACGGCGCGGTAGACAATGGCGACAACGGACAGCAACACGACAACCAGGAGGCTGGTGAACATGGTGTTCGTGATCACCAGACCGCCCAGGCGGAACACCGGCTCCGGAGCGAGCGAGATGTCCAAGCAGCGACCTCCGATGGCGACTAAGTGTTTACGGGGCGTCCTGGCCCTTGGGCGGCCCGGGCCTGCGCTCGCGGAAAGAGCTATCCAGCTCATAGATAGTGTAGCCCGCGGCCGTGATGCCCACTACTATCCCTAAGAGCGTGAAAACCGGCCGGGTATTGAGCCACCTATCCAGCAAGTAACCCCCACCGATGCCGATGGCAACCGATGCAGCCACGGAAGTCCCTATCTGGGCAGCAACAGCCATCGCCCGGATGCTGCCCCGGTCCAGTTTCACAGTCCCACTCTCTACACTGATCGGCGTAATCTAGCACAGCTGGTTCATGGTGACAAAAGCATCAGCTGCCCCGGCAGGCCCTCAGGCCAGCCGAAAGCGGCATCAGGGACGGTC
The DNA here is from genome assembly GCA_034436255.1 of Anaerolineae bacterium. Taxonomy (GTDB): domain Bacteria; phylum Chloroflexota; class Anaerolineae; order DRVO01; family DRVO01; genus DAOTVV01. The sequence continues at coordinate 1,396 of DAOTVV010000089.1, forward strand.
ATAGAGCCATCGCATGGACGCTGCGACGAGCATCTGCTGCTGCAACTCACCGGCGCCGGACAGGGCCTCTTGGGCTCGCTGATAGTGCTTGACCGCCATCTCGGCTCTCCCCTGTATGGCATATGCCCAGCCGACCTGCGCCATCAGCCGACCGCGGCTGGCCGGGTCCCGTACAAGGCTCAGGGCTCGCAGCAGCCGATCCAGCCCGGCAGCACAGTTACCACTGCAGACGAGGGCTTCACCGAGGCGTTCGAGGAGCACGACACTGTGCTCAGTATCGCCCTCCGACAGCAGAGGTTCCAGTTCACTCAGCAGAGCCAGGGCTCGATCATGGTCGCCTTGCTGAAGCAGTGTCTCGCCCGCCGCCAGCCCATAGGGTACCGCTTTCTCGGCAACACCGGCGCGCACGAAGTGAACAACCAGGTCGGCAGAGTCAGCTTCGCCAGAGGCTTCGAGGATCTCGCCCACTCTCAGGTGCAGCTGCCGGCGATGGCGCTTCAGCATGGTGTCGTAGGTGACCTCGCGCACAAGCCCGCTGCGGAAGGCATAAGTCTCCGTCGAAGCGTCCATGGCCACCAGCAGACCGGCCTCCACAAGCGCGCCAAGGTGGGAGCGGACCTCGGCTTCGGCAATGGCCATCACCTTAGCCAGCATCGCCACTGAGAACTGCAGGCCAATCACGGCGCAGAGGCGCAAGAAGTCACGCTCACTGGGGCCCAGAGAGTCGAGGTGGCTGAGAATATCGTTGCGGAGCATCTCGGGGACGAGCAGAGCGCCGCGGTCCTGGACAGCGCGCCAGCCATCGCCTGACGGGGCAAGCAGGCCCTGATCTATCAGTGAGTCTATGCATTCGAGCACGTGCGCCGGGTTGCCACCGGCGCGGTCGAGCAACGATTCGGCCACGTCCAGCGGTAAGGCAGAAAAAGCGGGATGTTGCTGGAGCAGCAGCCAGGAATCGTTGCGGCCGAGCGGTGCCAGGCGCAACCGATGGACTGTGATGTCGCGTATGCCGGCCTCGGCGATACTCGCCTGAGGGACCAGGTCAGCACGTCGCCCCGAGATCACGAAAAGGACCGGCAGGCCTGCCGCCTCCCTGATGACCTGAACAATACGCTCGCCATCCTCATTCGTAGCCCACTGCCAATCATCAACGATGATGACAGCGGGCAGGCGCTCACAGATGTCTCGCAGCATGCTAGCGGCTGTCTTGGTTCCCCCGAACAGCAAGGCCCTGGCTTTCAGCCCTGCCGGTGGGGCATCGCCGTTTGCCCCCTCGAGGACTTGACGGGCTCGAGCGCCGATCGCTCCAACCATGCTGTCATAGGGGCGATACACATTCCCGACATCCCAGCGATTCCGCACGTGGACGACAACCGGCCTCTGCTTCGCATCCATAGCCTGCAGTATGCCGAGAAACTCAGAAAGCAGACGGGTCTTCCCGATTCCGGCCTCGCCGGTGAGCAGGACCAGACCAGTCTTGCCCGAAACTGCCATCGTATAGACTGTCATCAGCCGTTTCAGTTCATCGGAGCGGCCCACAAGCGGCGTGCTCTGGGCGGCACCACCCGCAGATGCGAAGGGAGCAACCGCGGCGTAGGCTACGACCTCGGCGTTACGGCCCTGGAGCTGGACCAGGCCGATCTTGCGGAACTGGATCTGACGGGCCGCCAGCCTCCTCCCCCTATCGCTGATCACGACCTGGCCCGGTGCGGCGATGCGCTGGAGCCGCGCGGCGACATTGGCGGCGTCCCCGATAACCGTAGGCTGAACGCGAGAGCCTGGTCCGACTTTTCCATACACCACCGGACCGGCGTCTATGCCTATGCGGATACCAAGCGATTGCCCCAGCTTCTCCCTGATCCACGGTTGCAGTTCGTCCATCGCCTTCTGCATTGCGAGCCCAGCCATCACTGCCCGCAAGCCGTCATCCTCGTGTGCCTGTGGGGCACCGAAGAGCACCATCAGGCCATCGCCCAGCACCTTGTCTATATAGCCACCGTAACGCTCGGCCTCTGCGCCCAGACGGTCGTAGAGCGCGTCCAGTATCTCAACCACTTCCTCTGGATCCAGGCGTTCACACAGGTGTGTGAACCCTTGCAGGTCGGCAAAAAGGACTGCGACGTGGCGCAGTTCCGCTAAGGCGCCGCCCTCCGGTGCCGCTTCGTTGCTCATTCAAACGCCACCTTCACCTGCACTTCTGGTTCCTCGCCGAGGTCAACCTCGAAAGGCTGCACCCAGGCACCACTGCCATCCTGCGTCAGCCTGATGACTACCTGGCCTTCGGCACGGCTCGAGCGCCGCACTGTCAGGCCACGGTAACCAGCGTTCTTGCCGGACTGAACGTAGGCGAACATACCAACAGGGATGAGCGGCCGCGGGTTCAGAAAGTGCGACAGCAACTGCCGGTTCAGCACCGTCCCTGACATACGCTGCAGGCTGCGCAGCACCAGGTGATCTTCCAGCCTGCCGCCCGCAAGTGTGTCGCTGGTCAGGACCGCATAGGTGTCACAGATCGAGGCGACTTCAGCTGCCAGAGCGATGCGTCCCGATTGCTGGGCACTGCTGATGTGGTTGGTGCCTCGGCTACCGCGCGGGTAGCCAAGGCCATCCTGACGCTCGTGATGCTGGGCGACTATTGAGGCGACCTGCAGGTCGTCCAGCCCCAGTTCGCGCAGTACCTGTAGCCCGAGAAGAGGGTGGCGCCTCAGCTCCGCCAACTGTTCTTCTGATAGCAGCGGCAACACGAGTATGTGCTCACGCAGGAGCGTCTTGCCACAGTCATGCAGCAGGCAGCCAAGAGCCAGTGACCTGAGGCTCGCTTCGTCCAGACCCAGACGCATCCCAAAGCTCACCGCAACTGTGGCTGTATCGAGGCCGTGATAGAGCAAGGTCTGATCGTTGCTGGCCATGCGCGCCATGGCGGTGACCGCGTTGGCACTCAGGACCTGGCCGACGACACAGGAGACCTGCTCCGCCTCCTGCTCGACAGCAGTATCCTCGGTGGCCGGCTGGCCACTGCCGGCAGGGGTACCTGGCTGAGAGTTGGCTGCGAGCAGCCGGCGCAAGCTGCGCAGCAATGGCAGGCTCGAGCTTGCCAGGTAAGAGGACACCATGTCCTCGACCACCAGGGAGTCACTGGCATCGTCCGAGATGAACACCCAGGCGTAGTCACGCTCCTGCAGGGCACGGATGTAAGCGGCGGAGAGCGGCACACCCCGGCGCAAGAGGAAACCGCCCTTGCCATCTGGGACATCTCGCGCCACTACCATCCCCGGCTTCAGTTCTTTGGTGAGGACTCGTTTCAACTGCTGCGCTCCGCGTCAGGAAGCTCTGCTTATGCCCGGCTGGGGCGGAAAGGCAATCCCCAGGAAGTACTAGAGATGTATCGGCAGAACAGGCCACGAGTTTAGCCTGTTGGCAGCTATGCGCCGGCGTGCTAAACTGGCCGCATCCAACAACCCGCGACCGGCAGCTCGGAGGCAGCATGGCGCGCATACTCGTCGTTGACGATGATGTTGATGTCGCGAAGACGATCGAGAACACATTGCGACGCAACCACACGGTCTTCCTTGCCTTCAGTGGCGTGCAGGGCATTCAGCAGGCGCGGCAACTCAAGCCAGATGCCATCATTCTGGACGTGATCATGCCCGGCATGGACGGGTTCGAGGCCTGCCAGCGCATGCGCGACGACCCGTTGCTTGCCCAGACGCCGATCCTGTTCCTGACCGCCAAGGGACGCACGGAAGATCGCATCCAGGGATTCCACGTCGGGGCCGACGACTACATCACCAAGCCATTCAGCCCTCAGGAATTGAGCCTCCGCATCCAGGCCATCCTGCGCCGTGTCGGCAGTGCCCAACCGGAACAGGGCAAGAAACGTCCCGATGTAGTTCAGGCTGGCGACCTGCGCCTGAACTGCAAGACTTTCGAAGTGCAAGCGGGCGAACGCACCTCTCTCCTCACGCCCATTGAGTTCGAGCTACTGTATCACTTCATCACTCACCCCGGCGAGGTGTTCTCGACCCACCAGCTTCTGCAGGAGGTATGGGACTATCCCACCGACACAGGTAGCCCTGACCTGGTGCGCATGCACATCCGCAACCTCAGGGCCAAGATCGAGCCGGACGTCAAGAACCCCACCTACATAGTCACCGTCTCGCGTCACGGCTACAGTTTGCGCCCCTAGAAGAACGAGATATGGCGGCGGCACCGAGGAGAACGGCCCACATTCTAGCGGTGGGCGTGGCGGAGCAGTCGCTAGCACACGTTTTGGCGTCAAGTGGCGCCACCGGCTACGTCCTCACCATTCTGGACGGCGCCGCCAAACCCACAGCGCCTCGGCCGGCGCTCCAGGCAGACATCATTGTCGCCGAACTCCAGCCCGGCGAAGCCAACCGCCGCTTCTTGGCTGAATGTGCCGCCGCTGCTAGATTCGGCTTGCTGACTTTCTGCCCCGACGGTACCAAGCCTGACAGTTCCGTTCCAGGCATTCTCGTGACCGAAACCGAACTCGCTGAAGGACTGGCGACTCTGCTGGCCCAGATGGCTGCCTCGGCCGCATCCGATCGCGCCGATAGCGAACCACCTACCCACCAAGGCGCGGCCCCTTCAGCGATGCCTGACCTGGCCGAGTCACTCATGTCTCTGGCGCAGTCCCTGGACCCAGGTGACGATCTACCTCATTTCCTGGATGGCCTCAGCAATGACCTGCGGCAGTTGCTTGCCGCGGAGGTCGTCGAGGTCGAGCTCAGCTCGCCGCCTCAGCATTCGCGCTCGCCGAGGCGAGCTGATCTGCCCAGTGCTCCACTCTCCTTGAAGGATCTCGCCCAGCATTCCGCTTCAGCGCTCCAGCGGCGCCTCCCCGGTGGCAACTGGCAGCTCCTGCTCCCCCTTCGCACCCCTAGACGCACCCTAGGCGTGCTGACCGTTGTCGGGCGCGAGCAATTCAGCGGCACAACGTTGCTTGCCCTCAGGTTCCTCGCTGGCCAGGTGGCAGCGCGCCTGGACATTGTCCGCCTCTCGCTGGAGCACCGCCGCAGCCTCGACGAACTGCAGGCCATCTCCGACATCGGCCGCTCGATGATGGCTACCTTTAGCCTGGACCGCATCCTGGACATGATCGTGCACACGGCACTGCGCTTCGTGCCCAAGGCTTCGCGCGCCGTCATACACATGCCCGATGACGCTCGGGAGAACTTAGTGCCGCAGGCTCAGGCCGGCGATCCCGAGGGCGCCGCCTCTCTGGTGCTGCCCTGGGGCAAGGGCATCGCCGGCAGGGTAGCCCAAGAGCGCCGGCCCATCTACGTCCCGGATGCCGCCAGCCATCCGGACTTCGTTGCCGGTACCACGTTTGTCCGTTCGCTCGTGGTTGCCCCCTTATTGCTCGGGCAGGCAGTCATCGGCACACTGAGCATCTCCAGCCCAGCACGCGACGCCTTCGGCGAGCGCGACATCCGCATCCTTAGCAGCCTCGCCAGCCAGGCCGCCGTGGCCGTCGAGAACGCCCGCCTGCATAGCGAGGCCCGTAAGGCCGACGAGGTTGCCGCCCTCTACGAACTAGGGCAGGCCCTCAACAGTAGCCTGGATCTGCAGCAGACCGTGACCACCATACTGAGCAGCGCCCGTAGCCTCACGTTCGCTTCCGCCGCCGAGGTGCGATTGGTATCCCCGGTTGACGAGTCGCTCGAGGCCGTGATTGCCCTGGGCGACCGGCCGCAATCCATGCCGGGCGACCGCTATCGCATGAGCGTGCTCTACCCTCGCCTTGCTCTCGAGAGGAAGCAGCCGCTGCTGGTCGAGGATACCCTCACATTTGAGCTGAATGACGAGTTCTGCCGCCACGAGCCACCAACCTGGTTGCGTTCTTACCTGGGTATCCGCCTGGAAACGGCCCAGCGCGTGGTGGGCATCCTTTCCCTGGGAAGCGATTCGCCAGGCGCCTTCTCGAGTGAGGACCTGCGGCTGCTGCGCGTGGTGGCCGGGCAGGCAGCTACGGCCCTCAGTAACGCGCGGCTGTATGACCAGGCTACGCAGCGCCTGCGTGAGGCGGAGGCCCTGGCAAGGGTCAGCCGGTCCATCGCCGCCAGCTTCGAACAGGCCAGCCTGCTCCAAAGCGTGGTGGACACTGTCCTCGGGACGATCGGCCTTGCCAGCCATTCCTTCGCCTACCTGCTGCCTAACGAAGGCAAACCAATGCTGGCAGCCCAGGCCCCTGCCCTATCGGACGGTGAAAACGGGCCCGACACAGGCGTATGGGAATGGTGCGCCGATGGCTGCCTTGTTCGGGGACAGCCAGTGTCCATCGAGGATACATTGCGGCATGGCTTTCCCAGCCTTCGCTCGTCCGGGCCCCACTCCGTTATGGCGGTACCGATGGTGGCCGGAGGAAAGCTCGTGGGCGTGCTCGGAGCCGACAGCAGCCTCCCCAATGCTTTCAGCCAGGGCGATCTGCACCTGCTGCAGGCTTTCGCCGACCAGGCAGCCACCGCCGTCGAGAGCGCCCGCCTCTTCAACGACCTCAACCGTGCCTACCGCGACCTGGCCCGCTCCACAGAGACACTGAGCGCCGTTTTCGATGGCATCACCGACGGCATGTATATCGTTGACAGCGCCGGCAAACTGGTAATGGTCAATGAACCGGAAGCCGCCTTTCTGGCCAGGCAGCCCGAGTCCCTGGCCGGCGCGGACTACGCGGCATACTATCACTCAAGCGGTGGCAGTTGTGAGCACTGTACGGTCATGGAGGCGCTTGCCACTGGCACACACCAAAGTCTCATCATCTCTTATGTCAATCCTGAAGGCCACCAGACCTGGCGCGAGATAGACGCCTACCCGATACGAGACCGTGAGGGACTGACTGATCGCGTTGTCGTGTTCACGCGCGATGTGACCGGGCGGCGCCGCATGGAGGCCTCGCTTTATGAGTCCAGCAAACTGGCCTCGATCGGCCAACTCGCTTCGAGCATCGCACACGAGATCAACAACCCGCTCACTGTGATCATCGGCAATGCCGAAGTTCTGCTGCTCGATATCCCCGAGGACAGCCCTCTCCGTGACACCATCGAGATGATCCTGCGCGCGGCCAGGCGCGCTGCCCGCATCGTTGACAACCTGCTCAACCTGTCGAGCCAGCGCGACTACGAGATGTCCGAGGTGGACCTGGAGGCCAATCTACAGGAAGCGCTGGAGTTGGTGGGGCACCCCTTGCGCCGGGCTAACATCCAGCCGGAGCTCAGCATCACTGAGGATGTCCCCTTGATCGTGGCCAGCGCCAATCACTTGAAAGTGGTCTGGATGAACCTGCTGCTCAACGCCCGGGACGCTATCGTGCGCTCCGGCCGTACCCCGGGCAAGCTATCTGTAACGGTGGAGCGCGAAAGCGACAACATGGTCCGCATCACTGTAAGCGACAACGGACCAGGGATCGCCGCGGACGAGCGCGCCCGCCTGTTCCAGCCCTTTTACACGACTAAGCCAGCCGGCGAAGGGCTGGGCTTGGGCTTGTACAATGCCTACAACATCGTCCGCCAGCACCATGGGGAGATCGAGGTGGTATCCGAACCCGGCCAGGGAGCGACATTCATCATCCGCCTGCCGGTTGATCCCGGCACGGATTGAAGGCTGGGGCGCTAGCGCCGGCTTCCCTCTGGCGGCTCCTGATGCGAGGTAACTGGTGCCTTCTGGCTCAGTACGTGGCGCAGCGATGCCGCAACCGTCGAGGCTGAGGCAGCGGCGGTCGCCGCCTCGAGGTTAGACTGGCGTACCGCATCCAGGAGTTCCTGGCGGACCACGGGCACCTCCCGCGGCGCCTCGATGCCGATCTTCACCCGTTCGCCGTCAACGCTGAGGATACTCACCCTGACGTCCCGGCCGATGACAATCGCTTCGCCTGGTTTGCGAGTGAGTATCAACACTAGCTCATCTCCGCCGGGCCGCCCACGACGACATGCCTGGCTGAGTAGTCCGACCCGGAGAGAACGACCTGCACCCCTCGACCATTCTCACGATTGATCACCAGTGGGCCCAACAGGTTGGCGGTGACAACCAGCGGATCCTGCTTGACGACGAGCGTGCAAAGCACGATCGCCTTCTCCTGTTCGACCAGATCTATGGCCGATGCTGCCGAGGGTGGAATCTCCAACTGGTAGTCTTCCAGGAGCAGTTTGGGGTCGGTGACGAAAAAGCCAACCTCGGGGTCGTCCAGGCACTGCAGCATCCTGACCGGGCCCGCCTCATCCGCGTCCAGCAAGACGAAGTGCCGCCAATCCGAGCAGCCAACTAGCCCTTCCGGGAAGGTAACCTGTTTGATTGGGCCAACAGAATCAGACAAAGCAATCATCTCCTGGTTCAAAAAGCCGCTGCTCGGCGATGATCAGCGTAGATAGTCTAGCAGAGACATCGGCAGAAGGCGAGCGTTGACCTGTAGGGCTGCCTGGTGCACCGCATTCTGCTGCTGGTAATTGACGATGGCCTGCGCCATGTCCGTGTCCTCAGTCTTGGATAGAAGCGACTTCAGTCCGAGCACTATCGTGTCAACCTTGTCGGCGGCCAGATCAAGGCGCTGCGTCTTGGCGCCGATGACGGCTCGCGCCTCTCCCAGCAGATCGCTGCAGCGGTCTATGCGCGTCAGAGCCGACCGCACCGCGTCGCCATCGCCGGCAGCCAAACCGTCCCTCAAAGCGATCATCGCCGAGAAGACGGAATTCGGCTGGGTCGGGTCGAGCCAGGTCTCCTTGCCGGTCATGTTGACCTGCATGTCAACCCCGGGCTCGAGCTCGCGCACGATACTGCCGTCATCGCCGTTGTACTGGACTGACACGATCTTGCTGGGGTCGCTCGTGGCGTTTCCGGAGGCATCCAGGCCGGTGAAAGGCATGGTGTCTATCTTGTAGCCGGCGAACAGGTAGTGCCCCTGACTCGTGCTGTTTGCCGACTGCAGCATCGAACCAAGCATCTCGCTGACCTGGGCGGCAAGAGCCGCGCGAGCTTCCTGACCGATCGCGTCATCGGCGCCGCGCATCCCAATTGCACGTGCCTGCACCAGCATGTCGGTTACCTTGCTGAGGGTCGTGTCGGCCGCATTCAGCCAGTCCTTGCTCAGGTCCATATTCTCGCGGCAGACGCTGAGCGCCTGGATCTCCTGCCGGAACCTGAGCGCTCGTTCAGTGCCAAATGGGTCATCCGAAGGCGTCTGAATCGCCTTTCCCGACGACAGCTGACTCTGCAGCTTGGCCAGGATTTGGCTACTGTCGTTCAGGTCGCGCAGGGCGCCTCTTACGAGCATCTGTTGCGTGATACGCATTAGTCGCCTCTTCTACAGGCCAACGCGGCCAGTATTATTGATGAGCCTGTCCAGCATGTCGTCTATTGCTGTCATGACGCGAGCCGCACCCTGGTAGGCTTTCTGGTACTGGATCAGGCTGACGGTCTCCTCATCCAGATTAACCGCCGAGACTTCATCCTTTCGCGTCTGCAAATGCTCCACCAGGTTCTGGGAATTGGTCACCATGGCCGACGCTTGCTTGGAAGCCAGGCCGAGATCGGTGACAACGGAGTTGTAGTAGCCATCGATTGGAAAGCCGTTCAGCAAAGGCTTGGTGCGCAGACGTGAGATGGCCAGCGCCACCGACCCGTCGCCGGCGGCGTCTCCGCTCGCGGCCATGGCCACATTCTCGCGGTTGTTGCGTACCCAGTCGGACACGTCGATGTCGTGTGCCGATGAGCCCTTGAAGAAGTTGTTATAGTCGAAGCTGGCTACCTCGCCGCTGGCCGTAGGCGTCCCGCTGAACTGAATGGCAAAACCGCGCCCTGTGTCGAATGTGCCACTTGGCAGCGCCTGCCAATCGTCGGTCATGCCGCCGCCGGCGACAGCGTTGATCTGCACGGCCTGTCCCTGCGAGTCCAGCAAGCGGAAACGCCAGGTGCCGCTTGCATCGCTCACCTGCACGGAATAGTGCCCGGCGCCGATGCCAAGGGCGGCGGGGTAGAGGCTGTTGTCCACGACGACGCCGCTCACAGGGGGCGTGGTCAGAGTCGGCGTGCCGGCGAGGGCGCTGCCAGGCCGCGGGGTGGCCGGGCTGCCAGCGGAGTCGTCAGGAAGACCGAAGCCCCCAGCGTGCAACTGGTTCACCGCGTCGATCAGGCTGCTCGCGATGTTGTCCAGCTTCGCCAGTTGGTCGTTGACCACGACATCGCGTGTATAGATCGCCCCTCCGAGTGTCCCGCCTACCAGTTCACCGTTCGCCGCGCTCATCGGCCCGGCAAGAGGCACCCCGTGGACAACAAGAGGCGTCTGCCCATCAGCCCATACGACCTTGGAGCGCATCGAATTCGTCGGGTCAGGCTGGACGAGCAACTGCCCGTAGTCGTTGCCCATGACCAAGGCATGACCGCCGATGTCAACTGTCATGGTACCGTCTGAGTTCTCGTAGTAGTTGATATCCACAATCTTCGACAGTTCATCGAGCAGCATGTCGCGCTTATCGCGCAGGTCGTTCGGCTGATCGCCGAAGGCTTGCACCTTGCTGATCGGATCATTCAGTGCCGCAATCTGGACGGCGATATCATTGATGCGCGCCACGTTCTGGCGAACCTGCAGGTCCATATCGGACTGAATGTCGCGCAGGCGCGAATCTGCGTCGCGAATAGAGAAAGCCAGGTTGGATGCCGCTTCCGTGACCGCTGTGCGCGCACCCAGGTCATCAGGCATACCCGTCGCGTCCGACCAGGACTGCCAGAAGCGCCCGAGCGCGGCCGATATCCCCGAGTCCGACGGCTCGTTGAAAATGACCTCGATCTGCTTGTAGGCGCTCTCAATCGTCTCCCAGCGCTGGCCCCGCGGCAACTCGGCGCGCATCTGAGCGTTGAGATAGTCCGATGTGTAGCGGTGAATCTCCGTGACTTCGACGCCAGTGCCGAGTTGGGCCACCGAATCTTCGCGGTTGAGAGCAGGAACAGTGTATGGTTCTGTTGCCGCCATGATGGCCCGCTGGCGCGAGTAGCCTTCGGTGTTAGCGTTGGCGATGTTGTGATCAACCGTCTCTAGGGCACGCTGCTGAGCGTGCAGCGCCCTCAGAGCAGTCTCGAGGCCACTGAAAGTTGAGGGCATAGGTCTACCTCAGGCGCTAAGGGTGAAAGAGTTGTGCTGGCCCGGCTGGCTCAGGCGCGCGCCGTACCATTGCACACCCATCCGTGCCAGGAAGGCACGGCGCAGGACAAGGCGTCGCATGGCCACACGAATCTCAGCCTGAGCGCAACGGCCCTCATAGCGAAGCCTATCCAGTGCAAGCCGCAAGGAGGGTTCCGCGTCCAGCCGCTGCCCGGCAAACGCTTCCGGCAACTCGCCCAACTGGGCCAGTTGTCTCTCAATCTCCCTGCTAATGAGCGCGACCGCCTCAGGGCGGTCGCCAGCAATTGCCAGAGTCTGTTCGTGCACCAGATCGGCCAGTGCAGAGATGGCCTGCAGTGCCTCATCCGCTTCCATTGTCAATCCCGCCCATCCGGGCCGCTATCCTCGTCAGGCCAGCAAGTCAATGATCGTGCGGGCGATAGCGTGGGCATCAACCTTGTAGGTGCCGCTGCTGATGTCATCCCGCAGCTTGTCCACCACGTCCTGGCGCACGTCTGGAGCCTGCGATACCGCCTCCGCCGCCGGCTGAATCTGGGCAGCCTGGCTCGATATCTCTACGGCATCCTCCGTCTGGGCCGACCTGTCCCCGTGAGCCCCTCGAGCCTGGTTGGCGCGAGCGGCCAGACGCAGGAGCCGCGCCTGCTCGACGTCACGATATGGATGCCCAGCCTCAATTCTTTCTACCACTCATTGCCTCCGTTCTGCCGCTCAGACTGCGCAGCGCACTCTCGCGCCCGTTGCATCTATGTATCGGCAGGGTTCGGCAGAACTTTAGCGGCCAGCGAGCTGATTCGCCAGCGCTTGCATATCGTCAGCAGTTTGGACCACTTTCACGCCGAGAGAGTACAGGCGCTGAGCTGCGATCAGGTCCACCATCTCCTGGCTCAGCTCCACACTGGAATCCTCCAGTGCGCCGGCCACCAGCTGGCCGCTGCCCGGCTGCCCGGGAGCAAGCACAGTGGCATTCCCCGAATCGGTGCTGGCCAGGTAGACACCGTGCCCGATGTGCTCTAGCCCCTCAGGGTTGTTGAACACGGCCAACTGCAGGGTACCGGCCACGGTCCAATTGCCGGCATCGTCGCGTACCATCAGCGAGCCATCCGGATTGAAGTGGAAATCGCTGGCCTTCTCCGGCACGGTTAGCGGTGGCACAAGCAGGTAACCGTCGGCCGTGCTCAAAGCTCCATCGGCGCCCCGCTGGAAAGTGCCGTCACGAGTGTAGGCGGTGCGACCGTCTGGCAACCTCACCTGGAAGAAGCCGTCGCCCTGAATCGCCAGGTCAAGGTTGCGCCCAGTCGAGCGCACCACTCCTTGTTTCCAGATATGGCGGATGCCACCGACCTCCACTCCGGCAGTATCGCTACTGGGTTCCGTCTGTGCCTGTAGCACTTCCTTGAACTCGACACGGCTGCGCCCGAAGGCCGCCGTGTTGACATTGGCGATGTTGTTCGAGATGACATCAACCGCCCGCTCCTGCGCTGCCATAGCCGAGGCACCGACCCGCAGAACCTGCATTGCTGAGATAACGTCCAACGCTTCTACCTCCGCCTAGACCCTACCGACATCAGCAGCGGCGCTGTCAACAGTCTGCGCTTGCATCAGGATGACACGCTGCGCCGCCTCATAGGTTCGGAAAACGGCCATCATCTTGCTGGTTTCAGCGGCGATGTCTACGTTTGATCCTTCGAGGTAGCCCTGATGTACCTGCGCGTCACCAGGGTTGGCGGCACTGTAAGGTGCGTCAAACAGGTTCTCTCCCACCCGTCGCACGTTGCCCTCGTCCGTGATCACTGCCAAGGAAAGCTGTGCCACGGCATTACCGTTCACCGAGATGCGCCCGTCCTCCGTGATGCTGATCTCCCCGGCAGGCAGTGTCACCGGCCCGTTCTGGCCGAGAACCGGATAGCCCTCGCTGGTGACCAGTTGCCTGTTGGCATCGAGCCCGAAACTACCGTCGCGCGTCAGGCGCACACCCTGTGGTGTCTGCACGAGAAAGAAAGCGCGGCCAGTAAGGGCAAGGTCCAAGTCCCTTTCCGTCTGCTTGATCGGCCCCTGCGATAGGTCAATGGGCGCGTTCTCGGTGGCAACCCCCAGCCCCAGGGGGTCGGTATCATTGCCATTCAGATCGAGCAGCATGTGCTCGAAATCGGTCAGGCGCAGCCTATCAGCCTTGTAGCCAGTTGTGTTGGCGTTGGCCATGTTCTTGGTGACGAGCGCCTGGTAATCCAGAGCGGACAACATCAGGCTGGTGGAAGTGTAGATGCCTCGCATCACAGCCTCCTGCGCAGCCACGCCGCGCCAACGACCGCAAGCGAGGCCGCCGTCAGCATGAGGCCCAGCGCCCCCGGCTGCGAATGAGCTGGGGCAGCTGCTCCCGTCACCGGCAGGAAGACCGGTGGAGCCGGCGTCGCCGAGCCTGCGGTGGCCGTGCCACCCGCTGCCGAAGCGGCCGGCGCCGTTGGCAGCGCTTCGGGGTTGGGGAAAGCGGCAGCGATGGCATTGCGGCCCGATGGCTGGTCTGGACCTGAGCCCGCCTCCTGAACCGTTATCACCAGGTACCGGTAATCCTGGATGGGTAGCTGGTCTACCTGAGCGGAGTAGGCCACGGTGCCATCGGCGTTGGCGTCGAACCGGCCCAAGCTCACCCAAGCGCCAGAGTTGGCCGGTACCAGCCAAACCTCATACTGGCCTTGCGTCAAAGGCTCCAGGCCCTGAGCGGTGAGGTCAATCAGGCCTTCGCCGATATTCATCTTCGCCTGACCGCTCGCCGTGGTTGGGCCCGTGTTGGAGAGGCCCGGCATGAAGCTGAGATAGAGCGTCAACGTGTGCCCGTTCGCACAGGCGAGCGACGGCCAAGCCAGCAAGGCCAGCAACAAAGGGAGCACCAGCCACCCGGCACGAATGCGCATCTTTTTCATCATTCTCAATCACCCGAAAGGCGAATGTGTCTCAGTCTAGTGCAGGCCGCGTTGGTGCAGACGAAGGAGCATCCGCACTTCTTCGCGCCCGATGCCACAACGGCGCGCGATCTCATCGGCAGCAAGCCCCTGTGCGGCAAGTTGCCGGGCTTCGGCATAGCGGTTGCCCTTCTCGCTCTCCGCACCCCTCCCGCCGACCACAACCTCATCGCGCACCGCGTCCGCTCGTTCGCTGAGGTCTGGCAGGGCTTGCTCTTCCGGCTCCGTACGCTGCTCGGACCTCTTTGCCCCCGCGCCCATCGCCCGGTCAAGCCCAACCCGGTCTGCCTCGTCAATCAGGGCCCGCAGTGCGCTCGCTCGTTCCTGCAGATCCGCGCCGATGTCATCAGCCGTCCTGCGCAACTCCTCGATCAGCGCCGCCACCTCCGCCGAAAGCTCGCCCGCCACGGGGACGGCGGTTGCAACTGCGCCAACCTTCTCGGCAGCGGCCACAGCGGCCATGAGGCTGCTCGCGTGCTCGCGCACCTGGGCGTCAACTTGAGTGGCCAGGCCCTGCAGAGCGACAATGAGGTTGCTGACGTCATCACGCAGTTCCGCGGCGACAGCAACCGTGCGCTCTACCATGGCGTTCGCTTCTTCCAGGCGGCGTTCCGCTTCGCTCAGGCGGCTGTCAATCGTGGCAAGCAAAGCCTCGGCGCGAGCCACGTCGCTTTGGGCTTTAGCCCCTGTATCCCGGCTCGCTTCTGGTCGCGAGGACACGGTTGAACGCCGCACCGCCCTCCCCGAACTGTCAACAGGGCTGCTCGCTTCCTTCACACCGTCACTCCTGCCAGCAGGCGGGCACTGCTACTGCGCAGACTCTCTGCCAGCTCGGGGTCATGCCGGCTCAACTGGGCGCGCAGGTAAGCGAGTGCCCGGCCGTGAATCTGGCACACGCGCGACTCGGAAATGCCCAGGACCTGTCCCACCTCGCGCATGTTCAGCCCATCATGGTAGTAAAGCGACAGTACAAGCTGGTCCCGCTCGGGGAGGTCGCCGATCACTGCCGCTAGCATGTCCGCCAGTTCAGAACGGACTGCTTCCTCAGCCGGGTCGAGTTGAGCCGCATCCGCACAGGCC
Source organism: Anaerolineae bacterium (assembly GCA_034436255.1). Classification (GTDB taxonomy): domain Bacteria; phylum Chloroflexota; class Anaerolineae; order DRVO01; family DRVO01; genus DAOTVV01. The sequence goes on from DAOTVV010000089.1 coordinate 16,561, forward strand.
TCATGCAGGACTACGTCCTCGTCCCCGACTTCCAGCATCGGGATGGCATCCAACGAGATGACGGTGGCAGCGCCGCGTTGGTAGAGCCTGAGAAGGGCGGACACGCCTATGCCGAGCGCCGCTGCGACCTCCTCGTCCGTGGGCTGCCTACCGTATTCCCGTGTCAGTGAAGCAATCACTTCCGTCACTTGCTTCATGCGGTACCGGATTGGTCGGGACACGAAATCCATGGCCCGAACGGCATCCAGGATGGCTCCCCTTATCTTCATCACGGCATAGGTCTCGAACTTGTTCCCGCGCTCCGGCTCGAACTTGTCAACCGCCTCGACCAGGGCAATGGTACCATGCCCAAGCAAGTCATTGTAGTCCAGGCTTGGAGGCAAGACTATCGCCAGACGGCCAAGAACGTGTTTGACAAGCCACGCATAGTGCATGATCAATTGTTCGCGCAGTTCCGGCGAACGCTTGGCCGCGTATGCCCGCCACAACTCTTCCACGCTCGCTGTCGGCACTGACTGACTTTGACCGTTCGGGGAAGCACCGGCCATGGTTGCTCCTCTCTGATGACGGCTGGCGTCCGCCGCCGCCGAATGGCGTTCTCTCAAAGTTCCATACTCTCGGCTAACATAATGCTAGCAGCGTCAGCCGCAGTCGGCAGTAAATGTGGCGTGAACCGTCCGTAAAGCGTTCGTAAAACAACGTGGGCCGGCCTCACGCCGCGCTGGCTCGCATCAGGCATCTTTGCCAGCCACGGCAAGCCGCCCGCTGGAAAGGCGCTCAAGGAAGCCGCGCAAGGCGCCCGACAGGCCGCTACGGTCCCGGATAGGTTCGCCGGACTGGGCAAGCATCTGGCGGGCGATCTGAGCAATCGCCCGAGCGAACGCCGAGTCCGGATAGGCGATCAGTGCTGGCCTCTGCTGCATCACCGCCGCGGGCACCTCGTCGCAGAAAGGGACGATGCCCCAGAGCGGCACACTGAGCCCAAGGAAACGCTCCGTTACGCCCTGCAGGCGTCTGGCGGCCTCCTGCCCATCCTTAGCATCACGGGCGTTGTTGACGACCATGGCAAAATGGCTAACGCCCCCGCCTGCTGCTGCGACTTTGATCAGGGCGTAGGCATCGGTGAGAGCGGTGGGCTCGGGCGTTGTAACCACCAGTACCTCGCCCACGGAACGCAAGAACTGTACGACGTCCTCTCCGACCCCGGCAGCGGCGTCCACGAGAACGAAATCGAACGAGCTTTCCAGGTCCGCGAGTTGCTGCAGCAAGCGACCACGGCTGAAGCCGTCGAGGTTGATCAGTTCCGCCAGACCGCAGCCGCCGGGAGCCAGCCAGATGCCCCCTGGCGTTTCCACCAGGATATCCTTCAGTTGGCATGCTCCAGCCACGACATCGCGCAACGTCCGCCCAACCCTCAACCCGAGGATGACATCCACGTTCGCCAGGCCCATGTCAGCATCAAACACAAGCACTCGCTTGCCTCGTTGGGATAGACACAGGCCAAGGTTCACGGCGATGTTAGTCTTGCCGACGCCACCCTTACCACTGGCGATGGCAATGGTTCTGGCCGGCCCCGAGTAGGGCACCGACGCAGTGGGCCGGTTCTGAGCGAGCCAAAGTGCCTGACGGTCCTGAGGGCTTGCGATCACCACCTGCTCCCTCCTGTCAAACCGCGGGCGATCTCGCTGCCTGATAGCCTGACGAACTCCGAGGCCAAGCCAGACCCAGGGGCCGGCCCGCTGCCTGTGAGCAGGGCTACGAGGCGATCTGCCGTTGCCGGCTCGATATCCTGGGGTACGTTCTGGCCGATCGTGAGGTAATAGATGGGTGTGCCAATCTCAGCAGCGATGGTGTACAGCGGACCGTACACCTGCGTCTCGTCGAGCTTGGTGAAGATGATCCCGTGACGCAGCTGGGCTCGAAAGCCCCGCGCGGCCAGGCGGAGGTTCTCTAAGTGCGCACCGGCATCCAGAAGCAATACGGAACGTGCACTGGGGACGGCAGCCACATACTGCTCCAGTTCTGCTAGCCCGTCCTCATCTACCGGGCTCCGCCCGGGTGTATCCACCAATACAAAGTCGTAACCGGCAAAGCTGGCCACCGCCTGTTTCAGTTCGTCGGGGCTGTAGGCAACACGCATGTCAACCTGGAGTAGATTGGCGTATATCTCGACCTGCGGCACCGCAGCCACTCTGAACGTGTCCACTGTGATGAGGCCCACTCGGCGCCCCTGCTGCAGCAGCAACTCGGCTGCCACCTTCGCCAGCGTTGTCGTCTTGCCGACACCGGTAGGCCCGAGGAAGAAGATCACATCGGGCTGACCGCCTCGCGACGTTAACCGTTCGCAAGGAGGAAGCAGGCGCTTCAGGCTAGCCACCAAGCCTGGCCCTTCTCTTTCGGCTGGCGACAGGTCGCCCAGCATGGCCAGCAGGCCCTCCGAGACTCCTTGCGCTCGCAATTGACCAAGCCCGGCCGGCAATTTGCCGGAGTTCGCGACTCTAGCCGCTGTAGCAGCAGAGACTTTCCATGCAGCGGGTTGCGACGACGAAGACCCACTCGAGGCCTGAGCTGGGTCCGTTCTCGTTGCGGCAGCGCCTGCTGCGGCCGCGGGCAGACTGTAGCGCAGAGTCTCGCTGATAGCCTCGAGGCGTCGCTCGATCTGTCGCAGCCGCTCGTCATCTGCCGGCGCCGCGGACATGGGGCGCGCTAACCGCGGCCCCTGGTCTTCCTCGACGGCCGCCAGCACCTCGATCCTGGGCTTGCGCCAGAGCCGGGCCAGGCCCTTAGGCCGGCGCTCCTGACTGTGGATGATGACCGCGTCTGGCCCCAGCTCGGCTCGCACCGCCTCCAGGGCCTCTTTCATGTCCGAGGCTACGTAGCGCCTGAGTTTCATGCGCGCTTACCCTCCATGCCTCAAAGGCGGACCACTGCTTCGGAGTGAACTTCCACCCCTGGCGCGATCTCAGCGTAGGACAGGACCGCCAGGTTCGGGAGCGACCGCTCTATCAGCCGCCTGAGAGCGGCCCTGATGGTGACCGAGCAAAGCAGCACGGGATGGTGACCATCCTGAGCCAGGGCCTCCGATTGGCGGTTGAGTGCGTCCAGCAGCGGCTCGACAAGCTTCGGATCAACTACGAGGTTGCGGGCGCCGTTGACATTCTGAACGGACCGCGCCAGCGTCTCCTCGAGTTCAGGCGCAAGCGTCATTACGTGCAGGCCGCCATCATCGCTCTTGTAGAGGTTGCAGATCGAGCGCGCCAGGCCCCTGCGCACCTGCTCCGTGAGCAAGTCCAGGTCCCGAGTCTGCCTGGCTGCGTCGCCCAGGCTCTCGAGGATGTGTACCATGTTCCGTATCGGAATGCCTTCGCTCAGCAGGCGCCGCAGCACCTCATGGACCTCACCAAGAGAGATCGCCCCTGGCACCAACTCATCAACAGCCGCCGCATCGTGCTTTTTCACCGCATCCAGGAGTTCTCGGACATCCTGGCGGCTCAGGATCTCGCCGGCATGCTTCTTCACCACCTCTGAGAGATGCGTAGTCAACACGCTGGCTGCGTCCACCACGGTGAAGCCTGTCAGTTCGGCGCGTTCGCGCTTATCCTCGGTGATCCAGAAAGCAGGCAGGCCAAAGGCCGGCTCAGTCGTCTGGATGCCCTCGATTGGTTCGTGCACCTCGCCTATTGGCATGGCGAGGAGACGCCCCAGCATTAGTTCGCCACGCCCGACCGGTTCGCCATGCACCTTGATGACATAGGAATTGGCGGACAACCTGAGGTTGTCGCGGATGCGCACTTTGGGCAGCACAAACCCGAGTTCGGCCGCCATCTGCCGTCGCAACAATCCGATGCGCTCGAGCAGGCTACCGCCATGGCTCCCGTCCACCAGTCCGATCAGGCCGTAGCCCAACTCTAGCTCGAGCCGGTCGAACTGCAGTTGCCCTTCTTGAGCCGCTTCGGTCGTGACAGCGGCCTGCTGAGCCGCTTGCTTGGCGCTGGCCTCGGCCACCTTGGCAGACCGCTCCTGTTTGGCGCTCCGGCGCAGCATATAGGCCAGACCGGCCGCGCTGGCGCTCATGACCAGGAAGGGCACGGCTGGCATGCCGGGCACGACGGCCAGGGCCAGCAGCATCCCACCTACGATGTACAGCGCTCTCGGCTGGCTGAACAACTGGTGGACGACATCCTGGCCTAGGTTCTCCTCGGTGGCAGCCCGAGTGACGATGATGCCCGTCGCGGTGCTGATGAGCAGCGCTGGTATCTGCGAGACAAGGCCCTCGCCGACCGCCAACAGAGTGAAGGTCTGCAGCGACTGCATCAGTGTCAGTTTCTGCTGGAACATGCCGACAGCGAAACCACCCAGGATGTTGATGGCCACGATTACGATCGAGGCGATAGCGTCACCTTTTACGAACTTCGACGCACCGTCCATGGCGCCGTAAAAGTCCGCCTCTTGTTCGATCTTGCGCCGACGCTCCCTGGCTTCGACATCGGTGATCATGCCGGCGTTCAGGTCGGCGTCTATGCTCATCTGCTTCCCAGGCATTGCATCCAGAGTGAACCGCGCCGCCACCTCAGCGACACGGCCGGCGCCATTCGTGATCACGGCGAACTGGATGACCATGAGGATGATGAAAACCACGATGCCGACGATGTAATTGCCGCCAACGACGAAGCTGCCAAAGGCGTTGATCACGGCACCGGCGTGGCCGTGCAACAGGATCAGCCTCGTCGCCGACACATTCAGACCAAGGCGAAACAGCGTCAGCATGAGAAGCAGGGACGGGAATACCGCGAAGTCCAACGCTTCCCGCAGGTACATGCTGACCAACAGGACGGTGACGGCCAGGGCCATGTTTGTTGCCAACAATACGTCAAGCAGCCCCGTCGGCAGGGGAATGATCATCATCGCCACGGTGAACACGACTGCCACCGCCAAGATGATGTCGCTGCTGCCAAGTAGCCGACTCACCCCGCTGCGTTGGACCGAAGGATTCGCTGCCGTCATTGACGCACTCCCTTCAGGCTATAGATGAAGGCCAGAACCTCCGCCACAGCCTGGTAGAGATCCACCGGAATCTCCATGCCGATGTCCACCATCTTGTAAAGCGCTCTGGCCAAAGGCCTGCGCTCGACGATCGGCACGCCGTTTTCCTCTGCGACCTCACGGATACGCTTTGCCGTCAGTTCCTGCCCCTTGGCGACAAGTTTGGGGGCGCGCATCGTGCTCGCGTCGTACTTGATGGCCACAGCTATGTGCGTCGGGTTAGTGATGACCACGTCCGCCTTGGGCACCGCTGCCATCATGCGCTGCATCGCTATGCGTCGCTGCTGCTGGCGAATGCGCTGCCGGATGATCGGGTTGTCGTAGAGCTTCATCTCCTCGATGAGCTCCTGTTTTGTCATCCTCAAACTGTTCTCTAACTGCCGGCGCTGGAAGAAATAGTCCGCCGCTGCGATCACCAGCATCACCAGTCCCACCCGGCTGCCGACCCCAGTCGCCACAGACCATATAGCGAAGCTTGCCGCCCGTAGCTCCATACGCGAGAGGTTCAACAGCAGCGGCAACTTCTCCACCAGAGCCCGGTAGGCGACCCAACCGATGATCAGTACTTTGGCGCTCGCCTTGGCCAACTCCTCTAGGCCCTTGGATGAGAAGAGACGCTTGAAGCCACTCAGCGGGTTAACCCGGTTGAACTGCGGCTTCAGACTCTCGCCAGAGAACAGAAGGCCCACTTGCCCCATGCTCGCGGCTACCCCAGCGAGCATGACCGCCATCACGAAAGGCGCCGCCGCCAACAGCAACGGCGCCGACAGCCGCAGCATCGTTGCCCGCAGCGCTTCGGGGGTATCGAGAGCCATCCCGCGACCGCTCAGGAGCAATGCCGCGACGCTCGCAACCCGCTCCGAGAGGCCTGGCCCCACGCTCTTCAGCACGGTGAACGCCGTGAGCAGGCCGATAGCCGTGTTCACCTCAGGGCTGCGTGCGACATTGCCCTTCTCACGAGCCTCGCGACGCCGGCGTTGGGTGGGGGCTTCGGTCTTCTCGGCCATCTAGCCCGCCAACGCTCGAAGGACCCAGGAAATCTGCTCGGGCACTTGCCCGAACAGCTGCCGCAGCACGTAGATGACTCCAGGCAGGCCAATGAGCACGAAAGCCATGCCCACGGCGAACTTGAGCGGCATGCCGACAAAGAAGACCTGCACCTGGGGGACAGCCCGGGAAAGCAGCGCCAGGGTTACGTCCAGCAACAGTGAGACGGCAAGCACCGGCAGGGCGATGCGGCAGCCAGCAACCAGCGTCTCCCCGACCAGCATCTCCAGGCGGGGCATGGCCGGCCCTGACAGGTTGACAGCTCCACCCAGGGGAATGATGCGGTAGCTCTCGGCCATCGCCCTCAGCAAAGCATGGTGCCCGTCGAACAGCAGGAACAGGAGGCAAGCGAGGACAAAGTAAAGCTGCTCAATCTCAGAGGATGGGAAGAGCGTCATCGGGTTCATGACGCTGCTGGCGCGGAAGCCGATCTGCAAGTCTGCTACAGCCCCCGCTATCTCGGCAGTGGCCACCACAAGCCGGGCGGTGAAACCGATGGCAGCGCCGACGAGCGCTTCGCGCAGCACCAAAAGTGCCAAGTTCCCCCAGGCGAGTGGCTGGCTCAAGTTGGCCGGCTGCAGCGGCCAGAGAAGCATGGCCACGAAGAACGCGATGCCGATCTTGAACTGGTTGGGCACACCGTGCACCGAGAACACCGGCGCCAGCGAGAACACTGCCAGCAGCCGCACCAACATGAGAAAGAAGGTTTGCACAGTGACGAGCAGGTCGGCTGACATCCACGGCCTCGGCAAACTGACGGTCCATACAAAGCCTAGCGCGGCTTGAGGGTTACATCAGTAAAGCTGACGTGAGACCTGCGTAAACCAGCCGTAAAGCGCCTGGAAGGGGTACGCCGCTCCCTCGCGGCCTTCCCTCAGCGGGCCAACTGGGGCAGAAGGGCGAATATCCACTCGGTGAAAGACAACAACTTGTGCAGCATCCACGGTCCCATCAGCAGCAAGACAGCCGCCATGCCGAGCAGTTTGGGCACGAAGGTGAGGCTCATCTCTGTGATCTGGGTCACGGCCTGGAAAAGGCTGACGATCAGGCCGACAACCATGGCCACCGCCAGCAGAGGCAAGGCCAAACTCAGGGTTGTCGTCATGGCTTCCCGCATGATGGCCAGAACGGTGGCGTCCGTCATTGTCATCCTCTCACGAAGCTTGCCAGCAGCGAGCGCACCGTAAGGTGCCATCCGTCCACCATGACGAACAGCAACAACTTGAAGGGCAGGGAGACCACCGATGGCGGCAACATCATCATACCCATGGACATGAGAGCGCTGGACACCACCATGTCTATGACGAGGAAGGGGATGAAGATTACCACGCCCATCTGGAAGGCCGTCTTCAGTTCACTGATGGCGAAGGCCGGGATCAGGACCGTGAGCGACACATCCTCCGGCGTCTTCGGGCGGGGCGAATTCGAGAGATAGACGAAGAGAGCAATATCCTTCTCTCGCGTCTGGCGCAGCATGAAATCCCGCAGGCTGCCCTCAGCGGCCGTCAATGCCTGTTCCTGAGTAATCTGGCCGGCGAGATAGGGTTGCATGGCGGTGCGATTTATCGAGTGAATGGTCGGGCTCATGCTGAAAAGTGTGAGAAACAGCGCAAGACCGATGAGTATCTGGTTGGGTGGGACCTGCGGCATACCGATGGCATTGCGCACGAACGAGAGCACGATGACTATGCGAGTGAAACTGGTCATCATGATCAGGATCGCCGGCGCCAGGCTCAGCACCGTCAGCAACACCATGATCTGGATGCCGACCGAAACATCCTGAGGCCCGCCTGTGGGCGACAGCCCCGGAATGGCCGTCAGGTTCGGTATGCCTGCCTGATCGCCGGCGGCACATCCAGTGAGCACCAGCCCCGCCGCCCCAAGCAGCAGGAGGGCAAGGACGCGGCTTCTCGGATGGCGAATGTGCAAGCGCGACTCACCCATAGATCAGCCCTATTGCCCGGCAGACTGGCCGTTCCACAGTTGGCGCACGTTACGGATTGCCGCCCTTGCCCCCCTCAGCGGCGCCGGGGTTGGACTGACAGCAGCAACCTCACGCAGGATCGCCGTGGCTTCATCGTCGCTCCACTCCGGCTGTGCCTGGCCGGCAACCGCATCAGTCACGTCCGCCAGCATACGCAGTTCCTGCCCTGTTGCTCCGATGAGCAACGACCGCGAGCCTACGCGCAGCAGGTGCAGGCTGCGGTTATTCCCCAAGCCAATCGTCTCAACCAGTTGCATTCGTTCACCGGGGTTGAGCCGCCGGACGTGCATGCCCCGCTTCATCAGCCACAGCAGTCCATAGGCCAGAGCAATGACCAGCCCCAGCTTCCAGGCCAGGCTGAGCAGAACTGACCATATGGACGGCTCGGGCGCTGCCGCCTGACCGGTCAGATATTGGCCATAGTCGAGGCTGACCGTCGGCAGAGGTATCGGCACCGCCGTCGCCGCAGTGGGCACGGCTGTGGCGCCGGCCCCGTCGGCCCAGGACACCGCTGGCCTGAGCAGCAGCGCCAGAGACAGAACGAGCACAACCGCTACCGCCAGCTTCCAGCCAGGAGGCAGTGAACGTGCCATGCTAACGCATCGCCTCGACGCGCTGCCGCGGGGAGACGATCTCGGTCACGCGGACTCCGAACTGATCGTCCACGACCACGACCTCACCCCGTGCCACCAGCCGGCCGTTGACGAGTACGTCCACAGGGTCACCGGCCAACTTGTCCAGTTCCAGAACATGCCCGGGCGCGAGGTTGAGAGTCTCCCGCACGCTCAGGGTCGCCCGGCCCAGTTCTACCGAGACCCGCAGGGACACGTCCATCAGCAGGTCAATGTTACTCGGCGCCGCCGCCACCGACGGCTCTTCGCTCAACGGAGCGAAACGCGCTCGCTGCACGGCCATCCCGGGCTTTTCAGCCTGGCTGGGGGCGCTGGCGGGCGCGGCGGCTGCCGAAGGCGCCTTCGCCGGTCCGGCAGCAGGTGCCGTTGGGGCGGGGGCGGCGCCGAAGCTGGTCGCTGCCAGGGCATCGTCAAGCTGGGCCCCGAGCGCCTCCAGTTCCGACAGTTGAATCTCGTCGCCAGATGAACCACTCATAGCCACCCGTCATCCTCCAGCACACGTGCGATCTTAATCGCCCGTTTGTTCTTGACGACGCCGGGCCAGGCCCGGTACTTCTCTTCGTTTTCGATCAGCACAGAGACTTCGTCAGACACCGTTGAGTTGAGCACGATCACATCGCCTACATGCAGGTCCACCAGGTCCCGGACCGTCAACTGAGCGGTTCCCAGGGCGGCGGACAATGTCACGGGCACACGCTCTACGTGGTACTCGACCAATTCCCGCGCCTGGCTGCTCAGCCCGGAACCGCCGGCGGCGATCCAGGCCTGCGGTGTAAGCCGGGGCACCACAGGCTTGAGAAACTCATGCGGCATGCAGATGCTCATCATGCCGGCCAGGTCGTGGATCCGTATTTCGAATACGACCATCACGGCAGCGTCGGTCGGCAGTGCTATCTGCAGCATCTGGTTGCGCGTGGAGATCTCGGAGACGCTCGGGTGGACCTCAAGGAGTGTAGCCCAGGCCTCGCGCATCGCGTTCTCGAAATGATGCAGCAGGCTGTAGATCAGCTTAGCTTCTATGTCGGTCAGTTCGCGGTCCTGGTCTGCCTTGATC
>DAOTVV010000090.1:0-10333 GCA_034436255.1 Anaerolineae bacterium
GCGCTTGCAGGGCCAGATGTGGGTGACCGCTGACCGGCTTTGCGCGGGTCTTGCCGCGGCCCCTTGGTAATGCTATCTTGTAGCTTTAGCCTTAGGGGATCGGGCCAACGGGCCTGGCCCGAAGAGGGAGGAGAGATTGCCCGAGACGTGTACGGTCGTGAACCTGCCGGCGATGATTGCGGCACTGCCAGCTGAAGCGCAGGTGCTTTTCGAGCGCCTGTTCAGGGTGTCGCAGGTGGTCGGCGAGTTACGGGTACCTGAAAGCATGCGACCCTGGGTTATGAAGCACTTCGGTTCCCTGGAAGCGGTCGAGAAGCAGAGCATAGTCAAAGTCACCAACCTGGCAACGATGGAAGGGGCGCTGTTCAACGGCATACGCGCCTGCAGGCCGTTTGAAGCAAAGGATGGCGTTGATCTGGAGGCAATCATCGCCGAGAGTGTCGGTGACCCGTTCTGCACTCCGCTCTCGGGGACACCGGAGGACGTGTTTGGCCGGGTTAGGGGGCGTCACTGCATCACTGCCAGTAACGTCGCCAAATATGACGGTTTCCACGGCCTGGTGATATTCGATGAGCACGACCCGCTGCATCTTGACGAGGAAGCGATCGCGGACGCCTTCGCCACGTCCCTGGAGTGGGCGAGGCGCGCTCACGAGGCTGACGATCAGGCCGTGTACTTCTTCTTGATGTGGAACTGCCTCTGGAAGAGTGGGGCGAGTATCGTGCACGGCCATATGCAGATGGCTCTCTCGCGCGACATGCACTATGCCAGAGTGGAATCCCTGCGCCGGGCGGCGCTAGCCTATCGTGGCCGATACGAGGCGGACCTGTTTGGCGACATATACGAGGCGCACCGCGCGTTGGGTCTGGCCTGGGAGAGCGGCGGCGTGCGTCACGTCGTCTACCTCACACCCGCCAAGGAAAAGGAGACCATCCTCTTTGCCGATGGCCTCAACGCCGGGCTTGCCCATGCCGTTCACGGCGTGCTCCAACGGATGGTGCAGGAGATGGGCGTGCGCTCCTTCAACGTCTCAGTCAGCATGCCGCCGCTCGCTCCTACTGACGAAGACTGGACCGGTTTCCCGGTGATGGTCCGGATCGTGGATCGAGGCGATCTGAGCAACCGTGTCGCTGACATTGGTGCAATGGAATTGTATGCGTCCAACGTGATCGCGAGCGATCCTTTTGTGGTCGCTCAGGCTCTGCGGCATGAAGAGGTCTCTCAAAGTGGTCTGCTTGCCCCTGTTGCTGCGACCATTCCCTGAGCGCGGCCGTCCTGGGCGCGCATTGCTGAGGTGAGCATGATCGAACTAGAAGTCGTCGGCACTGGACGAGTGGTGGTCGTGGGGCATCGGGGCGCGATGGGCTGCGCTCCTGAGAACACCCTTGTCTCATTCGAGAAAGCGGCGGCGCTTGGCGCGGATGCTGTGGAATGCGACGTCCAACTTACCCGTGACGGCCAAGTGGTCGTCATTCACGACCCGCTGGTTGACCGGGTGAGCGACGGCAAAGGCGCAGTGCAGGAGATGACCCTGGCGGAACTACGCCAGCTCAACATGAATGTCCAGTTCCCGGACGCCTATCCGCCGCAAGTTATCCCGACCCTGGCGGAGACTCTGGAGACGGTGAAACGCCTGGGCATCGAGCTCGTGATCGAGATCAAGGGCTACCCTGAGCCGTCGCGCGAGTTGGTTGAGAAGACGGTAGAACTGGTTCGGGAGTACGAGCAGCAGGAGCATGCGGCGATCATCTCGTTCCATCATCCCTGCCTGCTCTGGGCACGAGAGGCGGATGCCAGCATCGCTACTGGCATTCTCTTCGGTCATGACACGCCTGACCCACTCAGCGAGGCCAGGACTTACTCTGCCAGCTCCATCAGGCCACACTACGCGAGAGTGAACGCTGAGTTGGTGGCGGGCGCGCACCAGGCCGGCCTGTGCGTACACGCATGGACGGTGAACGACGAGGAAATGGCGCGCTCACTGATGGCTCTGGGGGTGGACTCGCTGGCCGGGAACTGGCCGGACCGCTTACGCCGGGTGGTGGATGCTGCGGGCCGAAGCGCTCGTCCAGCCCGCGCCTGAGGGCAGCATAAGAGGCATGCCTGCCGCTGCGGCGCTTTCTGGGCCCTGGCATCAACAGTTCTCTGGTCGGTGCCAGGGCCGTGTGCTATAATCGTGCCAGCAAATCGGCCAGGCATGGCGTGCTGCCTGGCTCATAGCCCACTTTCGGTTCAGCCGACGGACTGGCCCTCAGGAGTTAAGCTGCGTGTTCAATCCGCTCAACGCGCTCTTGGGACTCTTCTCACTTGACATAGGTATAGATCTTGGCACTGCCAACACTCTGGTGAGTGTGCGGGGCAAAGGTATAGTCATCAACGAGCCATCGGTGGTCGCGATCGAGGCTAAGAGCAGGCGAGTGGTTGCCATCGGCCTCGAAGCGAAGCAGATGGTAGGGCGCACGCCGGCCAATATCATCGCCATCCGGCCTCTGCGCGACGGTGTGATCTCCGACTTCGATGTGACGCAGAAGATGCTGGTCTATTTCATCCGCCGAGTGCATCAGCAGATGGTGCTCAGCTTGCCTCGCCCACGTGTGGTAGTAGGCATTCCGAGCGGCTGCACGGAGGTCGAGAAACGCGCCGTGTACGAGGCCACGCTCGATGCCGGCGCCCGGGAGGCCTATCTCATCGAAGAGCCGATGGCGTCCGCAATCGGGGCCAACCTGCCAGTGACCGAATCCGTCGGTAGCATGGTCGTGGATATTGGCGGCGGTACCACGGAAGTGGCGGTCATCGCTTTGGGCGGCATCGTGGTCAGCCGCTCCATCCGCGTGGCGGGCGATGAGATGGACGAGGAGATCATGCGTTACGCTCGAGAGAAGTACAACCTGCTCATCGGCGAGCGCATGGCCGAGAAGTCCAAGATGGCGATCGGCTCAGCCTACCCGCTCGAGCAAGAGCAGACCATGTCTCTGCGCGGGCGCAACCTGCTCACGGGCTTGCCGCAATCGGTCGAGGTGAGCAGTGTCGAGATCCGGGAGGCACTCTCGGGGCCGGTGCATGTCATTTCCGAAACCGTGCGCAGTGCACTTGATGAGACCCCTCCCGAGCTTGTGGCTGACCTGATGGAACATGGCATCGCGCTCACAGGCGGCGGTGCCCTTCTCCAGGGGTTGGCGCAGCGCCTTTCGGAAGAGACGCGCATGAAAGTCTACGTAGCTGATGAACCCCTCACCTGCGTGGCGAAGGGCGCCGGCAAGGTGCTGGAGGAGTTGGATTCACTGCGCAAGGTGCTAGCCGCGACGCACCGGGACGGACGTTGGCACTAGACGGCCGAGCCTGAGACATGCGCAGACGCGAATGGCTGCCGCTAGGCCTGCTCGTCTTGGCGGTGCTGCTGCTCTTCAGCAACCGCCTGGAGCATAGATTCTCCCCACGCGAGTGGCTATCGCGCCTGAGTGCCGCCGGGCAGGCTGCGAGCACCACCTTGCTGCACAACCTGGGCAACGCCGGTGTCTTCTTTCAGAATCTGGACCGACTGCGCGAGGAGAACCGGCTACTCAAGAGCAAAGTGGACGATCTGACGGTTCAAGTCGCCACGTTGCAGGAAGTCGCACGCGAGAACGAGCTTCTCAGGGCCGAGATGGGCTTTGCCAGCAGCCACAGTGTCTATGGCCTGCGCGGTGCCGACGTTACCAGCAAAGTAGTTGGCAGCGAGCCAGGCAGCCTCATCCGTGCGCTGGTGATTGACTCGGGCCGTGACGCGGGCCTGCTTCCAGACATGCCCGTCGTCACCGGGCGTGGCCTGGTGGGGCGGGTGATTGAGGTGAACCCCACATCGGCAAAGGTGATGCTGATCAACGACCCGCGCAGTTCGGTGGCCGCCCTGGTGCAACGCAGCCGCGCCGCTGGCCTGGTGAAAGGGCAGGTGGACGGCAGCATCATCATGGATGAGATCGGGCGGGATGAGGATGTTCAGGTGGGCGACATTGTGCTCACCTCCGGCCTGGGGGAGGTCTTCCCGAAGGGGATTGTCATCGGCCAGGTAAGCGAGGTCCTGCGCAATGACACTGCCATGTATCAGAGGGCAGTGATCAATCCGAGCGCCAACCTCGATAGCCTCGAGGTTGTGCTGATCATGACGAACCCACGCGGCGATGCAGCGGGTGCGGGCAATGGAGCAAGGTAAGCGCTCAGGATGGGCCCATTTCTGGCTCGGCGTGCCTGTGCTCGCCTTTCTCGCGATGGTGGATGGAGCTGGCGTTCTGCGTTTCGGTCGGGCCCGCCTCGGGCCTGACTTGGTCCTTGTGGCTGTGATTCTGTGGGCGTTTCTGGGTGATGCAGCCGCAGGGGCAATATGGGGTTTCCTGGGCGGGCTGATGCTGGACACGATGTCGGCGGCGCCATTCGCCACACACACGGTGGCTATGGTGGCCGTGGGCGCTACACTCGGTGCTGCCCGTTTGAGCCTCTACGCTGATGACCAGGCCTGGGCGTTGGTGGCGACTGTGGTCTCAGCCGCCGGCTACTATGCGCTCGTGATCGGCCTCTTGCTGCTGCAGTCGTGGCCGGTGTCGCTGGGAGCCAGCCTGCGCGCTCTGGTGCTACCATCTGTGGCAATTGATGCAGTGACAGCGCTCATTCTGTTGCCCGTGTTTTGCCTCATGCAGCGGCGCCTTTTCGCTGGGCCCGTTGCGGTCACTTAGGGCAGATACATGGAAAGCGGCAAGAACAAGAACGATGGCCGGATCAAGTTCTCGCGCCGGGTGATCTTGGGCGCATTCGGCCTGCTGGCGGGCCGCCTGTGGATGCTTCAGGGTCGCCAGAGCCAGCTGTACGCTGAGGCGGCCGACCAGCAGCGTTTTCGGCTGCTGTCTGTGCCAGCCGACCGTGGCGTAATCTACGACTGCAAGCGCCGGCTCCTCGTACGCAATGTGCCCTGTTTCAACGTGGTGATCACCAGGGCCGACCTGCCGACCGACGATGTCGAACTGCGCCGGGTACTAGAGCGGGTGAGCACGCTGCTCTCGATGCCGTTGAGTAAGGCGGATGCAAACGGAGGCGAGTGCATTGAGGACGCGCTCGACAGGGCCAAGAAGGTGCCGTTGCTGGAACCTGTGGTCCTCAAGCGAGACATTGACCAACAGACAGCGTTCCTGATCGAGCAGCAACAATTGTCTCTGCCTGGCATAAGCGTTCAAGTGCAGGCGAAGCGTCAGTACTTGCGTGGTGCGGCCGTTTCCCATCTCTTGGGGTATGTCGGGCCTGTGCCCGCTGAGGCTGTGGAAAGCTACCGACAGCGCGGCTATGCCGACAGTGACGTCGTCGGTTTGGCTGGCGTGGAGCACAGCTATGAAGCGATTCTGCGCGGCACCAACGGGGCCCAGCACGTGGAGGTGGATGTCACGGGCCGCAAGGTGCGTGTGATCGGCCAACCGACTGAGCCTGTGCCAGGCAGCAACCTGGTCCTTACTCTTGACAGCGAGTTGCAGGATGTCGCCATCAAGGCTGTCGAGAAGGGGATGGCGCGCAAGAACTCACCGGCCGGCGTAGCGATCGCCCTCGATCCGCGCAGCGGGGCGATCCTGGCCATGGTCTCGCTCCCTAGCTACGACAACAATGTATTCACCTTGGGCGCCAAACCAGAGGAACTGGCGGCGATCATGGCGGACCCCAGTCATCCGCTTGTCAACCGGGCGATCGCTGGCGTGTATCCCCCTGGCTCGACCTTCAAGATGCTCACGTCTTCGTCGGCCCTGCAGGAAGGTGTGATCAACGCCGATACAAAACGGGTCTGCACCGGCGTGATGTACGTGACCAGCGATGACGGCTCGCAGAGATACCCGTTCTACTGCTACAATCGAGCCGGCCACGGGGCCGTCAACGTCGTAGAGGCAATTCGCCTGTCTTGCGACATTTTCTTCTACCAGGTTGGTGGTGGTTTTGAGGATTTCAAGGGGCTGGGGCAGAAGCGCCTGGCGAAGTACGCCCACGACTACTGCCTGGGCGAGTACACTGGCGTGGACCTTCCGGGGGAGGTGACCGGACTAATTCCCGATCCTACGTGGAAGCGGCTCACGAAGCACCAGCTTTGGCTTACTGGCGACACCTACAACTGCGCTATTGGCCAGGGCGACGTGCTGGTGACGCCGCTGCAGATGGCGTGTATGACCATGGCAGTGGCAAACGGGGGCACCATATACCAGCCGCGGCTTGCCGACTACCTGATAGATAGCGAGGGCAAGGAAACCGCACGCTTCAAGCCTAGGGTGGTGCGCAAGGTGCCGATCGCGCCTGAGCATCTCGCTCTGGTGCGAGAAGGCATGCGGCTCGCGGTTGCCAATGGCACGGCCACCGGCCTGGGCATACAGGAAGTGCAGGTTGCGGGCAAGACGGGCACAGCCGAGTTCTATGGGCCACGGGATGCCCAGGGCAACCTACCAACGCATGCCTGGTTCGTCTGCTTCGCTCCCTACGAGGCGCCTGAGATCGTCGTGGTCGTGATGTTGGAGCACAGCGGCGAAGGTGCTTTCTATGCCGTTCCCGTGGCCGCAGACATACTGCGAGCCTATTTCGGCCTAAAGCCTGTGGACGGCTGAGGACAGGGCCGTGGCGGCGCGTCTTCGTGGTACTGCTGCAGGGCTCGTGCTCACCGTCGGCGAAGCGAGCGATATAAGTGAGGCTCGCGCGGCTCTGCAGGCCATCATCGAAGAGAAGCGCACCTTCCTAGCTGGCGCCAGGCTTGTGCTGGACTGCGGCGGCCTGGCAATGGCAGTCTCAGAGCTTTCCAGCCTGTTAGAGGAATGCGCCAACGCCGGGCTCGAGGTAAGTGGCATAGAGACCAGCTCCGAGTTGACGCGCAATTCGGCAAGGTCTCTCGGCCTCAGGCTCGACGCTGCGTTACAGCCGGGTACGAGGTCTCGTGCTGGTGGGGGCGAGATCACGTCTCCGGAGATGGTCGAAGGGGAGTGCGCCTTGGTGGTTGGCACGGTGCGCTCTGGTCAGGCCATCTGGCATCCAGGATCCGTCATCGTTTTCGGTGATGTCAATGCAGGCGCCGAGATCGTCGCTGGCGGTAGTGTTGTTGTCTGGGGTGTGTTGCGCGGCACGGTCCATGCTGGCGCCGGCGGTGATGACACTGCCGTTGTTTGCGCTCTCGCTCTGGAGCCCACCCAGCTGAGGCTTGGTGGTAAGATTGCTCGCCCACCCGATGAGCCTCGAGCGCAGCGGCGCCCCGAACTGGCGCGGTTGCAGGATGGCGCCATAGTGGTTGAGACTTGGGCGGATAGGCAGGGGAGGCACAGCCCAGCGCCGCAGAATCGGCTTGCTGGCGCTTTGAGGGCATTCCTGGGCAGATTCAGCAGAGGAGCGAAGCCATGGGGCGCGTGATAACCATCACCTCTGGCAAGGGCGGCGTGGGCAAAACCACGGCCACGGCGAATGTCGCCGCGGCGCTGGCCCTCAATGGGCACAAGGTCGCTGCAATTGATGCGGACATCGGACTGCGCAATCTGGATGTCGTGCTCGGGCTCGAGAATCGCATCGTCTACGACATCGTGGATGTGGTGGAAAAACGCTGCCGGGTGCGCCAGGCCCTAATACGTGACAAGCGCATGCCAGAGCTCTGCCTGTTGCCCGCGGCGCAGACGCGCGACAAAGACGCGGTGCAGCCGCAACAGATGGTGGAACTCTGCGACGAACTGCGCGAGATGTTCGACTACATACTGGTAGATTCACCCGCCGGGATCGAGGGTGGCTTCAAGGTGGCTCTTGCTCCGGCAGACGAGGTGTTGATTGTCACAACGCCGGAGGTTTCGGCCGTGCGTGATGCCGACCGGGTGATCGGTCTGGTAGAGGCTGCTGAGAAGGGGCCGGCACGCCTGATCATCAACCGCATCAAGCCGGATATGGTGCGGCGCGGGGACATGCTCAGCACCGAGGATGTACTGGACATACTGTCGGTGGAGCTTGTCGGCCAGGTGCCTGACGACGAAGCGGTGGTGATTTCGACCAACCGCGGTACGCCTCTAGCAATGGACGGTGCGCATCCGGCGGGCCGGGCTTTCAGCAACATTGCCCTCCGCTTGTCCGGTGTCGAAGTGGACATCGCCGATGACATGAAGCCCAGTGGTGGGTTGCTGTCGCGCTTCCTGCGGTTCGTGCGCTAGAGCTAGGAGGGGGCCATGAGTCTATTCTCGAGGTTGCTCAACCGGGGTGAGCCGGCCAGCGGCCGTGTCGCCAAGGATAGGCTGCAGCTGGTGCTTGTGCATGATCGCATTCGCATCTCACCGGCGCAGATGGCTGCGATGAAGGATGAGTTGCTCGCCGTAGTCAGCCGCTATTTCGATGTTGACAGTGACGGCGTGGAGATCACTTTCACGCAAAGCAAGCGCATAAACCGCTTGGTGGCGGAGATGCCCGTGCTCAGCTCGAGTCGTCGCGGCTGTCAGGGCTAGGCGGGTTTCAGGACTGGCGTGTACGAAGGCAGGCGTCACTTCTGGCAGGAGTACGATATCGGGCTGTTTCTGGCGGCGATCGTCACCAGCTTGCTTGGCCTGGCCATGATCGCGAGCGCCACGCACAACACGCCCGATCTGGCGGACTCGGCACAGCGCCAGGCGGTATTCCTCGCCATTGCTGTAGTCCTGTCTATCCTCATGGCCACGCTGGACTACAGGTTGCTTACAGGCGCCGCCGTGGTGTTCTACCTGCTGGGCCTGGCCGGCCTTCTGCTGGTGGACCTGATGGGCTCGTCCCAGTTCGGTGGCCAGCGCTGGCTAGCCCTTGCCGGCTCGAAATTCCAGCCCTCGGAGTTCATGAAGCCCTGCTTGGTGCTCGCGCTGGCCCAATACCTTGGCAGCAGGCAGGGAAAGCCATGGCGCTTCCGTTACGTCCTCGTGACCGCCCTTCTGGTCTTTCCGCCAGCGCTTCTCGCTTACTTGCAGCCGGATCTGAGCCTGGCCGTGGAGTTTCTGTTCGTCTGGGCACTGTTGCTTTTCCTGGGCGGCATCACGGCAAAGCAGGTCATCCTGCTGGCGCTGCTGGCTGGCCTGGCGTTGCCCCTGGTCTGGGTCAGACTGGACCCATACATGAAGGCGCGCGCACTCCATTTCCTTCACCCTGGCAGCGATTCGGAAACGAGCTACATTGTGAACCAGGCGTTGATTAGCATTGGCTCGGGTTCCATCTGGGGCAAGGGCTATGAGGCTGGCAGCCAAAGCCAATTGCACTTCCTGCGCGTCCGCCACACCGATTTCATCTTCAGCGTCATCGGCGAGGAACTGGGCTTCGTCGGCGGTGTGATCACCCTGTCTCTACTTGCCTTCATCAGCTATCGCTTCTTCCGCATAGGCCAGTCCACGCCGGACGGTCCTGGCCGTCTGTTAGCCTGTGGCGTCGGCAGTTTCATTGCACTTGAGAGCATTGTCCACGTGGGTGTGAATGCAGGCCTGCTGCCGGTCACTGGCTTGCCGCTGCCGTTCATCAGCCTTGGCGGCAGTTCCCTGCTGGTGCAGTTCCTTAGCATCGGCCTGGCCGAAAGCGTGGCACTGCGTCACCGCCTTGCGCGCCCCTAGCTCGCGCTTCGCCCGGCACTCTACCCTTCTGCGCCTGGCGCAATATCAGCTCCATCCCTGCATGGCATGCAACTTGCAGAGCAAGTGCCCTAGCGAGTGAATTCGAGCCAGCGGCGTCGCTGATGGCTCAGGAGTGAGGGCATGCCGAGCGAACTGGCTACGCAGGTGGAACAACTGGCTGTAGTTGATGGCGTAAAGCTGGATAGCGCGGCCAACATATTGGTGGGGGAGCACGTGTCGAGGCTTCCATTTGCCCGGGCGCGCGGGCGGCTCTATGTGCTGGTGGAGCCCATCGGAGAGCGCACCGGCTGGGAAGGCATCTGCCGTGAGCTGGCCCAGGCGGTACATGACGAGTACTACGATGGTAGTGGCAGTGTCACTGCTGGCCTGAGGCTGGCGCTGGAGCGGGCCAACGCTCTGCTGTGCGAGATGAACGCCGCCGAGGCACGGCGCGCAAACCGGCTCGCCGGCATCAGCGCCGTCGTCCTCAAAGGCAATGATGCCTTCATCGCTCAGACCGGCCCGGCCCTGGTGTATGTCGTTCGCAAGGGCACGACTACGCGTTTTCCAGAGGATTCGCCGTGGCTTGACATGTCCCCCCAGCAGGCCATGGAGGAAGGCTACGCACCTCCCCTAGGGCTGCGGCCTGATCTCTCCGTGGACATGTTCCACTGTGAGGTCGAGCCCGGCGACAGCATTGTGCTGACGGAGAGTGTTGCCGCTTCATCGCTATCCGAGGGTGAGATCGCTTCGCTGGT
>DAOTVV010000091.1:0-3339 GCA_034436255.1 Anaerolineae bacterium
GCCGACCAGTTCGTGGAGCCGCGACCTTCGGCGCATTGCGGTACACACGACGCGCCATCCAGCGTCATACGACGTAGTATAGGCGCTTGTCGCCGTTGGCGCCCGGCCTGACTTGCCGTGCAGGAGAGGTGAGGTGTGGGAACACCGATGAACGCCGATGAGGCCGAGCAACCTCTGATCGGTGTCGTCTTACCCAGCCGAGGCAGCGCGTTTTCACGCCCGGTGCTGCCCGATGGGGCATGGCGTTTCACTCGTACTGGCGTGTGAATCTGCGTCTATCAGTGTCTATCTGTGTCCCCGCCTCAGCGTAACACTTGGCGCAGCAGGCACGTCTAATGGCATAGTAGATGAATGCGGAGAAGCATGGCTGCAGTTGCAGGCACTGAACCAAGCGATGAGACCCTGGTTGAACGAGCACGGGCGGGGGAGGCGGCCGCCTTCGCTTCTCTGTACGACCGTCACATGGAAGCTATCTACCGTTACGTCTATTACCGCGTGCCCACCCGGCAGGACGCGGAGGACATCACGGCTACGGTCTTCGCCCGCGCCCTACACTCACTGCCGCACTTCCGCGGCCAGCGCTGCAGCTTCAGCACCTGGCTGCACCGCATCGCCCACAATGCCGTGGTTGACTACCACCGCGCTGCCCGAGGGCACACATCGCTCGACGCGGAGCCGGCCCAGCAGCTACCTGGAGCCGAAGGCGCCGACCCGGCCGCGGGCCTCGAGGCCCTGGATATGCGAGCCGTGCTGGCCCGGCTGCCGGAGGAGCAGCGCGAACTGCTGCTCTTGCGTTTCGTTGACGGCCTGCCGCACGAGCAGGTAGCCACGCTCCTGGGCAAGAGCGTCGGAGCCTGCCGCGCCCTGCAGCACCGCGCCCTGCACGCCCTGGCCAGGTTGCTGGGCGATCAGAAATGAGGGGAAGAGTGAACCTTGACCTGCTGCTAGCTCAATGCCTCGAAGAGATCGCGGCCGGCGCCAGCGTCGAGCAGTGCCTTGCCCGCCACGAAAGCGAACGCGCCCGCTTGGAGGCGCCACTGCGTGCTGCCGCCGCTTTGCTCGCCGCCAGGCCCAGCCCAGAACCCGCCTTCAAAGAAAGGCTCAAGAGCGACCTGCTGCGGCAGTACCTTCGTCCTGTGCCCGACCCCGTAACGAAATCGCCCCTGGCCCGTCTATTTGGCTGGACACACATCTCACCGAGAAACGGGACCGACTGGTCCCGACCACGAAGGAGGATGTCAATGGCAGCGATTGCGGCAGTGATAGCGCTACTCGTCTCACTCATGGGCGGGGGGCTCACCTATGCCTCCCAGGGCGCCCTCCCCGGCCAGACGCTTTACCCCGTCAAGGGTCTTGTCGA
Organism: Anaerolineae bacterium; assembly: GCA_034436255.1. Lineage (GTDB taxonomy): Bacteria > Chloroflexota > Anaerolineae > DRVO01 > DRVO01 > DAOTVV01. The sequence continues at coordinate 1,361 of DAOTVV010000091.1, forward strand.
AGCGATCAGAGTGAGCGCCGCCAGGGATAGCACGCAGCGCGCCCTCGTGCGCCTGCGCCTGGCCGACGGCAAACTCGACGAAGCGGCCAAGATCCTCGAGGATAGCTCGGCGGCGCCGGACGGTGCCGCTGTAGCCACCGCCCTGCAGGCCTACGACGAGCAAATCGTGCGCCTGGCCCTGGAACTGCAAGCGAACAATGATGGCAGCGGCGACCCCGACCTGGAACAGGCGGTGCAGGCCAGGGTCCAGCACCAGGTTCCGGCTCTGGAACGTGTGCAGGCCCTGCTGCAGGAGCGCATCCAGGCTGGGGCAAACACCGGCAATGCCCTGCAAGCGATATCCCAGGCCATCGCCGATGCTAAGGCGATGCAGGAGCGGCTGCAGCAACGGTTCCAGGAGCGCGACCACGAAGGGCAGCCAACAGCAACCGCCACTCTCACCCCCTCACCCGAGCCAAGCGAGACGGCCACGGCCACGCCCACGCCAAGAGGTACGCGCGAGCGCGATCGGGACCAGGACCGCGATCAGGATCAGGAACACCTGCGCACCGGCACACCCATGGGCGTGACGCCAACCTGCACACCCGGCGCCCGCGGCGACGAGGAGAGGGCGACGCCCACGCCCGGTGGCGAGGCCGAGCATAACCGCGAACAGAACGGTGAAGCCGAGAAGCCGACCCTGCCACCCACCGGCCAGGCCGAACAGAACCGCGAGCAAAACGGCACCGGGCCGACGGCCACCCCCATGCCTGGCGGCGAGGCTGAGCGTAACCGCGAACAGAACGGCAGCGGCTCCGCTCCGCAGGTTGTCCCGCCAACGGCCTGCCCCGCCGTCCAGCCTGTGCCGACAGCCACGCCTAAGCCGCAGATGGGGAGCGAGCAGCCGCCCGCGCCTGCTCCTCAGCCGTCGCCCAGCCAGGGCCCCACGGAAGGGCCGGGTGGGCACGATGGCGGCGGCCAGAAGCACTGAGAGCCAGCCGCTGACGCTAGAATAAGAAGAGGGAGGAAGGGCTAGCCGCCCTTCCTCCCTTTCTTGCTCGCAGCCCCTGGCCTGACCTGCTATGCGGCTGGGGCGGTGGCGTTCCGCAGCACCTGCAGCCGCTCCGCCTCCCGCCAGCGCCGCCACAGAATGAAGATGCTCACGCCGCCGACGAGGAGTTGCGCCAACGGCACGCCCCAGTTCGAGCGGAGAACCATGGCCAGCACCTGTGGTAGCCCATCCCACAGCCCATGCAGGATGACCACGGTCAGGTAGGCGATCAGCACCTTGCCGTTGAAGCGGAAGTGACCTGGTCGGCTCTCTCGGAAAAGCACACCAACGAGGATGGCCGTCCAGGTGCCATGGCCCATGGGTGAGAGCAGGCCGCGGAAGAGCATGATGCCGACGACGGCGGAGAGGCTGCCTCGGCTGGCCATGAAGGCACTGAAGGCGTAGCCCATGCTCTCCAAGGCGGCAAAGCCCATGCCGGACGCCGCACCCAGCACCATGCCGTCGAGTTCCGAGTCGTGCCGGTGATGGCGAGCGATGATCAGCACGCCCGGCACCTTCACCAACTCTTCGATGATGCCCACGACGAACACGGTCAGCAGATTGAGGCTGCCGATGAACAGCGGCTCGAGCACAGAGGCAGAGAGCACGCCCAGAAGGCCACCGTAGAGGAAGGCCTTGGCGACGGAGGGCACATCCAGGTCGCTCAGGTGCCGGTGATCATAGAAGAAGGCTACATAAGCCACCGGCACCAGAAAACTGCCGACCATCACCACAGTGGGGAAAAGGTTCGGGTTCTGCGTCAATGGCAGGAGCACGATGCCGACCACCAGCGCCAGCAACCCGACAAGCAGAACGCGCCACCATGAACTACGATGCTTCAGCTTAGCCAGATCCGGGCCCAACGCTTGCTGTGCCATAGCGCCCTCCAGAGGCTGAATGGGCAACGAGAGGTTTATGGCCGATAGTTCATGAGCAAGTCATTCCTCTG
>DAOTVV010000092.1:0-27963 GCA_034436255.1 Anaerolineae bacterium
AAGGCCGAGGAAGCGCGACGCTATGCTGCCTGGCTCCAGGCTCGCCCCATAGCAGGCTTCTGTGATCACGATGCTGCGAAGGGCGTGGGCCGGCGTGATGTAGTGGGCGCGCAGCGCCACGGGGAAATCAGCATAGTTGGCAGCCAGCATCGGATCCTTCTGGCCGTACCAGACAACGCCGTCCGGTTTGCCGTGAAGATTGTAGTAGCGGAACGTCGCCCAGGGCAGGTGTAGCTGGCGGTAGTCATCGGCGCTCCACGGCGGGCTCATCCGCACGCTTTGAGGAGGCCCGAGGAGCGAGAAGACTTCCTGGGCCGCCTCGCGCCAGATGCTTGCGGTGTATCCAGCGCCTGTGGTGGACACGGACGCAGAGCCCGATGCTCTCATGGCGGAAAGAGCGGCTTGCACGAACTGCCCAGCGTGTTCGGGCGCCAGATCGGGCAGCCGACTGACCGCTCGCACCGGGTGAAAGAGGTCGTCGGCACGTGAGGCGTACGGTGCGTCGCTGAGAAGGGCGCCATCCGGATCATCGGCTGGGTTTGGCAGGGCGAAGAAGGGCACGATGTCGCCGCCGCCCACAAGGCAGACTGCCAGCGGGCGGCCGCCATTCAGATTGTGCTCTAACTGCTCGATCAGGGCACGGATCGCCTCCGGCCGCCTGGGGCTGACCGGTGTAGCGCCGAAAACGCTCAGGCTGCGTTCGTCGTCCACATAGGCCATCAAGGCGTGTCCGCCATCGAAGGAAGCTGCCAGTTCGCGCAGTACGGCGCTGATGGCCCGGAAGCCGCGCTCGCCGTACTTTCGGCTCAGCATGGCTCGAGAAGAGAGTATTATGACGGGCTCGGCCCCCTCCGGCTCAGCGGGACGCGGCACGGGCTTCGCCGCCAGCTACCAGGTTGAGTGCGCTCACGGTAGCCAGTTGCTTGTAGGCTTCCGTATTGGTCGGTTCCAGCAGCAGGGTCTGCCGGAACATGCTGACCGCCTCGCCGTAATCCTTGCGGCGTTTGTACATGCGTCCGGCGTTGAAGTAGTACTCGGGCTGATCAGGGTCGAGCTCGATGGCGCGGATGTACTGAGCCAGGGCCTTGTCGTACTCCTCGCTGTGCTCGTATGTCAGCCCCAGTTGGTACCGAGCCTCTGCATCCTTCGGGCGCAGGTCAATCACTTTGCGGAAGCATTCGGCCGCTTTCTCGTAGTTGCGTATCTGGCGACAGAGTTCGCCCATCGCGTGGTAGATATCTGGGCTGTCGTCTTGAAGCACGATTGCCTGTTGCAGCGCCTGTATGGCCTCGTCATGCCGGTTCATTGCCGCGTAGGCCTGAGCCATCATCACATAGCTCTCCGGATCTTCGGGGTCCAGGCCGACAGCTACCTGGGCCTCCTCAAGCGCAAGCTTGGTATCGCCTCGGACAAAGTGTAGAGCCGCCAATTCCTGATGGTACTGGTGGTTGCTCTGGTCTTTCTCGATAGCCTTGCCCAGTTCGGCCATGGCCTCGTCGAAATGGTGCTGCTGGAAATGGAGGCGGGCCAGAGCGGCGTGCACTTCGGCGAGGTCGGGGTTCAGAGCTACGGCAGCCTGCAACTGCTGCGCTGCCTCCTTGAAATGCCCCATGAGGGCCAGTGCGTTGCCCAGGCCGACGCAGAGGTGCGGGTTGTCGGGTTCCAGCTTGAGTACGCGCTTGTAAGCCTGGGCAGCACGGGCCCACTCGCCGCAGTGCTCGTAAGCCTGGGCTAGCTCGGTGACCCAGGCAGCGTTGTCCTGAGCCAGGTCAGTGGCTTTCTCGAGCAGGCGTGCGGCCGATTGGTGGCGGCGCATGCCAGTGTAGGCTAAGGCCTGGTTGCGCAAGTGGAGAGGATTTGCCGGGTCAAGCTCTGCTGCTTTCTCAAAAGCAGTAAGAGCTGACTGGTAGCGCCTGAGGCCGAGCAGTAGCTCGCCATAGTGACTCCACCAACGCCACTCGTCATCCCTCAAGCGCAGGGCAGTCTCGATCGGTTCCACTGCCTCGGTCGTGCGGCCTATGGCCTCGAGGGCTTGCGAGATGCGATAGAGTGCGAAGGCGTTATTCGCTGCGAGAGTCGCCGCGCGTTTCAGGGCCGTCGTTGCCTTCTCTCGTTCCTGCAAAAGCAGAAGAGCTTTCGCCAGGCCGAGTACCGTCTCCGGTTCCCCAGGCCGGATGCGGTCCGCGGTGACGAGTTCGCGCAAGGCCTCCTTTGGCTGCCCGGCCGCAATGAGAAGCTGAGCGAGGTCGCGCCTGAGCGCTGTATCCTCGGGGGACATGAGGAGGGCCCGCCTGAACGCTTCAGTCGCCTCTCCGGGGTTGCCCAGCAAGGCTTCAAGCCTTGCTGTCACAGCCGCGTATCGCCCTTCCAGGGTGGGGCTGGGCCGGAACTTGGCGAGATAGGTGCGCAGAGACTCTAGGAAAGAGCGCTGAGGCTGGCGCGCTTCCAGGCCACACTCCGAGAGTACGAGGCTGTGCTGTTGCCAGCCCAGGGCACACTCTGCCATCTCCAGCAGAGTATCCAGGCGGTCGCTGGCTGCTGCCAGTGCCTTCTCGTACTGGCGCAGGGCACTCTCATGGTTGCCCTGGGCAGCGAACAAGCGAGCGCGCTCCAGGGCCACCATGGGTTCAGCGTCGCTGCCCTCCGCGGCTTGAGCGAGCACGGATTCGGCCTCGCCGTACTTGCCGGAAAGGCGCAGCAGCCGCGCAAGGTTCAACTGCAGCTGGCGATTGCGCGGCGCCTCCTGAAGAGCGCGCTGCGTGTAGTCCACTGCCCGGGAGATGTCGTTAAGCGCTTCGTGCGCCTGGGCAGCGAGCGAAAGAGCCTCAACGTCCTGGGGGGCGAGAGTGCAGGCATGCTCGAGAGCCGCTGCGGCGCGGGCCCGATCTCCGAGGCTGAGGGCAGCTCTGCCCAACTCGCGGTATGCCTCGGCGTTATTGGGTGCGACTTCGGTCATGCGGGCGTACCAGAGTAAGGCTTCGTCGGCACGCCCCTGCTGAGCCAACAGATCAGCGAGGGTCCGCAACGTGTACAGATCCTCACAGTCCGCCTCGGCTGCTCGCTGCGCCTCCTGGAGAGCCTGTGACATGGCTCCGGACTTGGCGAGCAGCCTGGCTCTGTGGGCGCGCAGCTCGGGGCGTTCAGGCGCCCGAGATACAGCGCGGGTGGCTTCCTCAAGGGCAGCCTGAACATCGCCCTCTTGCTCGAGCACCTGGGCCATAATGTGATGGCTGCGCTCGTCGTCCGGGTTGAGGGCAATGGACCTGGCCAGGAGTTCCCTGGCCCGCGTGTAGTCTTTGGCATGCAAGCAGGCTTCTGCCAGAGCGATGTTCGCGCTTGAACTGGCAGGCAGTGACTGCGCCGCTCGCTCAAGGACCGCTCGCGCCTCCTGCTCCTGGCCGGCGCGCACCAGGGTTTCGCCAAGCTCGGTCAGTATGTCTGGATCATCGGGCTCGAGCCTGGCGGCCTGTTTGAAGGCGGAGAGTGCCGGTGGAATGTGGCCGCAGTCGCGAAGCAACCGGCCAAGGGCGAGGCGGAGGCGAGCATTCTCGGGATGCTCCTGTGCCGCTGTCGTAAGCTGCTCGATCGCTTCCTTCACCCAGCCCTTGCTGACGAAGGCACGCGCGAGCTGCTCCCGCAGGATGGCGTTGCTCCCTTGTTGGCCAATGCCTCGTTCGAGGGCGGCGATCGCCGAATCGAGATCGCCAAGCTCGATGTAGCAGGAGCCAAGCGCCGCGTAGACGTCTGTGTCCGCAAGACCCAGGCGTTGAGCCTCTTGCAGATGTCTGAGCGCGTCCGCAGGTCGCTCCATGGAGAGGTAGCACTGCCCCAGCTCGAGCTGGATGCCAGCATCTGTGGGGTTGGCGGTCTGGGCCCGCTGCAGGCACTGCAGGGCATCGGCATACTCGCCCAGCCGGCGCAACACCCGGCCCAAGGCAGCCTGTGGCTCCGCCGCTTTGCCATCCAGAGCAACAGCGCGCCGGAGAGCGTCTTTAGCCGCTGTGAGGTTGCCCAGCTTCTCCTCGGCCAGGCCAAGAGCCGATTGCAGTGGCGCACTTTCGCTAGCCCGGGCCGCGGCCTGCCTTAACTCCTCGGCTGCCTCCTGCAGCAACCCCTGCGCCTCGAGCATTTGGGCCAGCCTGAGCCGCATCTCAAAGCTGTCGGGTTCCAGCTGAACGGCCTCACGTAGTTCGCGAGTTGCTGCCTGCGTGTTGCCCTGATCCGTGAACAGGGCAGCCAGTTCGGCGTGCACGGCGGGGTCCTCTGGATGGAGCCCAGCAGCGGCGGCGAGTTCGTCGCGGGCAGCTTCCGCGTTGCCCGCGAGGCGATAGGCGGCGCCGAGTTGGGCATGATAGACGTCGCCGCCCGGCAGAGTAACGGCACGGCGAAGGAGTTCGGCGGCGCTCAGAGGACGCTTGAGGGCCATGAGCACCTTGGCCTTAGTGGCCAAGAAGGCAGGCTGGCGTGGGGCAAGCTTAATGGCCTCGTCCGCCTCCTTCAGGGCTTCGTTATGGCGGCCAAGCCTGAAAGCGCAGTCGGCGAGCGCAGCGTGGTGCTCCGCGTTGCTGGGGTCCAGTTCGATCGCCTGGCGATAGGCGGCCATGGCCTGCTCACTGCCGCCCTGTGCAACGAGAGCCATGCCGAGCGCGGCGAAGAACTGCGGTTCGCGGCAGCCTGAAGCTGTCGCGCGGCGCAAGTGCGCTACTGCTTCGTCGAAGCGGTGCAGGCGCAGGCATTGCAGCCCGGCTGCGCCTTCATAGGCCGGGTTGCCGGCGGAGGCTGCTGCTGCGGAGCGATAGGCGGCAAGCGCTGCCTCGTAATTGCCCTGGCCTTCGTACAGCTTGCCTAGCTCGGCGTGCGCCTCGGCCAGCGTGCCGTCGGCGCTGGCGGCAGCCTTCAGAGCCGATTCGGCTTCATCCTGAAGCCCAAGTGCTCCGGAGGCTCTGCCTAGGTGGAACTGCACCAGAGCATCATCGGCGAAGCGTTGCGCTGCGGCGCGGTACTCCTCAAGTGCCAGATCCATCTGGCCGTTGCTCTCAAGGCTGCTGGCAAGCGCAATCATGGCCTCCGGGCTGTCCGGATTGGCCGCGATAGCACGCTTCAGCGTTGCTATGGCGTCTGCGTAGCGCCCGGCACGGCGCTGCGCCGCCCCGATTGCGACCAAAGCGCGCCAGTCGTCGGCCGACTGCGTCATTATCGCCGACCATTCCTCTTGGGCTTGCTCATGGCGGCCGGCTCGGTCAAGCGCCTCGGCATGTCCCAGGCGAACGAGCGGATCGTCTGGATGCTGCCGTGCGAGGAACTCCAGGTGCTCGAGAGCCTGATCATACGCTCCCTGGCGCATGAGCAGATCGGCCAGGGCCTTGCGGGCCACTGAATCGCCGGCATCCAGGTGAACGGCTCGCAGCAGATTCAGTGTTGCCAGACACGGGTCACCCATCGTCGCACGACAGCGGCCGAGCTCGCAATGCCCCTGGCCATCAGCCGGTGCGCGGGCGATTGCCTGGCACAAGGCGGACTCGGCCTCGGCGCGGCGTCCTGCTCCCAACAGGGCCCGGCCGTAAGCCAGCCAGGCTTCGGGGTCGGCCGGCTTGCTGCGCACAGACGACTCGGCCGCAGCGACGGCTTCAGGCAGCCATCCCAGTCCGCAATATGCGTTGGCCCGCTCGACCATGTATGAGGGGTCGTCGCGTAACCCGGCGGGTGCCTGGTCAAGCGCCTGCAAGGCCTGTTCGTGGCGCTCAGCCCGGTTGAGGGCGCGCGCCAGAGCCAGGCCGTAGGCGCTCGAGGCCGGGTCTGCCTGCCGGGCTGCGGCATAGCGGTTGGCGGCCTCCTGCCAGTTGCCCTTGCGCTCAGCAGCGCGGCCGAGCTGAAAGAGCAGACTGGCGCGGATTGTTTCGGCGCTCGAGAGCGCGTCCTGTATGCCCTGTTCGGCTGTGGCGGCCATTCCAGCCGAAAGCGACAGCGTTGCGTCGAGGCTGCGTCGCTCCAGGGTTCTTGCGGCCAGCGCCGTGCCGGATAGCACTCTCTGAGCTACCATCAAGTCGTCGCTGCCCAGGGCTCGTATGGCGTCAAGCCCTGGGGCGAGCACATCGGCGTCCACCTTGCCCTCAAGCTGCTGTACCAGCGTAGCCAGGGCCTCGGGGTCGTGCACTCCGGAAACGGCTGCAGTCACGCAACCTCGCCTGGCCGATGGATCATCCTGCCAGGCGATGCAGGCCGCGAGCAGGGCCGCTCCTGCGGCTCCTTCAGCCATGAGAGCCTGGATCCATTCGAGGCGCGACTCGGAGAGAGAGTAGAGCGTAGCAATAACGTCGTGTTCGCCGGCACCCATCAACTCGGGCACTAATAGCCGAACTGGTCGTTGGCGATTCTGGTGGTACAACGCCCGAGCATACGTCTGCCAGAGGACATGGGTGAAGGGGGACCTGTCATCTCCGCTCAGCACCACCTGCAACTCAGGCCGGGCGGAAATGACCTCCGGTCTCTCAGCCAGACCAGCCAGCGCTTCGGGCTGCAACTGCAGTGACTCGGCAGCGAGTTCGGCCAGATGCCCGCGGTTCAGCCAATCAGCGCCATCCTCCTGCCGAGTGCGCCGAAGGGCTGGCCCGAGAAACTGCTCGTTGTGGAGCGCGCTCCATATCAGAGGGTCGCGCAGGGCCGCCGCTTCCAAGTCGTCGGCGAGCTTATCTGGCAAACCGCGATGGATGGCATCACTGACCTGCTCGTCCTGGGCTCCCAGGCTGACAAGACTTCTGGCCGAGGCGAACTCGGCTCTTGCTATCTCGGCAGTCTTGAGTGGGCAGAAAACCACGAGCACGCCGCCCGCGATGCCTTCTCGCGCGGCCGTCACGGCCTGCGGGTCCCAGGCAAGCAACCGAAGGCAAGCGAGTTCGCGGGCGCTGCTCAACCACGAGGGCACAGGTGGCGCGCCGCCCTCGCTGTCGCTTACGAGGAGAAGCTGCTGCCCAGCCGCCAGGTTCAGCATGTCTTCGGCGACGGAGACAATGGTAGTGATGCCTCCTCGCGTCTCACGCAAGTTGAGAGGCAAGGCCCCCAGGCCAGGCGAATCTGCCATGTTCTCTCCCCCTAGAAGATGGCCCCGGCGAGCCACAACGCGCCCAGGCAAAGAGCGACGCCGAGCAGGCACAGGAACGCTCCCATGCCAAAAGCCGTGCGAACCAGAGTAGCGACGGAGTCGAGCAGGCGCGAAGTGGAATCCAGAATGGGAGCGATTGCCTGCTCGGTTACGCCTCGGCGGCCGACGCGGGCTGAGTGCGTGACGAGTTCCTTCATACCGTCGCGGTACTCGCGTGTCAGGATGATGCTCAGGCCAGCAATGAAGCACACGAGCCCAAGCAGGAAGAGCACGGCACCACTTCCTAACCGCAACAGCTCCGGGTCAATCATAGATCTGGCTCCGTTCTTCGTTGGCGACAAGGGTTTCCAGATGCTGCAACAACAGAACAAGATCAACGGGCTTGTGCAGGAGCAAGCAGATTCCGTCCCTGGCCCGGCGCAACTTGTGGCCGATGGATTCCCGCGGCATGGCGGTCAGCATGACGATGGGCATGCTGGGCAGTACGCCGTGGGCAACCTGGGCCAACTGCAGGCCTGTGCCATCTTTCAAGTCATAATCGGTGAGCATCAGGTCGTAGGCAGCCTGGCCAAGGCATGAGAGTCCCTCGTGTGTATTCCTCGCCGTATCAACGACGCAGCCGGGCCAGTGCTCCTCCAGGCTGCGGCGAATGAAGTGCAGCTGAGCCGGTTGGTCGTCAACGACAAGCACGCGTGAAGGGGCCATATTGGTAACCCCGGTCCGTGGATGTGGGCTGATCTAGCGCCAGCAAGAGATAATGCAAGTCGTATGCCAGAGAGGGGGCTGGTCGGGCGAGCGCGCTCTCCAAGTGGGCATCGGGAAACGGTGCCGCCAGTGGAGTGGTCTCGCCATGGTCGTCGGCGGCACAAGAGATGCTTATTGGATGGCGGCTGGGCGACGCTCAGGAGAGTTCAGGGAGCCGGCCGAGGGCAAGGGGAAGCCCTGTCGCTTTGCGCCCGGACGCATCCGAGGGGCAGGTGCCATCACTTGCTATGGTTCAGGCGTTTCCTGAGCTCCTCTTCTGATATGCCAAGTATTTTGGCGGCCTCAGTAAGGTCGCCGTTGGCCCGTTGGATGGCTTCCTGGATATAACGCCGTTCCAGGTCCAGCAACGACTGGCCAAGGGGCAGTCCGGGCGCAGGGGAGGTGTTGTCGGTCACGCTGCATGACAGACGGGCGATTTCGTCAGGCAGGTGCTCAATGCCGATCTGCGGGCCATCGCACAGAATGATGCCGCGTTCGACTACGTTGCGCAGCTCCCGCACGTTGCCCGGCCACGAATAGGCCTCGAGGCAAGCCAAAGCCTCGGGCGTGACGCCCTCGACGAACCGCACCATCTCCTTGTTGAAGTAGTCAATGTAGGCTGCAACCAGGGGGCCGATGTCGCCCTTGCGCTCGCGCAGGGGTGGCAGCTCGATCGTGAACACGGAGATGCGGTAGAAGAGATCGCTACGAAAACTGCCATCGTTGGTTGCCTGCTTGAGGTCAACGTTGCTGGCGGCGATCAGCCGGATGTCAATCGGATGATCCTCCGTTTCCCCCAGCCGGCGCACCGTCCGGTTCTCGAGCACCCGCAGCAGCTTGGCCTGCACCTCTGGCTTCAGCGTGCCGATCTCATCGAGGAAGAGGGTGCCTTTGTCTGCCTGCTCGATCAGGCCGATGCGATTCACCGCTCCTGTGAAAGCGCCTTTGCCGCTACCGAAAAGCTCGCTCTCCACCAGGTTCTCGGGTATCGCGGCACAGTTGATGGCTACCATCGGCTTGTTGGCGCGATCGCTCTTGGCATGGATAAGCTGGGCGATGCGTTCCTTGCCGGTGCCACTCTCGCCCGTGATGAGGACGGTTGACGATGTGCGGGCCACCTTGTCCACCATCGTCAGCACGCGGCTGGTGCGAGGCGACTTGCCCATGACGAATGGCCCGCCCGCAGGCCGCGAACTCAAAGGTGCGGCTCTCAGGCGCTCGATCTCGCGTTGAAGCTGAACGTTCTTTACCAGGTGCGCGATTGTGCCCTTGATGATGTTGAGGTCGGTGCACTTCGGCAGGAAGTCGCACGCCCTCAGCTTCATCGCCTGCACGGCATCGCGTACATCGGGCTGGCCGGTGAGGAAGATAACGGGCAGATCCGGGTCTATCGCCAAGAGATCCGTCAGCAGCTCTATGCCAGTCTTACCGGGCAGGTAGACATCGAGCACAGCGAGGTCCACGGAGCGCCCGTCCATGCGCTCGAGTGCCTCTTCAGCGCTCCCTGCCTCGACCACTTCATAGCCGTCGTCTCTGAGAGCAGCGCTCAGGAAGAACCGCGCGGCAGGGTCGTCCTCGACGATAAGGATGGTGCCGGGCATTAGCGCCCTCCCCGTTCGTTCGCAGCCTGCAGGATGATGCTGAAAGTGGTGCCCAGGTGGTCTCTGCTCTCGACCTCCATGGTGCCGCCATGGTTGTCAATTATGCGTTTGGCGATTGACAAGCCGAGCCCCACTCCGCCCGACCTCTCGGTAGTGAAGGGCTGGAAGAGGCGCGCCCTGACTGCGGCCGGCAGCCCGGGGCCGGTGTCGCTGATGCGGATGCGGACAGCCTGGCTCTTGCGCCCTCCCTCATTCTGCTCGATTCGGTCGGCCTCAAGCCGCACCTTGCCGCCCTGTGGCATGGCCTGCACCGCATTCTTCACCAGGTTTGTGACTGCCCTGACGAGTTGCACCGCCTCGCCTGCCACCGGCGGCAGGTCCGGTGCCAGTGAAGCCGTGATCTCGACGCCGTTCTCCTGGGCGCGCTTGGCCTGAGACTCGATTGCCTGCTGCAGGATGTCGCCGACGCGGCAGGGTCGCTTGTTTATCTTGCCCGGGCGGATGAGCATGAGCACGTCGTCAATTATCTCGACTGCTCGCTCCGCCTCGTCCCTGATATAGGCGAGCGATTCCCGACGAGGATCGTCGGGCGGGAACTTGCCCTCAAGATATTGAACCCCGATGTGGACACCGTGAACGCGATCATGAACCTCGTGAGCGAGCACGCTCGAAACCTGCCCCAGGGCGCCTAGCATTGCCAGGCGCTGGGCCTCCTCGCGGTTGCGCAAGTCGTGACTCATGTCGGTGAACACCAAGATAGCGCCTGAGACTACCTGCTCATCATGCAACAAGGAGATCGTGACCGCCATAGGAAGTTCGGACCCGTCGGGCCGCACCAGAGTGAGGCTGTGCCGGCGCGTATCGCCAGCCTGCATCGCTTCCAGAACCAGGCGTCCCAGCGGCTCATCTTTCGTCTTGAGGATTTCGTCGAGGGGGCGGCCAACGATGTCGCTGGCGGAGCCAAGGCTCTCGCTCATGGCGCGATTGCAGGCAGTAACGAGGCAGTCCGCGTCCACTGTTATCAGGCTGTTCGTCATGTTCTCGAGCACACGTTCTGAGAACTGAGTCACTCGCTTGATCTCCCTCTGCATATATCGTCGTTCGGTGATGTTACGGACGATGCAGACGCGTGCAGTTCGCGCCGTGCTCCTGGCTACCTTGCTGCTGATCTCCACTACGGCAATCGAACCGTCCTTGCGCACCAGCGGTACTTCCTCGATCCGCCCTTCCTCACCCTGGTCAATCAGCCACTCGCGCACCAGCCTTCGGTGGCGGGCTGGTACCAGCTGGTGGAAGCGCATGTGCTCCAGTTCACTGCGGCTGTAGCCCGTCAGTTCCTCGGCTCTCTGGTTGGCTTCAAGGATGGTAGCCTGAGCAGGTGTCAGGACAAAGATGGCGTCGTTAGCACCTTGCACCAGAGCCTCATACTTGCGCTCAGACTCCTGCCATGAGACTGAGCGCTGAGCGAGCACTTGCCGCAGGGAATGATTGCGGGCAGCAAGGACCGCCAGACCGGCCAGGGCAAGGACGAAGCCTGCCCCTGGAACGGCGATCAGGGTTAGGGGATAAGCAGTCGTTGTCTGCGCCGGAGGCAGGGCGCCAAGCCACTTGCGCTGGAGACTGGCAAGCGCACCATTCCGTTTCAGGCCCAGGATCCACTGGTCAAGCGAAGCCGCCATGCTGCGGTCATCTGGCCAGTAGAGCAGACAGTAGTTGATGGTGGCCAGTGGCTGACCGACGATCACTATGCGGACGCCCAGGTTGAGACGGGCTAGAGTCGCGGCCGCTACCTGTTCATCCATCAGGCAGGCAGCGGCATCACCAGTCGCTGTTCGGCTCAGGCACTCTGCGGCCGAAGCTGCTGCAAGCGGAGTTGCGCCACGACGCACGAGCAGTTCAGCGACAGCACTGGGGCCGTACCAGGCGATACGCTGGCCCTTGAGGCTGTCCAGATGCCCTGCTCCTGCCGGTGCCAGGAGCGACACTGCGCTCTGGAGGAGTGGCTTGGACGAGGCGAGGCTGCCAGTGTCCTGCCCGGCTAACAGAGCGACGAGGGCGGCATCGGTAGCGCGAGCGGCGACGGCGGCTTCAGCAGCAGCCTCGTCCAAAGGCAGGACGGACCAGGGACGCGCCCCCAGCGGCACCTGCTGGAGCAGGTCGGCGAAGTAACCGCTGGCCGTTCCGGACTCGTCGTAATACAGCGGGAAGCCGGACACAGCGACGGCCACTGTCGCTGGTGCGGCTGCCTGTGCCGACGGATTATGCGCTTGCGGGGAAGACGCGTGATAGTGGCTGGCGAGGAGGTAGCCGCCTGGCACCAGAGCCATGACGAGCACCGCCGCAGCCACCGCGAGTATTCTCTTCATGCCCTGAACCGACTAGAACGAGCCAGCGTGCTCCGGAGGGACCCAGAGCGGTTTCCAGGTCCGGTTCTTCAAGACTGCCCGCACCCGGGCGGGCGGGATGCCGATGGCGTCCCGGTACTTGGCCACTGTCCGGCGAGCGATGTCGCAGCCGCGGGCCTGCAGAACCTCGGCGATGCGCTGGTCGCTAAGAGGCTGAGTTTCTTCCAGAATGATTTCTTCGATGACGCATTTAATGGCAAGAGAGCCATCGAAGAAATCCGACAAGGATAGTATCCGCCCGCTCGGCAGCATCAAGCTCTTGTTGGCGACCGCCCTTCCAACCGTAGATTCGTGCACGCCGACTATATCCGCGAGCTGCGAGCGCGTCAACGGCTTCAGGAAACGGTAGCCCTTCTCCAGGAACTCTTCCTGGACGTCCACCAGTGCCAGGGCTATGCGTTCGAGCGTCTGCCAACGCTGCTTGACACAATTGATGAAGAGGCGAGCCTGGGCCAAGTGCTCTCGCAGGTGCTCCCTTTCACGAAAGGACACGACGGCATCCCCGGAACGGACGTCGTGCACCAACTGCTGATAGAGAGAGTTCACCCGCAGGCGGTATTTACGGGATTCGGGTATCTCTATCTCATACCCCGTCTCAGGCGGCCGCTTGCGCCGGACGATGATGTCAGGTTGCACCAGGGTAGGGTTGCCGCGCTGCCCAGGCCCACGCCAGTCTGCGTTGGCGGGGAATGGATTGAGGTTCCGCCCGATGAACCCAATCGCCTGGCGGATGTCCTTTTCGCTGGCGTGAGCCTGTCGTGCGATGCTGTCCAGGCTCAGTTTGGTCAATGCATCCCAGTGATCGCGCACAATGCGGGTCGCCAGGTCCAGGTCCGCCGTATCGCCGCTCATTTGCCCCAGTTGGATGAGCAAGCACTCCTGGACAGAGCGAGCAGCGACGCCTGGCGGGTCCAGGCTCTGGACTTTGCGGAGCACCCTCTCGACCACGGACTCACTGCAATCGCAGGCAGTGGCGATCTCGGACACAGGCGTGGCGAGCAACCCCTTTTCGTCCAGCGAGTCAATGATGAATTCGGCTACCTCGCGTTCCGGGCCACTGACGAGCGCTGATACTTGAGTGCGCAGGTACTCACTGAGGGTGGTCTCCGCGGCCAGGATTGTCATTGGGTCGAACTCTTCGTCGTCATCGAACGACCCGCCGCGCGCTGGCCAGCGGCTGTCCTCATTCCACCAACCTTCGTCGTCTCGCCTGATGCTGGCATTCCGGCCCGTGGTTGAGCAGTTGAGGCAGACGCCATGGGTGAGGGTCGAATGGCAGTATGGGCAAACAGCCGGGGCTGGCATCTCGAGGGCTGGATTCTCGGAAACCGCTTTGTTGATGGCCTCTTCCAGGTCCTCGGAGGAAAGTTGAAGCAGACTGTTGGCGATGATGGCCTGTGGCGTGACAGCCCCTTCTAGCCTTGTCCCTCCAGAGACTGTGAGCGCGGTATACATGCTGCCTCCGTGGCTCCTGACTGCCCCTTGGCTACCGGCCCGGACCAGGCTCCCCGGTCGAGCCGAGCTTAACAGTCACATGCGACATAACTTACTATGGGCAAAGGCATGCAAGAACCGTGCCAAACATGGCCGTGGCGAACTCTGTGGCCGGAGTTTCCTGCTGCGAGACCTAAGAGCAATCAGCCGGTGAACAGTGGCAGCACCAGAGAGAGGATAATCAGCAGGGCGAACATGGAGGCAGCCATGATGCCGATGTGCTTCAGGTCCGACACAACATAGGCTCGTTCCTGAGCAGGGTCAATGCCAAAAGCTGGCTTTGAGGGGGTACCGGCCCTCACACCGGGCACTGCGGGCCGCTCCGAAGCGGCAGCTGCAGGAGTTGTCCTGGCCGGAGTTGCTGGAAGGACGCTTGCCTGCGGGCGGGCTACGTTACTGGAGGCTCTGCGCCGCTGTTGCTTCTTCGGCTGCTTCTTAGCCAATTCCGGTCCCTCACTCTAGTTCGCCAACTGGGCTACGATGACGATCCGGTGCGTGTCCACCAGATACGGGTAGCAACTGATCAAAGTCACCAGCGGGACATCGCTCGGCCGGAGCGGCGAGAGATCGTCCGGGGCCACGATCGTTTTCTGTTGCACCACGTACCGAAACGCCTCTGAGCCTGAGTATACTGTTACCTCGTCCCCGACGTCCAGTTTGTCCAGGTCGCGGAAGAGTTCGCCGTAGATGTCGTTGTGCCCCGAGAGGACCATGTTGCCCCGCTGGCCGGGGTTGGCCGTGCCGACGTGGTGGCCGATGCCCATCTTCAGTTCCTCCGGGCCGTCTCCTTCGACCACAGGCGCCTCAAGACCGATCTTGGGGATGCGCAGCCGTGAAGGGCGCCCAGGGGCCGCGGTCGGTAGAGGCATGGCTGGCATGGGCTTAACGAGGCTTCGCAGGTTGGGCGGGATGCTGCTGTCTCCCGGTGCGTCGTGAGCGTCCGGCAGTAGCCCCGTGATCTGGCCGGGCTCTGCGGTCTGTACCGTCTCCATCGCTAGCGCAGGCGCCACCGCTTTCTGTGCCGGCAGTAGCGACTGCCATAGGTTGAGCGAGCGCACGAGCACGGCGACAACCGCCAGGACCGCTGCCACTTCGAGCAGAAGTAGTAGCGTGTCCGCGGCGCTACGTCGTCTCGCTGCAGGCTTGGCTTTACCAGTCGGCCTGGGCTGGAGGCTGTGAAACACACTGGACTGGGGGTATGTGCCAGGCATGGCGACAGACGACTGGCTTCGCTGCAGTTCACCTCTGCCAGCCATCACAAACACACCGTCCGGATCACCCTACCCTCTCTGAAAAGCGGCTTTGGCACGGTTGATCACAAGCCTGATGAGAAGTACGAAATCCTCGTTTCGCATTGCCAACATGGCAAGCGAGTAAGCAGCAAGGCCGAAGGTGCCCGGCACGGCTACACCGACTAGCGCCTGCAACGTGCCGCCAGCCCCGTGGCCCGGCAGGAACCTCAGCAACAGGAGCATGACTGGCACACAGATGGCGCAAGCAGCCAGGGCCTGCAGCAGCGCTCTCGCCACGCGATGCGGTCGCAGGCTGCCGATCAACGCGCGAGTCAGGAACAGCATTATGACGGCATGGCCGAGCCACTGCGCCGAGTTGGCCAACACCAACCCTGCCATGCCGAGACGCTGCATCGTGGACAATGCGACTGCAAGATAGATGCCGACCGCGACTAAGCCTACCAGCGCCGGCCGCAGCGTGTCCCTGCGGGCATAGAAGGCCAGGATCAGGCACTGGTCAACGGCGGCGAATGGCAGGCCGATCAGATAAAGGCGGAGCGCGGCGTTCGTGGCTGCACTATCCGCAGCGTGGAAGTTGCCGTGCTGAAAGAGCAGGTGCACCAAGGGGGCGCCGAGGACGGCCAGTGCAGCCGTCGCCGGCAGGACGAGCACTATCACAAGGCGCAGGGAAAACGCCATCGTGCCCAGGAAGGGCGACTGGCCCTGTCGTTCATTGTTGGCCAGTCGGGCCAGGCGTGGCAGTGTGGCCAGCGATACCGCGGAAGCCACCAGGCCCAGAGGGAACTGGATTAGTGTGGTGGCGTTAGCCATCCAGGCGATGCTTTGCTCCCCCGTACGCGAGGCCAGGTTGCGGTCTATTATCACCTGCGCCTGACCGATCGCCAGGCTCCCGAGGACGGGCAGGGCGAGAAGGAGCACTCGCTTCACGGCTGGGTGGTACGGGGCGAAACTGGGCCAGGAGCGGGTCCGCCAAAGGCCAAACGCCTGCAGGCCGGCCTGGCAGAGGGAACCAGCAAGGACGCCGAGGGCGAGCGCACGGATGTCGAACCGTTTCGAGAAGATGAAGGCACAAGCGATCAGGGCGGCGTTGAAAAGGCTGGCCATGAAGGCGGGATAGGCAAACTGCTGGCGGGCATAAAGTGCGGCAGCGGACAGGCCTGAGAGCCCTAGCAGGAGGACAGCCGGCAGCACAAGGCGGAGCAACGAGGTGGTAAGGGCCTGCAGTTGCGGCGAGAAGCCTGCGCCCATCACCCGGGTCACCAGGGGAGCGGCGAACTCGAGCAACACCACGATGGCCGTTACAAAGGCCATGAGGAGAAACATCAGCGCCCCGAGCAGGCGGCGAAACTCGCCCTGGTCACGCTCGGCATACTCGCTCAGTACCGGAACAAAGGCAGATGAGATCACGCCGCCAACAAGCAATTCGTAAAGGAGGTTGTAGGCGTTGCTGCTCACCCTGAAGGCGCTGACCGCGCCGGTGGCGCCGAATAGCGCCGTGATGACCGTCTCGCGGAGCAAACCGAGCACGCGGCTGGCCACGTTGCCGGCGGAGAGCACCACCGCCGAACCAGCTATGGCGCCGCGCTCGACGCTCGTTGTCGTTTCCTGAGCACGTGCGGTCACGGGTGGCAGCGAGACAAGACGCGCGCGATGAGGGCGCTTGTCGAGTGGCCGCGCTCGAAGGGCAGGAAGCGCACCTCGGCACCGACCTCAGCCGCTACCGTCGCTTCTGGCAGGCTCGCGACCGAATAGTCGCCGCCCTTGACATAGTACCGCGGCCGGATAGCTCGCAGCAGCTCGTCCGCGGTGTCCTCCTCGAAGATAACGGCATAGTCAACCGAGCGGAGGCAGGTGAGGAGTTCGGCCCGCTCTGCGGCCGGCACGATGGGGCGGCCCGGCCCCTTCAGCCTGGCGCAGGCCGCGTCGCCATTCACCCCGACGAAGAGAACGTCCCCCAGGTCGCGAGCTTGGCGCAGATAGCGGGCGTGGCCGATGTGCAGCAAGTCGAAGTGGCCGTTGGTGAGGACCACGACCCGCCCAGCCTGCCGCAGCGCCAGGGCTTCGCGTGCTGCCTCATCCCGGCTGACAACCCGGCCCTGGCCATTCATGCCGAGGCCTCCGCGCTGGTGGGTGGCAGCCAGCGCCAGGCGGCCTGCTCCAGTTCCTGCAGCGAAGGTGTGGCGTTGCCTAACCGTTGAATCACGATGCCTGCCCCGAGTTGAGCTACTGTCGCCAAGAGCCTGACATCCCAGCCAGCTGCGATCCCGAGCGTCATGAGAGCAATGACTGTGTCGCCCGCTCCCACAACGTCGAAGACCTCGGTCCTGTTGACCGCCGGCAGAGAGAGGTACCCTGCCTGAGTATGACGCAGCGCCATGCCAGCGGCGCCTCGAGTGATGGCGACCATTCGCGCACCCAGGGCTGTCATCACCTGATCGGTCGCAGAGGCGTAGTCGGCTTCTGTGTCAAGGTTGCGCCCGGTGGCACGCATGGCTTCCTCACGGTTGCACTTGATGCAGTACACGCCACGGTATTGCCAGAGATCGCCCTGGGCGTCTACGCAGACAGGCACGCCTCGCCCTTCCTGCTCGGCCAGACAGGCCTCGAGAACGGCACCCCGTGTGGCGCCGCCCTGGTAATCCGAGAGCAGGATCGCATCCACGGCCGCGGAACGTTCGCGCACTTCGCCCGCGAGTTGCTGCACATGCTGCTCCGAAAGGGGCGTCTCGTCCATCCAGTCTATCCGCGCTACCTGCTGAGGAAAGCGAAGAGACCCTCGGGCCAGGATGCGTTGCTTCACACAGGTGCGTCGCTGAGGAGAGCGGAGCAGGCTTCTGATGTCCACCCCTGCCGATGCCAGCAAGCCGGCGAGTTCGTCGCCTGCCTGGTCCTCCCCGATGACAGCAGCCTGGATGGCGCGGCTGCCGACAGCCTGAATGTTGAGGGCAGGATTCGCTGCCGAGCCCGGCAGAGCGAACGACTGCTCGTGTACGAGGACGGGGACGGGAGCCTCGCGGGAGAGGCGGCTGGCTCTGCCAACGACGTAGCGGTCGAGGACGACGTCACCCACGACAAGGACTGTGCGCCCCTGTAACTCGGGCAACCGGGCAACCACCTCACAAGCGGGAACCAGCGTCATGCCTGCCTCTACGGCCGAGATGAGCGAAGACATCTTAGCCGAGCGCTCGCAGCCTCGGCAAAGACCAGAGCGGCGAATTGCGGCAGAGCCAGCATGCGTCGCCAGCGCCAGGGCTGGCGGCAGAGGCGATACAGCCATTCGAGGCCGAGATTACGCATCAGTTTTGGTGCTCTTGGCACGACGCCGGCCAGGAAATCCAGCGCACCACCGACGCCAATGGCCAGCGGCACCTGAAGACGCCCCAGGTTGCGAGCGATCCATTTCTCTTCAGCGGGTACCCCATAGGCGACGAACAGCAGGTCCGGCGAAGCTCGGCGCACCAGGGCGGCAATTGCTTCTTCCTCGGCTGGATCGGGAGAACCCGAGTACACTCCAGCGAGGTGCAGCGCCGGGAACGATTTCACCAGGCGGCGACCTGCCCGCTCAGCAACGCCTGGTCCAGCGCCGAGCAAGAACACGCTCCAGCCCTGCTTGGCCGCCATCTGGCAGAGAAGGGGAACCAAGTCTGAGCCGCAGACCCGCTGCTTCAGCGGTTGGCCGAGGACCCACCCCGCCAGGATCAGGCCTACGCCATCCGGCACCACCAGATAGGCCTGTTCAATGCAGAGGCGCAGAGCCGAGTCGCGGCGAGCGTGCATCAGCATCTCTGGGTTGAGCGTGATCAACTGATGGGGCAGCCCTTCGCGCAATGCACAGGCCACAGCCGCAAGAGTCTGGCTCACGTCCGCGTCGTCAACCCGCACGCCTAGTATGCGGCGCGTCCTAATCATGGTGTTAGAACACATGGAGATCCCGTATCGCTGCAATCACCTGGTCCGGTGTAATGCTCTGCAAACAGTGTCGTTGAGCGCACCCTTCGCGCAAGCCGACGCTGTGGCCTGTGTAGAGACAGGGGCCGCCCTCGGGGCAGGGGCCAGCAAGGACGATCGTTCGCCTCGCAGCCTCGGCTTCGGGGCGCCACGGCGCCCATGCCTTAGCGTTGCTCGGCCCAAAGATCGCGACCATCGGGCAGTTGGCGGCGGCCGCCAGGTGCATGACCCCGCTGTCATTGCCCACGAAGAGCGTTGAAAGGCGCAGAAGCGCTGCCAGGCCCAAGATGCTCGTCAGCCCGCTCAGATCCACAGCATGCCGTTTCATGGAAGACCGTACTTCCGAGGCACTGTCGCCGTTCCCGCCGACCAGAACAACGCGCAGACCGGCAGCGTCGAGCGCATCGCCGACCACGGCAAAGCGCTGCGCCGGCCAGCGGCGGGCCAGGCTGTAGCCGCCGGAGCCGGCGTGGATGCAGGCGAACGGCTGGTTCGGGGGCAGCCCATGCTGGGTGAGCAATCTCTTCGCCTCTTCCTCAGCCTCAGGCGGGATGGTCAGGGAGAGCGAGCGGTCCGGTGAAGATGCTCCCAGCGCCGCTGCGATTGCTAGGGCGTACTCGGCCTCATGCATCGCGCCAAAGCCCTGGTCGGTGAGGCGCGGATTGAGGAAGGAGCCGCGGCCATTGTCCAGACCTGCTTTCAGGGGAGCGCGCACCAGGGAGGTTATGGCCCTCCATTTGAGGGCGCCGAAGGGGGTGGACAGATGATGCAAGAGCAAGACTGCGTCGTAGTCCTGGCGATGCAACCTCGCTGATAGCCCCATGACGCTGAGCAAGACTCGTGGCTGGGCCAGGCTGGCCAGAGAGTCGGCGAGGTGGCGGTCAGCCACAATCGTGGCGTCCACGAGGGGGCTACCCCTCATGAGTTCAGCCCCGATCGGCGAGGTAAACAGGGTCACGTGTGCGAGAGGATAGGTGTGGCGCAGGGCACGCAGGGCCGGCGTGGTGAGGAGGACATCGCCGAGATCGGCGAGTTTGATCACGAGAAAGCGCCTGTCAATGCGCACTGGCGGCCTCGATTGCCTTCAGCGCCACGGCAGCACAGGCGTCCCAGGTGAATGACTTCGCCCGCTCAAGCCCGGCCTCGCGCAGGAAGGATAGCAGTGCGCCATCGGTGCACAGGCGGCGCAACCCCAGAGCGATGTCCTCGACGGACAGTGGATCCACCAAGAGCCCCGCATCGCCGACGATCTCGGGCAGCGATGACGTGCGCGAGGCCAAGACGGGGACGCCACAGGCCATTGCCTCCAGCACGGGCATGCCGAAACCTTCGTAGAGCGAGGGCAGAAGCAGTGCCAGCGCACCGCTCATGACCGCGGGCAGATCGTCATCCGGCACGAAACCGAGGCGCCGCAGGCGCGGCTGCGACCTGTCAATGGTGTCAATGAGGTCTCGGCTCAACCACCCCGGTGACCCTGCCATCACCAACGGCGGCGCCTCAGGAGTCCTGCTGTGGGCCAGCAGTAGGCGGGCGATGTTCTTGCGCGGCTGGATCGTGCCCACGTACAGCAGATAGCTGTCGGGCAAGCTGTATCGGCGACGCACGGCCAGGACAGCCTCTTTGCTCGCTGGCGCGAACTCGTTCGAGACGCCCGGGTAGGCAACGCTGACTCTCGCAGGTGGTACGCGAAGCAGACGCACGAGGTCGTCCTTGGTCGCCTGTGAGTCTGCCAGGACGGCAGCGGAGGCGCGCACGCTCCATAGCGTGGACAGTCGCAGGTAGAGCCGCTGCTCGGCCGGGTGGCACTCAGGAAAGCGGATGTATCCGAGATCGTGGACCGTGGTCACGGTCGCCTGCGGGTGCGCTAGCGGTGCGACGTGAGCAGGCACGAAGAGGGCTTCCGGTGGCTGGCGCAGCATTTCCCAGGAGAGGCGAACATGGGTCCACAGCCTGGGGAACGGCAAGTCGCACCATTCCAGGTTCGCCAGGCGCGCCCAGGCGGGGGCCGACGCCCCATTGACATAGAGGCGGAACCGGTGCTCGCTTGCCCTTGCCATGGCAGCGATCAACTCCCGGGAGTAGCGGCCCACCCCCGCTGCCCGTGGCATGACGGCGCGGCTGGCATCCACGCCGATCAGCATATCTGCCTCAACCGCCGCTCAAGCTGCTATAGACGGCCTGCAGGAGGCCCAGGAAGCCGGTGACAATGATGAGCGCCGGCCAGGTCGAGCGCAGTTGGGCGATCGGGTCGCTGGAGAGAGCACCTAGCGAGAAGAGCAGGCCGCCGATTCCGGCGATGACAGAGCCCAACCCCGGTACGAGCAACGGCCATGGGGCTCGCGGCGCCGCAGCCATGTAAGCAAGTACGGCTACGCCGAGCATGACCAGGAAGGCCGGCCAGATCGAAGGCAGGAGGTGCCAGGGCAGGAAGCCAGCAGTGAAAAACCACAGTCCCATACCGGTGAGCCCAGCGCTGGCGCCGAGGAACAACTGCCAGGGCCCACCGCCGCTGAGGTAGCCGACGACAAAGCATAGCCCAGCGGCGGCGATCAGAAGCGGCCAGGTGCTGTCGCTGTTCAGTTCCTGCGGCGCGAGAGTCTCGGCGCACAGCCAGGCACCGAGCAGCAGCAGTATCAGCGCCGGGGCGACGGCATCGCCAGATCTCATGGGTTGTTACGGTTCACCCCTGGCTACGTCTGGTTCGCGGGATGCTCGCTCATAGTGGGCGATCTCATCCAGGCGACGCCTGTGGTTGGCCCCCTGCGAGAATGGCGTTCTGAGGAAGGTGTCGAGTATATCAGTTGCCAGCCCTATACCGACGACCCGCTGGCCAAGGCAAAGCACGTTGGCATCGTTGTGTTCGCGCGCCATTCGAGCCGTGTACGTCTCCTGGCAGACAGCTGCCCGCACGCCCGGCACCTTGTTGGCGGCAATGCTCATGCCCAGGCCCGAGCCACAGACGAGCACACCCAGGTCGTGTGCACCACGCGCAACGGACTCAGCTACGAGGAAAGCGAAATTGGGGTAGTCCACGGAGTCAGTGCTGTGCGTCCCCACGTCGGTGACCTCGTGGCCCAGTGCACGGGCATGGGCGGCTAGATCTTGTTTGAGCTGGAAGCCGGCATGGTCTGATCCAAAGGCGATTCGCATTTCAATCATTCACCTGGAAAGTGATGTGTCTAGCGGGTAGCAAGCGCTGCAATGCTGCCAGCAGGTCAGCAGGAGAGATTGCGCCCAGGCGAAGCACACGCAGCCGTGACTGCTCGACAGCCACGACTGTTGATGGCACGCCGCCAGCCAGGTTGCCGCCGTCGAGAGCGACTCGGACGGCCGGGGCGAGGGCCGCGAGCGCTGCAAGAGCGGTTGTTGGCGTAGGCTCGCCGGACCGGTTGGCGCTGGCGACCGCCAGATAGCCTCCGGTGGCAGCGATGACTGCCCGCGCCGCTGCGTTTGCCGGTACGCGCACGCCAACAGTACCGCTGCCAGCCGTTATCTCGTCGGGCAGGCCCGGGCTGGCGGGGACGACAATCGTCAGCGCACCGGGCCAGAACTGCGAGGCCAGGGCCTGAGCCGCCTCAGGCCACTCGCTCACCACTTGGCTGACGGCTTCGGTCTCCGAGAGCAGCACCGGTATGGCTCGGTTCTCGGGCCGACCTTTGGCGGCGAACAACTTGCGTGCCCCCGCGCTGGTCGCCGTGGCAGCCAACCCATACACGGTATCGGTGGGAATGACTGCCAACTCCCCAGCCAGGATCGCGCGTGCTACTGCGGCGATGCCGCCTCCCGAAACGTTGTATACGATACCGCGATCGCTCACGACGAGAACCTCACGCGCAGCACGCGGTCCAGGCCCGCCAGGTCCCTCAGCACGCTAACGTCGGCGTCGCGATAGAAAGACAGCGCTAGCGAGACGGCCGCTTTCCCCTGCATGGCTCCGATCTCGGCCAGTAACATGCCCCCGGGCAGCAGATGATCGCGGGCAACCGGCAGCAACCGGCGCACCTGAGCCAAACCATCAGGGCCGCCGTCAAGGGCAAGGTGCGGTTCGAACCTGGCTACCGTCTGCGAATCGCTGTCCATCTCACCTGATGCAACATAGGGCAGATTGGCCGCGATCAATTGAAAGCGAGCCGCCACGGCCGAGAGCAGATCGCAGCAGACCAGATCAACATGCTCCTGGAGCGAAAGCTGTTGCATGTTGTGTGCCGCCACCGCCAACGCCGGCAGGCTGAGATCAGTGGCGACGATTCTGGCATCGGGGCGCTGGGCGGCGATGGCGAGCGCGATCGCACCTGACCCCGTGCCGACATCTGCGACCAGGGGGCTGACATGACTAGCAAGGGCCTCGAGGCTCGCTTCAACCAGGATCTCGGTCTCAGGGCGAGGCACGAGAACCGCCGGCGAGACTGCCAGGGCCAGCCCATAGAACTCGACCCGGCCGGTGATGTACTCGAGCGGCTCGCCGGTGAACCGCCGACCGACCATGACACGGAATTGGGCTTCGACCGCCCCGATGTCGTGCTCGGGATGCGCGAAGAGCCAGGAGCGGGGCTTGCCAAGCAGTGAAGCGAGCAAGACCTGGCTTTCAAGCGAAGCCTGGTCCTCGCTGAGGGAAGCCACAAGAACCGACTTGGCCTCAGCCAGGGCCTGAGCGATGTTCATGTACCAGTCGCTGCCTCGGCCAACATGCGGCTAAGCCGCTGCATCTGCTCTTGCTCGATAAGTGCCTCGATGAACTCGTCCAGAGAACCGTCGAGCACCTCGGCCAGCCGATGGCTGGTGAGACCAAGGCGATGGTCCGTCACTCGATTCTGGGGAAAGTTGTAGGTGCGGATCTTCTCGCTGCGCTCGGCCGTCCCTACCTGGGACCGGCGCTCGGCGTCGAGAGCGCTATCGCGTTTCTCACGCTCCAAAGCATACAGGCGAGCCTGCAAGATTGAGAGGCAGCGTGCCCGGTTCTGAACCTGAGAGCGCTCGCTCTGGCAACTGACCACCATGCCCGTCGGCTTGTGGATCAGACGCACAGCCGTCGAGTTCTTCTGCATGTGCTGCCCGCCTGGCCCCGAGGACCGGAACACCTCCATGATGAGGTCGTTCGGGTTGATCTCGACTTGCACGTCCTCGGCTTCGGGCAGCACGGCCACTGTCGCCGTGGACGTATGGATGCGTCCACTCGCTTCTGTCTTGGGTACACGCTGCACCCGGTGGACACCGCTCTCGTATTTCAGTCGCGAGTAAGCACCACGCCCCCTTACGGTGAAGACGATCTCTTTGTAACCGCCGATGCCGGTCTCGTTACTGCTGACGATCTCGGTCTCCCAGCCACGATTCTCGGCATAGCGCATGTACATGCGTGCCAGCTCGGCGGCGAAAAGAGCCGCCTCCTCGCCCCCTGGCCCGGCCCGTATCTCCACGATGACATCTTTCTCATCGAGGGGGTCCGGCGGAATAAGCATGAGTTCGAGCTCATGCTCCAGGCGTTCCTTCTCCCGAATCAGCGAGTCGCTCTCGGCCTTGGCCAACTCCAACATCTCTGGGTCGGTCTCCGACCGGAGCATATCCTGAGCCTGCTCAAGCTGGCTGGAAATGGCCAGAAGCCGCTTGTAGCCTGATGCGAGCGGCTCAAGCTCGGCGCGTTCCTGCGCTATCTGGCGGACAGCTTCAGGATTGACGGCCACCTCGGGCTGGGCGAGCCTTGCTTCGAGCTCGTCGTAGCGCGCGCTGATCTCGCGCAACTTGTCTAGCATTGGGCACTGTTCCCACGTGCGTATTGTTGATACTTGTCAATATACGGGCGGCGGCAGGGTGTCGCAAACGAGGGCAGTCGCCAGACGGCGCAGGGATAGGCGCTGCGTCTAGAGCCGACCGGCGGCGGAACCAGGGGAAGGCCTATCCCTATCTGGTCCCTATAGGAGTCCTACTCTGCGATGAAGGCGGAGGAACGCACGGCAGGCCTTCAGGTTCGCGATGATCCTACCAGGCGCAAGTGCTCGAAGATGGAGCCGCCGATGAACTCGCGCAAGATAGAGTTGTCGGGCACAAGCTCGGTGGCGATCGGCAAGAAGAAAGAGAGTAACGTAAGCAGGCGCCGCGATTCCAGCGCCGCTGGCGATCCATGATCACAGCGAAGAAGAAGCGGCTCAGCCAGAGGTTTGAGCACCGACATCTCATATGCCAACCCAGAGTTGAACATTACGTCCGCCTCTTCCTGGTAGGGAAAGATGTAGCGTCGCTCGCCCCTGCGGACGCTGTGCCAGCGTTCGATCGTCTGCTCGGCAGTGTATCCACGAGACAAAGCGTCTCGTACGATGCGCCGCACCAGGCGACCGTCTGAGGTGGGGACGTAATTGTGGTGGTCAATATTGAGTTGGCTCAAAGGCGACACGTAAACCTTGAAGAGGGCATTGCGCGGCACTCCATGCAAGAGATTCGGGTTCAGCCCGTGCAGGCCCTCGACGAGAAGAACCATACCCGGGCTGAGCGCGATATGAGGGCCTGCGACCCTCGTGCCGGTCAGGAAATCATAGCGAGGGAGAGTCACCGTCTCACCGGCAAGGAGGCGGGACATATCCTGGGTGAAGAGGGCATGGTCAATTGCCTCGAAGGCTTCGAAATCCAACTGGCCTGCTTCGTCCCTCGGCGTTAGCTCGCGTTCGACGAAGTAGTCATCGAGGCTGACGGCGAACGAGCGCAGGCCATTGGCCCCTAACTGTATGCCCAGGCGCTTCGCGAAGGTCGTCTTGCCCGATGACGAGGGGCCTGAGATGAACACAATGCGGACGCCTTCCCTTTCGGCGATCTGAGTGGCAATCTCGGCGATTCGCCTTTCGTGTAACGCTTCAGCGGTGAGTATGAGCTCGCGGATGGAGCCATCTTCGATGGCTGCGTTCAGGTCGCCAACGTTCTCTGCCCCAACTGTAGCCAGCCACCTGTGTCCCTCGCGGAACTGGTGCATCAATTTGGGGAAATCGGTCTCATCGGGGAAACGGTTCGGATCCTCGCTCAGAGGGAAGGTGAGGGTGAACCCCGACTCGTGATGGTGCAAACGAAATCGCTGCAGGCAACCGGTGTGGGTAACCATGTGCCCGTAGAAGCTATCCACAATGCCATCGAGTTCGTACACATCAAGCTCAGGTGAATGGTGGAAGCGAAGAACTCGAAGCTTGTCCTGGTACCCTTGGGCGGCGAAAGTGGAGACAGCCTGCTCCAGGGGGATTCGCTTTCTCACAATTGGCATGTCCGCCTGCACCAAGCGGTGCATTTCCATATCGAGAGCCTCAACCTCCTGGGGGCTGAGAGGAGCGCGTCCACCGACCTCGCAGAAGAAGCCATTGGCCGTTACTGAATGATCAATACTGACGAAGCTTTCCGGGAATAGGTTGTGGGCCGCGGCGACGAGGACGAGCGAGAGGGACCGCTTGTAGATGCGCATGCCGTCTATGTGACCCAGGTCAAGCGGCACAACCTCGGCATCGCGCTCCGGTTTGTGGCTCAGTTCGTATATCACATCGCCGATTGCGACGGCAGTCACCGGAGGGCTGCAGGTCGCCGCTGCCTGCCAGGCTGTCACGAAATCCTCGAGTGCCGTCCCGAGCGGCGCCGCATAGATCGAGCCGTCGGGGAAGGTGAGGCGCACGTCGGTGCGAGGCTGTGAGCGGTGGACCGGGTGCGTGCGATGCTGATCCATATCACTGACTCCAGGAAAGCGCGGGCCGCCTGGGGCGGAACCAGGGCTTGGCCTGAGCAAAGCGAGCGGGGCCAGGATCATGAGCCTGGCCCCAGCGATCAACTATGGTGGCGCATGCGTCTCTCAGCCAGCCGCAAGAGCGGCTGTCTCTTCTGTAGCGCGGACGGAAGTACGCCCTGCCGCCTGGTCCAACACGGCGAGTAGCTCGGCGTTAGGCATCGCGGCCAGGCCGATGACACTGTCCGCGGCGCCGTAGTACACGTTCAGATCTGCGCTGGCCAGGTCGGGTGAAGTAAGAGCCTGGCCGCAGCTGAAGACCACGTTGGGGACGTCGCCGTACAACTCCCAGCCCTCGTAAGCTTCGAGAATGGGCTGATCCTGCCGCCAGAGAGTGCGTGTGGGGTCTTCGAGGTCGAGGACAGCGATTCCCAGGCGGTAGGCGCGCCGCTCGTCAACACCGTGGTAGATGAGCAGCCAGCCATCTGGCGTATAGATGGGCGGCCCGGCAATCCCGATGCGCCAGGCATCCCAGAGCCCGGGACGGGTGCGCATCAGGATCTGATGGTGATCCCAATGCAACAGGTCGTCTGAGTAGGCGATCCAGATATGCGGTGGCCGGCGGTGCAGAAGCGCGTATCTGCCACCAATGCGGCGAGGGAAGAGGCCAGCATCCTTGTTGTTCTCGTCAGGCAGAATGATCCCCAGGCGCTCCCAGGAGATGAGGTTTGTCGAACGAGCAAGGGCTACCCTTACGCCGTGGCGAGAGTAGCCGGTATAGACCATGTAGTAGGTCCCCTCCAACTCGGTGAGCCGTGGGTCCTCTACGCCGCGCTCTTCCCATGGCTCAAGCGGCGCCAGAACCGGAGCATCCAGGCGCATCCAGTGACGCCCGTCGGCGCTCACGGCATAGCCGATGCTCGAAATCAGGCTCGGGTCCACGGCCCTATATAGCATGTGGTACAGGCCGTTGGAGTTGACCACTGCGGCATTGAAGACGGAGCGCGCCTCCCAGCGGTGCTCCGGTTTTGGCTCGATCACTGGGTTACCAGCATAGCGAACCAGACTAGCTAATCTCGGCGTCATCGCCAGAATCCCTCACGACCATTCGAATGCATGAACTGAGCCCGTTACACTCAACAGCGCATGCCACTGCGCACACAATCCTCAACTCTATTATCCGGCATTGCCACTGCCGCGCAACTATGCGTCGCTAACTATTAGCGTCGTTCGGCAATGCGGCTGAAGTCAGTTCGCTGCAGGATGCGGGCCAGACCTGTTTACACCCGTCTCTTGCTCTACGCCAATTATAGCCATGCAGGTGACGCGGTCAGTAAACTTGACGTAAATACCTGAGGTGCAGACAGGTAGCGGCACGATCGCAGGTAATCCTGGGGAAGTAGAAAGCGGACAACGCCGACCGGAACGGGGCACTCGGCGGGCGAGATCGAGTGCCGACGGTTGTCCTGGCTGGCGGCCCCTCGCCGCCTGTGCCGCAAACGCTTCTGGGCCCACGATTGGCTATCTGGGCAAGGCTGGCAATTGCCCGCCGCCGGGGGCTCAGCTAGTATTGGCGGCCGTCTGGCTTGCCGAGATGGGCTTGTCCGCTCACGGCGAATTCACGCTGCACAGGAAAGTGAGAGTTGGTCGCCCTCTGTTTCGCTGTACTGGCGTTTGTGACTTTCGGCCTGGTGATGAAAGTGGCCGGCCAACGAGGCCAGCCGCCAACACCGGT